>JAZOAX010000042.1:0-6924 GCA_045595685.1 Acutalibacteraceae bacterium
GAGCTTCTTGATATTAAGAAGAAATTTTTACAATGCCTTTGTGAAGAAGACAGAATCATTTTCAGGCTGACGGAAGGCGGATATACACAAAAAGAAATTGCAAAGGTTCTGAACTTTAATAGTCAGGGAACCGTTGCAAAACGATTAAGAAAAATGCAGAAGGAAATTGAATATTTCCGTAAATTCTAAATTTTATATATTTTTTGAACTCCGAGAAATCGGGGTTCTTTTTTATGTACAAAAAACAATTTATAAAGTTTTTCAACTTTTTTCGGCTGATTGGAATATTTTTCGAAATTTATAACTGTTTATGGGTGAAGGGCGAAAAAGGCTCATTTTTTTACAACTGAATGACCGTCCGAAAGTGATACTACGCCAAGACCTCGAAAGAGCGAGCGTGAAGACGCTGCGGTGAGATTCCGGGGCAGGAACTATTTCGGGTGAAACGGTAAAAACCGGTTTTTGATATGTAGTTAATGAAATTACCCTGCAGACAAAATAAAACACCTTACAGAGAAAAAAATCTTCAGAAATCAACCCGAAACGCAACAGTAAAAAGGAGTGTGATAGTTATTCCAAGAATGACAAAAAGCAAAAAATCAGAATGGAGACTGTTCCTGAACGAACGAAACAGAATCTCATATAACGAGCTTTGCAGAAGCTCAGGCAGCTATCAAGGGATGAAGGAATTAAGCTGAACCCCTAGTAATATCAAGGGTTCTCGCTACTTCTCCTTCTAATGTTGTAGCTGTATAACAGCTATTAAACAAGCAATCAACTCCCCGTATTCGAAAGAATATGGGGAGTTTTTGTGTTCTAATTATGGACAATAAATAATTTAGTGTGATATAATATTACAAAAGGTAAGTTCAGTTAATCGGTTTTCTTGGAGGTGCTATAATGAAAGTAATAAGCGATATTAGATTATATAAAAGTGCAGAAGTCGATAAATATATTGGATTTACAAATAAATCGCTTAATGTTCAATTGCATCGAGTTGTTATGAAATTAAGAGAACAAGGATTCTCATTAGGTGAATTTGACCATTTATATATAAACTTTACAACAATGCCTGATGAGAAAATTGAGTTGAGTGATAAGATAGACTGTTATCATCCGTGGTTTAGATATTGTAATGTTGGTGTAAGTCAATGTGATTATAATAAAATAGAAAACAACGATTACATATTTGAAAAAATTAAATATACTTTGCTGAAACTGTATGATTCACAAAAAAATTGTGAAATCATTGAAAACTCATTTTTAGAAGCACAAAAAGGTGCAGAAATGCTGATGCTTTTTAAGGAAAAGAAATCCGCAAAAGGCGTTGCTAAAATTTATCTTAGATTTTTGGATAATGGGAACTACCTTCCGTTGCTTTCTGTTATAGATATTAACGGTAAAGAAATCTTTAAAGCAGATTTACCAGAAACTATAGACTTGAATATCATCGGAGAATTAAATTTATCTAGCAAAAATGTAACCGTTAAACCAAGAAAAAATGCATTTTCAAAACACTTACAACCAATATCATTTAACATAAAATTATAGTAATTTCTAATTGCCAATTACTACATTTCTTCGTTACACCTCAGGCATCTATTGCAAACAAATAAGTTAATCGCTTAACTTAAAGCTTAAACCCCACCGAGAAATCGGTGGGGTTTTTGTCAATGTAAATATATCATTTGCTTTTTATGCTTATTTCTGATGATAACCGTCAAGGAATTCGCCCATACGCTTCATGGCGCTTCTCATTTCCTCTGCTTCGGGGAGCATTACAATACGGAAGTGGTCGGGCTCTTTCCAGTCAAAGCCGCTGCCGGGGATAAGAAGAATGTTTGTTGCGTGAAGAAGATCCCAGGCAAACTTTTTGTCGTCTGTAATGTTGAATTTCTTTGTGTCAAGTTTCGGGAACAGGTAGAATGCGGCACTGTTTTTAACAAAGGTTATGCCGTCAATTTTTTCAAGTTCTGAGCAGGTTGCTTCTCTCTGCTCGTAAATTCTTCCGCCGGGGGCAACCATTGAACGGGGAGTTTCCATATCGGCAATGGCAGCGGGAATAACAAGTTGGGGAAGAGTGTTTGCGCAAAGACGAAGTGAGGTCATCTGAATAATACCCTTGCGGTATTCTTCTGTGAGATGTCTCGGGCCGCTGAGTACCATCCATCCGCAACGGAAACCGCATACAAGGTGAGACTTTGAAAGACCGTTCATTGTAACAACGGGAATATCGGGAGCGAGTGATGCTGTTGAAATGTGCTGAAGTCCGTCCATAACAAGTCTGTCATAGATTTCGTCAGAGAAAATGATAAGTTCGTTTTCTCTTGCAATTTCAACAATCTTTTCAAGAATTTCTCTGGGATAGAGAGCACCTGTGGGATTGTTGGGGTTGATAATTACAATAGCCTTTGTTTTTGCTGTAATCTTGCTGCGGATATCGTCAATATCGGGATACCAGGATGATTTTTCATCGCAGAGGTAGAATACCGGCTTGCCGCTTGCAAGATATACGGAGTTGCCCCAGAGTGAGTAACTGGGTGAGGGAACAAGCACTTCGTCACCCTCGTTAAGAAGAGGCATAAGGGCAAAGTTTACAACTTCGCTGACACCGTTACCGATAAACACATCGTCGGGAACAATTCCTTCAATACCCTTGCTCTTTTCGTATTCGCAGATTGCTTCTCTTGCGTCGGGCATACCCTTGAAGTCGCAGTATGCAACGCCTTTTTGCTCGTTACCTTTAAGGGCATTTGCAAGGCTTTCGGGAAGTTTGAAACCGAAAGTTGCAGGGTTACCTGTATTGAGTCTGAGAACATCGATGCCTCTTGCACGCATTTCCATTGCTTCAACGAACAAGGGACCTCTGATGTCTGAGTGTACATTTTTCATTCTATCGGCTGCTTTGATGATATCCATAGTCTTTTCCTTTCCGGCAGAATTTCAGTGTATTCTGTACTTTAGATATAATGATTAAACATTATATCACAATGTTTTTGAGATTTCCATATTTTTCAATATTTTTTTCAATGTCGGGACTTTTTTACAGTATACTTTTTAATGTATTGATACAACAAGGAAAAAGGCTCCGATTGATATGAAATTGTGATATATGGTGCTTATTGATTGGCTCACAGAACTGTTCGGCAAAATTTTCAAATAAAACAATCAACCCCACCGCAAAAATCGGTGGGGTTATTTCTGTTATATGACTTGTTCAACTGCAATAAATCTTTACCGCTTCGCTCACAAACCGGGCAGTTCCGTCACCGTTTTTGTCAATGTTGTTTCTGAAACGCTCGTCAAGAACATACATCTGTCCGAGGCCTGCGAGAATTTCTTTTGTGCAGGTGTAGCAGTTTTCGGTGATGTAGTTCTGCAGTTTTTTCACAAGGCTTTGTGCCTCGGGCGAATCGGGGCTTTTGCCGTCTTTCACCAGTGCGGAAAACTCTGAGAAAACACAGTTCAGTCCGTCAGTAAGGGAAGTGAAATTTTCCTTGGTGTAATCTTTGCTCTTTTCGGCATATTCACGGTAGGCATCTGTTTTGCCCCATCTTTCTTTTGCCTCTGTTTTATACTTTTCAAATTCACTGTTGTCAAATGCACTCATAACAGTTTCTCCTTTCATAGCATTGTCAATGGCAGAAATAAGTTTTTCCAACCGTGTTTTTTTGATTATTAAAAGTTTTTTCTGCTCAGAGAATGCCTTTTCTTTGTCATAGTCCGGAGATGACAGAATTTCACTGATGCTCTTTAAAGAAAAATCAAGTTCACGGTAAAAGAGGATCTCCTGCATACGAAGAAGTGAAGTTTCATCATAAAAACGGTAGCCTGTGTGTTCGTCTACCCCGGCGGGCTTTAAAAGTCCGGTTTCGTCATAGTAATGAAGTGTGCGCACACTCACACCGCAGAACTCGGCAAATTCTTTAATCCGCATATACATTTCTAACACCTCACAAAAAGAGTATATACTATGACGCTGCGTAAGAGTCAAGAGGTTTTTAAAAAGTTTTTATATTTTCTTTTTCATAAGTCCGTGTTTGTTGCAGTAAAAATATAAACAACCGCTGCCGCGAAGGTTAAGTCTTGTTTCGGCATTTCCCTCGGCATAAAGTTTTACAAACTGCACTCTGTCGCAGGTTACAAAGGCAATAAAAGATATATGGTGGCTTTTGCTCATTTTATGGTGAACTGTTATAAAATGCTCGTCTTCCACATTCTGCACAGTTATTGTGTGGCAGTTGTCGGTTTCTTCTGCTTCAAGGGCGGGAAGTGTGATGCCGCAGCAACTTATTAAAGTACCACCGGTTGTGTGGATTACATTGCCGCACAAGGGACAGACATAAAATTTTGAGAGCAGCATATTTGATGAAATGTTTTTGTTGATAACAGTATTGCCTGACATCAGTTCCATAACACTGACTCCAAGAGCCTGGCTCAAAGGCTCGATAAGAGAAATATCGGGAAGGCCTTTTGAAGTTTCCCATTTTGAAACTGCTTTGCTGCTGACTCCGATTGTTTCTGCCAGTTCCGTCTGAGTCAGACCTTTTGCTTCACGAAGCCTTTTTACTGTCTGTGCAGTTATATATGTGTTCATAGTTTTGTCTCCTTGGATATTTATAATTTATTTCAGTATAAACCTTAAAAGCCGTAAACACAACCTACGCTTCGTAGAAATAACAATGGGCAGTACACTGAATGTGTCTGCCCCATTGTTTTTCGTCTTTCAGAAAAGTTGAGTCTCACTTTATCAGAATCTCTTCCAGAAATCCACACCCCAGGGGTGAGACTGTTCTTCCCATTCATCGCGGTGAAGGAGAATCTTTTCCCTCATTTCTGTCACTTTGCCTTGGTATTTCTCATCATCTGCAAGGTTTACCGTTTCCCAGGGGTCGTTTTTTATGTTGTAAAGGAAAGTCCATTTGTCTTCCTCGGCGTCACCGTTGCGGTATTCGATAAGTTTAAAGTTTTCGTCTTTAACACCGCGGACAAACTTGTCAAAAATAAGATACAGTTCATCTCTGAAATGTTCTCCGTGTTCACCGTCAAGAAGATGTGCAAAACTTCTGCCGTCAACAGAGTGGGGGATATCTATTCCTACTTTTTCACAAAGGGTGGGGAAAATGTCGTAAAGATAAACATAAGCATCGTTTCTGATGTTTTCTGCAATGCCGGGCCCTGCCAAAACAAGAGGGATACGGACTCCGTGTTCGTAAATGTCTTCCTTACCCAGCCAGCCGTGCTGACCTACGGCAAGTCCGTTGTCACCTGTGAACACGATAATTGTATTGTCTTCTTCACCGGAGTCTTTCAGTGCATCAAGAAGTCTGCCGATTTCGTGGTCGAGGTGGGTTATCATTGCAAAATACTCTGCAATGTGGCGGCGTATTTCTTTTTCGTCACGGGGATATGCCGCAAGGTGCTCGTCACGGTGCACCATAAGGGGATAGTTGGTGTCAATAATCTGCTGAAAATTCGGCGGCAGAGTGATTTTTTCTTCGTCATACATTCTGCGGAATTCATCGGGCATTGTGCGTGGGTCGTGGGGTGCAAGATAAGCAAGATACATAAAAAAGGGCTTGTCTTTATTCACATTCTGCCTTAGAAGGTCAATGGCTGAATCTGTGAGCAGTGTGCTTGAATGTCTGCCGGGGTCAAACTCATCACAGTGCTGCTTCTGAGGATGGTTGTCGTTATAGAAATCCACCACGAAGTTGATTACATTGTCATACTTGCCTGTGGGGTCATATCGGCAGGTGGGCACGTTCCAGTGGTCCCACATTCCGCCGAAGAAAATTTTTGCTCCCTGAGTGAAACTTCTTGCATAGGCGGGGCATCCGTTGTGCCATTTTCCAAGACCGATTGTTTCATAGCCGTTATTTTTAAAGGTTTCGGCAAGGGTTTTGTGTTCTTCGGGAATATTACCGCCCAGTTCTTCAAGGTGAAAAGGATTTCTTCCCGACAGAATCATTGCACGGCTTGGCATACAAACGGCACCGCAGGTACCGCCTGCAATATGCGCACGGACAAAAGATGTACCTTTTGACACGAGTCTGTCAAGGTTGGGTGTGATAATTTCACTGTTACCGAGAGCGTGGATTGTGTCAAAACGCTGGTCATCGGTAACGATAAATAAAACATTGGGTCTTTTATTCATAAAAAATCACCTGTCCTGCAGAATGGATTAATATTCTTTAAAAGTATTATATCATAAGCCTTCTGCAGTTTTCAACAGAAGTTATGTTGCAGTGCGAACTTATTGTTTTTCTCTGCGACAGATTCTTGCTTTTTTCTCACAGTTGTGCTATACTCGGTTTCACATAATGTGCTTTTGGTGTTTCTATAATCAAACACCAAAGGCTATTTTTTTGGAGGCATTATGAAAAAGAAAGTATTTTACACTGAAATATCATACACAATGGGGCTTGTCATAATGGCGTTTGCCGCTGCATTCACCGAAAAGGCAGACTTCGGTATGTCAATGGTTGTGGCACCTGCATATATACTGCACCTCAAGGTGTCACAGTTTCTTCCCTGGTTTACCTTCGGTGTGGCAGAGTATGTTTTTCAGGGTCTGCTTGTTGTGATAACGGTAATTGTTATGCGGAAGTTCAAACTGTCCTATCTGTTTTCATTTGTAACTGCCGTGCTTTACGGAACACTTCTTGATATGGCAATGTCCATCATATCTCCCTTACCCGACGATGCCTTTTACTTCAGATTATTATGGTACATACTCGGAACGATTTTCTGCTCTTTTTCAGTGTCACTGTTCTTCCACACATATCTTGCTCCCGAAGCCTACGAACTTATAGTAAAAGAGATTTCGGCAAAATTCAGTTTCAACATAAACAAAGTCAAAACTGCCTATGACTGTTTCAGCACATTTCTCGGTATTGTGATGTCCTTTGCCTTTTTCGGCTT
>JAZOAX010000043.1:0-6402 GCA_045595685.1 Acutalibacteraceae bacterium
GGGATACATTGTGCAGGGCAGTTTATCCATCATCTTGATTTGCTCAATAAGGATAACCCAAACAGGCTTTCTGCCGGGCTGTGTGCCGAAGATGTAGGGAAGTTCAAGAACTGCCACATCGAAGTTTTCATCTGCAAAAGAGAATGCAACTTCTTCCTGGTCAATACGGCTTCTTATGTACGGGTGCTTTTCTGTGAGTTTCATTTCGGGATACTGTTTTGCCGCATAGGAGAAGTATGAGCCGAGAATAACGGCATTTTTCATACCAACTTCTTTGCAAAGGGGAAGAATTCTCTTGAGGGGTGCGATGTTGTATTTATAGTATGCGTCATAAACGGGTGCGGGGAATTCAACTCTTTCGTCAATACCTGCTGCAAAAACAAAGCAGTCGTGTCCCTGAAGCATAGCCTTGATTTCTTCGTCTGATTTTTCATAAATGTTGCAGAACTCAAGTTCCATTTCTTCGGGAATGGGAGCGCCTTCGGGGAGAGGGGGGAGAGCCACACTCTTAACCTGATGACCTCTTTCAATAAAAATTCTTGCTGCTTCGCAACCGAGCAGACCGGTGCCGCCAATCATAAAAACTTTCATAATTAATAACCCTTTCCTTTTTTATTTTCATCTTATATTGTACATTATTATTCGTAGATACTCAATATAAGAATGTTAAAGAATTGTTAAACAAATTGTTAAACATTTTGCTGAATATATTAATATTTCTTTATATTTGCCTTTTTGACTTTTATTTTTGCCTTATTTCGCCTTGTTTTTGTGCAAAGGGTAAAAAACACAAAATCTTGTGTTTTTATATTGACTTAGTACAAAATAAGATATATTATATTGTGGGCAAATCAAGAGACAAAAAATATGTCCGAAGTTTTGAAAAAACTGAAAATATTTACCTAAACCACAATATTTTGTGGTTTTTATATTGACTAAACACAATATATCATATATAATAATACTCGACATCAAATTTTTTATTTCAGAAAGGAGACGAAAAAATATGACAGTAATCAAAAGAGACGGTACAGCAGTTGAATTTGACCGCAGTAAAATTATCATTGCGCTCCGGAAAGCCAATGAAGCAGTGAATGAAGAAGAAAGAATAACCCCGAATCAGATTGAGGCTATTGCAGATTATATTACAGATAAAAAAAGAACAAGAATTCTTGTTGAAGATATTCAGGATATGGTTGAGCATAAACTTATGCAGCTGGATAAGTTTGCTCTTGCAAAAGCCTATATCATTTACCGCTATAACAGAGCACTTGTAAGAAAGGCAAACACCACAGACGAATCCATTCTCAGCCTTATCAAAAATTCAAACAAGGATGTTATGGAAGAAAATTCAAACAAAGATGCAGTTATGGCAGCAACACAGCGCGATCTTATTGCAGGTGAGGTTTCAAAGGACCTTACAAGAAGAATGCTTCTTCCCGAGCATATTTCAAAGGCTCACGATGAAGGTGCAATCCATTTCCATGATGCAGACTATTTCCTGCAGCCCATTTTCAACTGTTGCCTTATCAATATCGGTGATATGCTTGATAACGGCACTGTTATGAACTCAAAACTTATTGAAAGTCCCAAGAGTTTTCAGGTTGCCTGCAATATTATGACTCAGATTATCGCATCTGTTGCCTGCAGTCAGTACGGCGGACAGTCAGTTGACATCAGTCACCTTGGCAAATACCTGAGAAAAAGCAAGGTGAAGTTCATAAATCACCTTACCGAAGTATTCGGAAATGAATTTTCACAGGAGAAAATTGAAAAGATTGCCCTTGACAGATTGCAGGACGAACTTCGTTCAGGTGTGCAGACAATTCAGTATCAGATTAACACACTTATGACCACCAACGGACAGTCACCTTTCGTAACAATATTCCTCAACCTGAGAAAAGACGATGAATACATTGAAGAAAATGCAATGATTATTGAAGAGATTCTCCGTCAGCGCTATGAGGGTATCAAAAACGAAAAAGGTGTGTATGTTACTCCTGCTTTCCCGAAACTTGTTTATGTTCTTGACGAGCACAACTGCCTTAAGGGCGGAAAGTATGACTATATCACAAAACTTGCAGTAAAATGCTCTGCTAAGAGACTTTATCCCGACTATATTTCTGCAAAGAAAATGCGTGAAAATTATGAAGGTAATGTCTTTTCACCTATGGGCTGCCGTTCATTTCTTTCACCCTGGAAAGATGAAAACGGTGAATACAAGTTTGAAGGCCGTTTCAATCAGGGTGTTGTATCCCTCAACCTTCCTCAGTTGGGTATTCTTGCAAAAGGCGATGAAGAAAAGTTCTGGCAGCTTCTTGAAGAAAGACTTGACCTTTGCTTTGAAGCACTTATGTGCCGTCACCATGCACTGCATAATGTAATTTCAGACACAAGCCCTGTTCATTGGCAGTACGGCGCAATTGCAAGGCTTGAAAAAGGCGAAACAATTGAAAAGTATCTCCACGACGGCTACAGCACAATTTCTCTTGGATATATCGGACTTTACGAACTTACAAAACTTGTTAAGGGCGTCAGTCACACTGAGCCCGAGGGAACAGAATTTGCACTCAGCGTTATGAAGTGCCTTCGTGCCCATTGCGAAAAGTGGAAGAAAGAAACAGGCCTCGGATTCGGTCTTTACGGCACACCTGCAGAATCCCTCTGCTACCGTTTTGCAAGAATCGATAAGGCTCGTTTCGGCACAATTGAAGATGTAACAGATAAGGGCTACTATACCAACTCATACCATGTTGATGTGCGTGAAGATATTGACGCATTTGCAAAGTTTACCTTTGAAAGTCAGTTCCAGACCATTTCCTCAGGCGGCGCAATTTCTTATGTCGAAATCCCGAATATGAGGCACAATCTTGAAGCACTGGAAGAAGTTGTTAAGTTTATTTACGATAATATCCAGTACGCAGAATTCAACACAAAGAGTGACTACTGCCACGAGTGCGGTTTTGACGGTGAAATTCTTGTTAACGATAATCTTGAATGGGAATGCCCTTCCTGCGGCAATAAAGACCAGAGAAAAATGAATGTTACAAGAAGAACCTGTGGTTATCTTGGCGAAAACTTCTGGAATGTGGGCAAAACAAAGGAAATCAAGTCCCGCGTTCTTCACCTGTAATTTAAAAATAGGGAACCAAAGAATTCGGAACGGTAACAATTCCTGATTCATCGGAGATATGTTATGAACTATGCTACAATCAAACCTTTTGATGTTGCCAACGGCCCGGGAGTGCGTGTATCACTGTTTGTGAGCGGATGCACACACCGATGTGAAGGCTGTTTCAATCAGGAGGCGTGGGATTTCAATTACGGTGAAAAATTCACCGAAAAGCAAGAAGAACGAATAATAGAAGCACTTAAACCGGAGTATATAAAAGGATTTTCCCTTCTCGGCGGTGAGCCTTTTGAACCGAAAAATCAAGAAGTTCTGGTGAACCTGCTTGAAAGAATCAAAAAAGAGTACCCCGGCAAAGATATCTGGTGCTATAGCGGTTATGATTTTGAAAAAGATCTTCTTTCGGGAAGACTTTGCGATTTTTCAATCACGGACAGAATGCTCAGATGCATTGATATTCTTGTTGACGGAAAGTTTGTTCTCAGCCTTAAAAATCTAAAACTCCGTTTCAAAGGGTCAGAAAATCAAAGGATTATTGATGTAAAAAAATCAAGAGAAGAAAACAGAATCGTTCTTTGGGAGGGCGACACAAATGAAGTATGATGTAAGAATAAAAAAACTCAGAGAAAATGCAGTTGTACCAACTTACGGCACAGAATTTGCCGCAGGTGCAGACCTTTATGCAGCGGTTGACGAAGCAGTTACCATTGCTCCCGGTGAAACAAAGTTTATCCCCACAGGTCTTGCTTTTGAAATTCCTGACGGGTTTGCAGGTTTTGTTCACGCAAGAAGCGGACTTGCCTCAAAAAGAGGCCTTGCACCTGCCAACAAAGTCGGTGTAATAGACAGTGATTACAGAGGTGAGGTTATGACTGCACTTCACAATCACGGTAAAGAAAGTCAGATAATTGAACCGGGAGAAAGAATTGCACAGATGGTGATTGCACCTTATATCACCGCAAACTTCATCCTTTCCGAAACACTTGACGACACAGAAAGAGGCGAAGGCGGCTTCGGCTCAACAGGAAGAAAATAATGTTTGAAAAAAGAAAACTTAAAAGAACTCAATACAATGCACATAAAATCCGTATGCGCGATGACTTTTCTCACCACTGCTCAGTTGCGGCAAAAGACGGACAGGTTGTCTTTTTCGGTGACTCAATTACGGAACTTCTCAATGTAAGTGACTGGTACGGTGAATATTCCCTCAGAAGCGGACTTGAAGTTTATAACAGAGGCATCGGCGGTGATACAACCCTCGGCCTTTATAAAAGAGCCACTGAAAATGTTATCTGCATAAAGCCGAAGGCTGTTGTGATTCTCATCGGTACAAACGATATCGGTATCGGATTTGACACGGAATTTTTAAACACAAATATGGAAAAAATTCTTCAGCTTTTCAGGAAAGAGTGTCCTGACTGCAAAGTTATTCTGCAGGCAATTTATCCTGTTATTGAGGGCAGAGCAGGAAAGAGAAAAAACAAGATTATTCTTGAAGCAAACAGAAAATACAAAGCTCTTTGTGAAAAATACGGTGCAACCTATGTTGATCTTACAGATAATCTTATTGATGAAAAGGGTAATCTGAAAGCGGAGTACACCTATGACGGACTTCACCTTTCTGCAAAAGGTTATGAAGTAACAACAAAAGAGATTGCAAAATTTTTGCCGTAAAAAGTGATAGTATTTTGATTTTTATCAGATTGGCTGATACAAAACAATAAACAGTATGGGCACGGTTTACCCCGTGTCCTTTTTTGTAAAGAAAAAAGCACCGTCAGGGCCGTACCTTCTCACGAAGTATACCCAATACGGTGCTTGAATTTTAATTCTTATTATGTGAGATAATTTCAGATTTCTCAGAGGTTTTGGTTGTTAAGAAAATTAGTTATTTCTTCTTCACATCCCATAAGACTTCCCTGAACAATCTCAGGTTTGCCGCCGCCTCTGCCGTTGAACTTACTGTTCAATTCTTTGCAAAGAGGTCTGAGGTCTGTGGTACCGCTCACAACGCAGTATCGGTATGAACCGTTTTCACCGCAGAAACAAGCGGTGAAGTCATCTGCTTTGTTCATCAGCGGAATTGCAAAATCTGAAAGCAGTTTGCCCTGAAGCATTTCATCAAAAATAATAATCCGTTTTTGATTTTCAATTTTTTCCGCTTTAGATGCAAGAATCTGTCTGTGAAGACCAACTATATCATACTTAAGTTTTTCGTTTTCGTTTTTCAGCCTTTCAACAGCCTCGGCCGTTTCAGTTTGTTTTGCACAGGTGAGAACTGACACTTTTCTGTTTTCGTCAAGTTTGTGTCTTATGTCTTTAAGTGCTCTTTCACCGCAGAGAATTGAAACTCTGGTGCCACCCTTGTATTTTTCAAAGTTTACCACTTCAACAATACCAATTTCGCCCGTTCTTTTAACGTGGGGGGCGCAGCAGGCACATATGTCAACGCCGGGAATTTCAACAAGGCGTACCTGACCTTCAATTTCAATTTTACTGCGGTATTTAATCTTACTCAGTTCATCGTCTGAGGGGAATAAAACCTTAATTTCAAGGTTGTCCCAGATGGCTTTGTTGACAAGGCTTTCTACTTTACAGATATCCGCCTCATTAAGCACTCCGTCAAAGTCAAGGGTAACAATTTCTGTTCCGAGATGAAAACCCACATTGTTGAAACCGTAAAGAGAATTAACAATTCCCGAAAAAATATGCTCTCCCGAATGCTGCTGCATGTCAGAAAAACGCTTTTTCATATCGATTTTTCCACAAAGTGGCACACCAATTTGAAGTTTTTTAACATTTTCCTCAGAGTTTTCCACGAAATGCAAAATCTTACCGTCAATAATTTGTACATTTTCCACATAGATTTCATCAAACCATCCTCGGTCAGAAGTCTGACCGCCGCCCTCGGGAAAAAAGGCTGTGCGGTCAGTTTCAATGTGAATTTTGTCTTCAACAGTGTAAAGGCTTATAACTTTACAGGAAAACTCCGAAAGATAACTGTCATTGTCATATAATTTCTGAGTCACGACAGATATACCTCCGTATTATTTTAGGTTGACGAGCATAAATCCGAACTCGCCGAAAAGTGTGAATTTTTGAGCCTTTTCGGCGTTTCGGACTTGAAAGGCGACAGCCTGTCATCATCCTCAACATCCAAAAACTCTACAAAAATTCGCACTTTTTGGTCTGATGATTTTTTTCAGTGCGAATTTTTGTCAAAACAAGGCACAAAACGCAGCAAATCCTTTCGGATTTGCGAGTATTTTAAC
>JAZOAX010000044.1:0-16665 GCA_045595685.1 Acutalibacteraceae bacterium
GCACCGTTTTTGCAGAAAGTGAAGTAATCTCACTTGTTGGTGAAGGAAAGCCTATGGATGAAATTGCCGCAGGCATTCAGCTTGCAGTTGCAAAACGTTGCTTTGTTATGGCTAAAAAAGCAGGCGCAACAGACAGTATCACCCTTACAGGCGGTTGCGCAAAGAATGACGGTCTTAAAAGCGCCATTGAAAAAGTGCTTAAGATAAAGGTTGTTGAACTTTCAACTGACCCGCAGCTTATGGGCGCACTTGGTGCTGCAGAGTATGCAAGACAGAAAGGTCTTTCTAAGGTGAACTGATATGGAAGTAATTCTTATTATACTTGCAGTTATACTGGTTCTGTTTGCGGTTACATTCACAATTTACTGGTTTAACCTTGATATGAAACTCATCAGAGTTGTTTACGATTGGCTCTGGAAAAACCGTTATGATAAAATGAAGAGGGATAAAAAACTGTAATGAAGTTTTTCAATTCGTTAATTGATGAAGTCTTATCACTGACCGAAAGTTTTCCCTGTGAAAGTTTTTCTCACTGCGGAAAGGAATCTTGGTCAGATGTAGGTTATAATCAGGTTATTCTTCAGCGTGATACTGCATTTGAACTCAGCGGTACGGGTTTCAATCTTGTTACCGATGCAGAGCTTAAAGATGAAATAATCGTTGTCGGCGATGACCTTCAGAACATCATAGATAACCGCTTTTTTGCAAGAATTTCTCTTGTTCAGATTGAAAGCGAAGAAGACGAGCAAAAAGCATATAATCTTATAAGAAAAATTGAGTATGTCAAATACCATCATTTTCCCGAGGGTTATATGATAAGAACTTCTTCCCGTTCACACAAAGAGGCAGTGCGCGTTGAAAAAAAAGCAATTAAAAACGGTATCAGTTTCCAAAAGGTCGGTAGTCTGCTTGTTGATAAGTATAAGGAAATCCCCTCTGTAAAGGCGGTTAAAGTTATTTTTATAACTGACCCTGAAGCAGATTACGGTTTTATCGAATCCCTTGCAAAAAAAGGCAACAGTATAACAGAAACTCTCAATCACATTATGAATAATGTTAAATTCGACTGTGACACCTGCAACCTGAAACCCATCTGTGATGAAGTTGAGGGAATGAAAGAACTTCACTTTAAAAATGCTTCTATGAAGGAATTCTGAGTATGAATAAAAAAGATGTAATTAAATTTTTCGATTCTCTTGCGCCTTTCTGGGACAGTGAGCAGGCGGAAAATAAAGAAGTTACAGATATAATACTGACTAAAGGCGGAATAGTTAAAGGGGCTGATGTTCTCGATATCGCCTGCGGTACGGGTATACTTTTTCCTGAGTATTTAAGCCGTGAAGTCAATTCCGTAACAGGTATTGATATTTCTGCCGAAATGGTTAAAATTGCGAAAGAAAAATTTCAGCATATCAATGTGATTTGCGGTGACGCCGAAACTCACCGTTTTGAAACAAAGTTTGATGCCGTAATGGTTTATAATGCGTTTCCGCACTTTGTGAATTCTGAACTTCTTTTTGAAAATGTATCTAAGTCTCTCAGGGTAGGCGGCAGATTTTCCATAGCCCACGGAATCAGTGAAAAGGAACTTGAAGAATGTCATTCCGGAAAAGCAAAAAGTGTTTCAAATCCTTTGCCTGATAAAGAGACTCTTGCTCTTATGATGTCGGAGTTTTTCTCTGTTGATGTTATGATTTCCGATGATAGAATGTATATGGTGTCGGGAGTCAAAAGGAGTTAACAGATTAATTGTTTATTAATGGCAACACTGCTTAAGGTGTTGCCATAACTTTTTTCTATATCCCTGCTTTCAATTGATTTTTCAATTTTTCTGTGATATATTTAATATAATACAAAATGCATAATCAATTTTATTAATTTATAAAGGTGGTAGTTTTATGCGACTTCTCAGTTCGGACGAAATGAAACTTGTTGAGCAGTATACCGCAAAATACGGACTTTCCTATCAGCGTATGATGGAAAATGCAGGCACAGCCTGTGCAAGAAATATCCGAAATATAATTGAAAAAGATAAAATACTCGGCAGAAATGTGGTTGTGGTCTGCGGTAAAGGTAACAACGGCGGTGACGGATTTGTAATTGCAAGAAAGTTTTCCGAAAACGGATATAACGTATGTGTAGTTCTCGCATCGGGTTATCCCGGCAGTGCCGAAGCAACATATATGTATAAACTTGTCCTTGACCTTTCCATACCTACAATTTGGTTTGATGCAGACAGAATGAAGGCTATCCAGACAATCAAAAATGCTGATGTTATCGTTGACGCAGTTTTCGGCTTCAGTTTTTACGGCAGTATCAGTGAAGATATCAAAGTTCTGTTTAACGAAATGTCAGGTGCAAAAGGCAAGAAATTTGCCGTGGATTTACCAAGCGGTGTATACTGTGACAGTGGCTATAACGACCCTGATTGTTTTAAAGCAGATTACACAATTGCAATTTCTGCGCTTAAACCTGCACACATAACTCATCCTGCCGCTGAATGTTGCGGTGACATAATCATTGCGAATATCGGTATTCCCGAAGACAGTTATAATCTTGTAAAGGATTCTCTTTACACATACAATAAAACCGAAGTCAGCAACCTTTTTCCCGTGCGTAAAGCAACTGCTCATAAAGGCTCTTTCGGTCATCTGCTTTGCATCTGCGGCAGTAAAACAATGGTCGGTGCACCCGTACTCTCAGGTTCTGCGGCACTTCGCAGCGGGGTAGGACTTGTTACTGTTGCTTTCCCTGAAAGCGCTTATTTACCCGTTTCCTGCAAACTTACGGAAGCACTTCTGATGCCTCTTCCCGAAAATGATGAAGGTACACTTTCATCATCTGCAAAAGATAAAATCCTTGCTTCTCTCGATAAATTTGACGCTGTTTTAATTGGCTGCGGCATAGGTGTAAATGACGACACTAAAGAAATACTTTCTGCAGTTATTGAAAATTCAAAAGTTCCCGTAATAATCGACGCAGATGGCATAAATATCATTGCCTCCGACATAAATATGTTGCAAAGGGCAAAATGTCAACTTGTACTCACTCCTCATCCCAAAGAGATGTCACGCCTTTGCGGTGTGCCTACCGAAGTGATTCTTTCCGATACCGTCGGCACTGCCAGAAGTTTTTCAGAAAAACACGGAGTTTATCTTGCTCTTAAGGGAGCAAATACCGTTGTTACTGTGCCTGACAGTAAAAAGGCTTATGTGAATGCTTCGGGCAACAACGGACTTTCTAAGGGCGGCAGCGGTGACGTTCTTGCAGGTCTTATCGGCGGACTTGCAGTACAACAGTTCAGTCTTCCCGATGCAATAACTGCCGCAGTTTATATCCACGGCCATACCGCAGATATCGTTGCAGAAAGAACATCTAAAACGGGTATGCTTCCATCTGATGTTGTCAGTGAACTATCAAGAGTGTTCAGGTTTTTTGAAAAATAAAAGCCCTTTCGGGTGATTTTATGAAACTACGTCTTGCTGCATTGATTTGTGTGTTGATTCTTCCTTTAAGCCTTGTTTCCTGCAGTCAGAAAACAAAAGAATTCAGCCTTTCTCCGTTCGAATGTTATATTTCCGTTGAAAGTGAAACCGTAACCTTAGAAGGCAGATTGTCTTATTCCTTGCCCTCTGATGTGAGATTTACCGTAACTTCACCGGATGATATAAACGGTGTTTCAGTGTTCTGCGAAGGCGGCATAATCAGAATCTCAAGCGGCGATGTAGTTTTTAATCTTGATGAAATTTCTTCTGAATATGATTTATTCACTCCGCTGTTTAATTTTCTGCATCTTCTGAGTACCGCTGAAACAGAAGTAAATTATGAAGGAACAGATGTTTTGACTCTGTGTGATGAATCAGGGGAGTATAATGCAGAAATTTCCTGCGACGAAATGAGGCTACTATCCCTAAAATCAAAAGGCATAACTTATAAATTTATCTATAATTAAAGAAAAAGACAAAAAAGACGCACATCTCATTTTTTTGATGTGCGTCACTTTTTTTCATAGCAGTACATAAAATAATATTGCTCCCCGTTGTTTAAATCCAAATTAAAACGGTAAAACTAAAAACACAGAGAACAAAAGGGAGGAGCAATATGTCTATTAAACGAGGAGAAATATATTACGCG
The DNA here is from genome assembly GCA_045595685.1 of Acutalibacteraceae bacterium. Taxonomy (GTDB): domain Bacteria; phylum Bacillota; class Clostridia; order Oscillospirales; family Acutalibacteraceae; genus UBA6857. The sequence continues at coordinate 4,135 of JAZOAX010000044.1, forward strand.
GACCTCAGTCCTGTAATAGGCTCGGAGCAGGGCGGAATAAGACCCGTTCTTATAGTACAGAACGATGTGGGCAACAAATTCAGTCCGACAGTTATAGCTGCTGCAATAACAAGCAAAAGATTTAAAACGGAACTTCCTACTCACATAAAAGTGAATGCCCACGCATGCGGCCTTTCAAAAGATTCCATTGTACTTCTTGAACAGGTACGTACACTTGATAAAAAAAGACTAAGAGAAAAAATGGGCAATCTGGATCAGGACGATATGTATAAAATTGATAAAGCCTTATCTGTCAGTTTCGGACTTACATAAGGCAAAAAAACAACAGGTATAATGTCGTGTTGACAAAATACCTGTTGAAATTTTTTGGGTTTTGTGTTTATTTATTCTTCTTTTTGCCGTTCATAAAGAAAATACCGAAAATCATAATAACTACGTAAGTGATAAGGTAGAACAGGACGGGAAGAGAGAATGTACCGTTTGCTTTTGCTGCCTGATAAGGATAAATACCGTGTGCAAAGATAGCAGCAATTACCATAAAGATTGAGCCGCAGATTGCAAGAATGGGAGCAATCTTACCTTTAACAACGCCGAGACCTTTTTCTTTGAACATCATACTGATGAAGATGGGAATGTACATTGCGTATGTTGTGATAATGGGAAGTTCTGATGAGTCAAATGAGAAGGGGCCGAACCAGGGTTCTCCAAGCTGTGAGCCGTAGAAGAAGAGCAGCCATAAGGCACTTACAAAAAGGCCGAGCATTGATGAGTTGGAAGGCATATTTGTTGCGGAATCAACCTGCTTGAGAATTTCGGGCTTCGGACCAACATTACGTGCTGCAACAGCATGGAATGCTCTTGAACAGCCGAGTGTGAGACCGTTGAGAGTGCCAAGGCAGGAAATAACAACGAACACGAACAGAAGTGTTCCTGCGAAGTTATTAAACACTGCTGAGAAAGCAATTTTTGCACCCTGTTCGCCGCCCTGCATAATTACGGCATTTTCAATACCGCCTGCAAGGCCGATGTAGTATGTGATGTATACTGCAACAATAATGAGTGTACCTATAACAAGTGCCTTGGGAAGATTCTTTTTAGCATCTTTAAGTTCAGCATTGATTGATGTTGCACAAATCCAGCCTTCATAGGCAAATGCTGTTGCAACAACCGCCTTGAAAAGACCGCTTGATGCAGATACATCTGCGTTTACAACTGTTGTGAAGTTTTCAACAAGAAGTCCGTTTGAAAGACCTTTGATTGTTCCGACAATTGCCATAAGGAAAAGAGGAATGAGTTTGATGAATGTGGCTGAAACCTGGAATTTACCGGCAAGTTTCGGCGCAAGGGTGTTGAGTGCGAAGATGACAATAAGCAGAACGCCGGAAATTGTCATACACTGGGGACCTGTGATATCCCATCCGATAAGAACACAAATGTATCTGGCACTTACCCATGCAAGAACGGATGTGAGAGTGGGATAATAGAACAGTGCAAGGAACCATCCCATAAAATAGGCATATTTTTTGCCAAGAAGTGCTTCGGCAAAGTCAACAATGCCGCTTACTTTTTCGTGTCTTGTTGCAAGAATTGAAAATGCGTATGCACAAGACACCATAATAAGGCCGCCTATGATCCACGCAAGAATACCAACAGGAAGATTACCGCCGGTTTCTGTGAGGATTTTTTCTGCTTTGAAGAAAACGCCTGAGCCGATTACGGTACCAACAACGGTGCAGATTGCCGTCAGAAGACCATATTTTTTGTTGAGTTGAGTTGACATAATTATTTCTCCTATACAAATAATAACGTAATTTTAACATATTTATAGTTATTAGTCAATTATATTTGTTAAAAATATGTAAAAATATAGTAATGAATGAAATTTTAGTAACATATTGTGTAAAAATGCAGATTTTATTAAAAAGATTGAAAAATATCTCTGTAAATAACTCAATAAATTAATTTTGTTGACTTTATAAAAAAATAATGTTAGAATGTAATCGGTAAAATATTCTTATCAGTTTAAGAATAAGGAGTGTAATGTATGAAAAAAATAATCAGTCTTTTACTCGCACTTGTAATGATCTTTACTTGCTTTATGAGTGTAGGCGCCGCAGATGAAAGTGAATCATCAAAACTTGACGATATCCTTAACGATATCACAAATATGGATAACTTCAAAAATGCTGTCAGTAATGCAACATCGGGCTTTGAATTTCCTGAAGAAGGCAGTATTGAAGTTGACCAGATGATTGCTGAAGGCCTTATTACAGGTGAAATGCTCGGTATCAGTGTTGACTATCTTTATAACAACACTAACGAACTTTTCTGGAAAGATGTTTCTGTAACCAAGGACGATATCTCTCTTGCAAAAGCAAATATGAATACATATCTTAAAAGAGCATTAACTGAAAAATACGGCGGATTCAAACTTTTCTCAATGAAAAATAACGCCGCATCAAAGTATGCAACAAAAATTGCAAATTTCCTCGGCAATCTTTTCTATCCCGATTTCCAGGAAGTTACAATTAATTTTCAGGCATCAGAAACTGTTGATGAGGATGTTTTCTACGGTGAAATTGTTGAAAAATCAGGTTTTTCAACAATCCTTCAGTATAACTGGTGCAACCAGGGCAGATTCGACTTCAGACCTCTTCTTGAAACCTGGGGTCTTGACCTCGACAACATTCTCAACAGTGAATATAAAGACGGATTCAGACTTGGTAAAAAAATTCTTAAATATGCAATCAATAAATTTATGTCTGAAGGTCCCGTTAACGCAGCAATGGAAATTCTCAACATCTATTCAAAGAGTTATATGCTCTATCTCTATGATGCAACTGTTGCTCTTTTCAGCATGAAGATTGCTGCAGGTGTTGTAGATCCTTCCGACCTTACAACTGTTGACGGACTTCTCAACCTTGTGTTCAATAATAACGATCCTTCAGATACTTCAAAACTTCAGTTTGTAACAATGCCCTCAAAGCGTTTCAGAATCGCTAAGGATACAACTGAACTGTTCCTCTATTTCATTATCTATGCTAACATTAACTGCAGATATAAGAACAACAATGAAGTTATCAACGGCTGGAAAAATCATATTGACGACAGCAGAATTGATACTATGATTGATGTTCTTCTTAAAGGTGATCTTACAGTATTTGTTAATGATCTTGCAAATCTTTTCAAGGAAAATCTTGAGAACACCCCCAACGACCTCTTCACTTCAATTGCAAACACAATTTCAAAATTTTTCAAAATGATTGCAGACTATTTTGATAACTTGTTTGCAATTATTACGGGTGAAAAAGAATTCCCCAGACCGTAACTTAAAAATTGTGCTGCCTGAGTTTTCAGGCAGTATTTTTTTGCGTTTTAACTTGTCATATTCAGTTTCTTATGATAGAATATTCGAAGAATTTAAAGTGTGAGGTGAAAAATGTGAAAATTGCTGTCATCGGCGGCGGTGCTTCGGGACTTGTCTGTGCAATCAGTGCTATGCAAAAAGCAAAAGAAAAAGACTTTGACTGTGATATCACTGTTTTTGAATCAAATGACAGAATCGGCAAAAAAATTCTTGCAACGGGCAACGGAAGATGTAATATGCTCAATACCGACACGACACCTTTTTATTTTTCACAGAATAATTTTCATTCTTATGCCTTGAAAAAGTTTAATGCTCAAAGTAATCTTGATTTTTTCGCATCCCTCGGACTTTATACCAGAGTGGACGAAGAGGGAAGAGTGTATCCCCTGAGTAATCAGGCAACAACTGTTCTTGACACTTTGAGGTTCGAATGTGAAAGGCTTAATATAAAAACAGTAACAGACTGCGAAATTAAAACAGTAAAGAAAGAGAAGAATTCTTTCTGCCTCAACGGCAATATGCATTTTGACAAGGTTGTGCTTGCCTGCGGAGGCAAAGCGGCTGTTAAAAACTTTAACGGATATGACCTTCTTACACAGTTAGGGCACAAGGTTACAAAAGTTTCACCCTCACTCACAAAACTGAATCTGAAGGACACAAAAGACGTAAAACAGTTGCAGGGTATAAGACATAAGGTGAAGGTGACTCTTTCTGTTGACGGCAGATACATCACTGAAGAAACAGGCGAACTGCTTTTTGCAAAATATGGCCTTTCCGGCATTGCTGTTATGCAGATTTCTGCATATATAACAAGAATGAAATCAACTGATATTACCGTGTATGCCGATTTTGCACCTACGGTAAATGCTGATTTCCTTTCGACTGCACTTAAGAAGATTATTTCGCATAATAAGAATGCAAAAAACGGAAATATTCTTATAGGTTTTATGCCGAAAAAAATCGGTGAGATGGTGCTCAGAAATCTCGGAATCAGCCTCAGTGATAACTGCGGTGCACTGACTGATAAAAACATTTCAGATATAGTTAAAAAGGTTAAAAAATACCCGTTTCCCGTTGATTCTGTCCGTTCTTTTGAAGATGCTCAGGTTACATCGGGCGGTGCCGATACAACATTATTTAATCCGAAAACAATGGAATCTTCTCTTCATAAAGGCTTTTATGCCGTAGGTGAAGTACTTGATGTTGACGGGCTTTGCGGCGGCTATAATCTTATGTGGGCATGGTGCAGCGGAAGACTCTGCGGTGAGTCTTTAATCAAATAAACCATATATCTATGGAGTTGTATATAAATGATAAGAATTAACGAAGTCAAGCAGAGTCTTGACAGCACAAAAGAGGATTTGTTCAGATATTGCAAAAAAATCCTTAAAATCAAAGATGAGCAGATAAAGTCAATGACAATTTCCCGCCGGAGTGTTGACAGCAGAAAAAAGGAAAATGTTTTTTTCTGTTATACAGTTGATGTTGAAATTGACGGCGATGAAGAAAAACTTCTTAAAAGAATAAATTCAAACAAACTGCAGATAGTTGAGGCATATAATTATGAAATGCCCGAAAACAAAAGAAATTCACAGTTCAGACCAGTTGTTGTAGGTTTCGGACCTGCGGGAATTTTTGCTGCACTCACTCTTGCAAGGGCAGGTCTCAGACCGCTTGTTCTTGAAAGAGGCAGAGATGTTGAGTCAAGAACAAAAGATGTAAACACATTTTTCACAACAAGAGTTCTTGATGAAACATCCAACGTTCAGTTCGGTGAAGGCGGTGCAGGCACATTTTCTGACGGTAAACTTACAACGGGTATAAAGAATTCTCTTTGCAGAAAGGTTTTTCTTGAATTTCACGCCCACGGTGCACCTGAAGAAATTCTTTATTCGGGAAAACCCCATATCGGCACCGATAAACTTGCAGGCGTTGTTAAAAGTATGCGTGAAGAGATAATTGAACTTGGCGGTGAAGTTATTTTTGAAGCAAAACTGACTGATTTAATTATATATAACGGCTCTGTTCAGGGCATTACCTATGAAAAGTACGGGAAAAATTATGATTTTGAAACAGATACTGCAATTGTTGCTATAGGACACTCTGCAAGAGATACGGTAAAAATGCTTTACGGCAAAGGCATTCAGATGATACAGAAGCCTTTCTCGGTAGGCGCAAGAATTGAGCATCCCAGAGAACTTATTGATAAATCACAGTACGGTGATTTTGCAGGTCACAAAGCACTCGGCGCCGCAGACTATAAACTTGCCTGCCACGGTGCACACGAAAGGGGAGCCTACACTTTCTGTATGTGTCCCGGCGGTACCGTTGTTGCCGCAACCAGTGAAAAAGGCGGCGTAGTTGTTAACGGTATGAGTGAATGGGCAAGAGACGGCAGAAACTCAAACTCTGCACTTCTTGTGAACATTTATCCTGAGGATTTCCCGTCTGAACACGTGCTTTCAGGTTTTGAACTTCAAAGGCAGATGGAACAGAAAGCATTTATTCTCGGCGGCAGTGACTACAGTGCACCATGCCAGCTTGTGGGAGATTTCCTGAAAGGTGAAAAATCAACAAAACTTTCTTATGTTTCACCAACTTGTCCCACTGGAGTCACACCGTCGGATATAAGACAGGTGCTACCTAAAAAAGTTACAGACACAATGGCAGATGCAATTGTGCAGATGGATAAAAAACTCAAAGGTTTTGCTCTTTCTGACGCAGTTCTTACTGCTCCCGAAACCAGAAGTTCTTCACCCGTAAGAATTCTTCGTGATGATATTTATCAGACAAATATCAGAGGTCTTTATCCTTGTGGTGAAGGTGCGGGCTATGCGGGCGGAATAGTATCAGCGGCCGTTGACGGCATTAAATGTGCCCACGCAGTCCTCAGTGACGAAAGATAAAAATAAACAGGTATTTTAAGTTGCAATTTACTTAAAATACCTGTTATTATATTATCTCATAATTATTCGATATCACAGCCCTTTACAACAGTTGTTGTAAGGAATGAGTTTTCATAATCATTTTTGAGTTCATTAAGGCAATCTTCTGCTTTTTCTTTTTCACAGAAAACACCAAAAATGCTGGGGCCGCTTCCGCTCATACAGCAGCAAAGACATCCGTGCTTTCTCATTATACTTTTAATAACGGCTCTGTCAGAAACTTCAATAAACTGCTCGAAAACATTTCCCACTCTTTCGCTGATGCCTTTCCAGTCATTGTTCACGCAGGCGTGAAGCATACCTTTGGTGTCGAGATGGCGTACTCTTTCTGCACTGTCAAAGGCCGCATAAGCCTTGCCCGTTGAAACATCCTGCTGAGGTTTTACAATAATTATATATTTTTCTGAAAGGTCAGGAAGGTGTGAAAGTATTGTACCCGTGTACTGAGCCATCATTGTACCGCCAATAGCACAGAAAGGCACATCTGAGCCAACTTTGGCACCGATGTTAATTAATTCTTTCTCGCTGATTCCTGCTGCAAAAAGGCCGTTCAGCGCCACAAGAACGGCAGCACCGTCAGCACTTCCGCCTGCAAGGCCCGCTGCGTGGGGAATTCTCTTTTCAATGTGAATATTAATACCGCAGTTTTTGATATCTGTACCCTCAAAAAAGGCGACTGCCGCTTTATAAGCAATGTTTCTTTCGTCGCAGGGAATATCTTTTATGCTGCAGGTTATTTCAATTTTTTCCGAGTCATTTTTTTCAACGGTTACCGTATCATAAAGGCCTACAGACTGCATAATCATAAAAAGGTCGTGATAACCGTTGGGGAGTGTTGACAGAATATCCAGCATAAGATTGATTTTTGCATATGCCTTAACTGTTACTTTCATAAATAAACCTCCGCATTGTTTTGTTATATATATTATAGATGAAAATTCACATCTTATCAACTGAAAATTAATAAATAAAAATAGGATAATATTTCTTTTTTTCATTGACATTTGTTTTATTGTGTGTTAGAATGTTATGAAAGAAAAACAGCAAAGAGAGAAACCGGCAAGGTTGCTGAGGCTTTTTTATCAATGCTTCATATTTATGACTTGATAAAAACCTTGCTATGCAGGGTTCTTTTTTTATGAAAATATTCTGCCGCTTAAATGCGGTACAGTTTGCAGGAGGTCAGCATGAACGGATTGTTTAAAGGTAAAAAGATTTATCGTTCAGGTGCTTTTTCTTCTTCTACTTTAACTGTTCAGGGCGGAATTGTTGTTTCTGAAAGCGGTTCAGAAGATGTTTATGATTTTGGTAATGCTTATATTTTTCCCGGTTTCGCAGATGTGCATGTTCATTTGCGTGAGCCGGGTTTTTCTTATAAAGAAACAATTAAATCAGGTACCGAGGCTTGTGCTCACGGCGGCTACACTGCTGTTTGTTCAATGCCTAACCTTAATCCTGTACCCGACAGTGTGGAAAATCTCGGAAAGCAACTTGAAATTATTGAAAAAGATGCTTGTATAAGAGTTTATCCCTACGGCTCAATAACAATCGGTCAGGCAGGGGAAGAACTTTCCGATATGCAAGGTATGAATGAAAATGTTATTGCTTTTTCAGATGACGGCAGGGGAGTTCAGTCTGACGAAATGATGGAAAAGGCAATGCTTAAAGCAAAAAGTTTAGGCAAAATGATTGTTGCCCACTGTGAAGTTAATGAACTTTTAAAAGGCGGATATATCCACGACGGTGAATATGCTAAAGCACACGGACACAAAGGTATCTGCAGTGAAAGTGAATGGGCACAGATTGCAAGAGATATTGAACTTGTAAAGAAAACAGGCTGTGCATATCATGTTTGCCACATTTCAACAAAAGAAAGTGTTGAAATCATAAGAAAAGCAAAGGCTGAGGGAGTGGATATCACCTGCGAAACAGGTCCTCACTACCTTGTGCTTTCCGATAAAGACCTTCAGGAAGACGGAAGATTCAAAATGAATCCGCCCCTTCGCTCAGAAGAAGACAGACTCGCCCTTATTGAAGGCATAAAGGACGGCACAATTGATATGATTGCAACTGACCACGCCCCTCACAGTGCAGAGGAAAAAGGCAAGGGTCTTCAGGGCAGTGCAATGGGTATTGTCGGCATCGAAACTGCCTTCCCGGTACTTTATACCGACCTTGTTCTCACCGGTATCATTTCCCTGGAAAAGTTGGTGGAACTTCTGGCAATCAATCCCAGAAAGCGCTTCGGTATAGAAGGTGGTACGGAAATCGGTCAGTCGGCTGACTTCACTGTAATTGACCTTGACACTGAATATGAAATCAATCCCGATGAATTTTATTCAAAGGGCAGAGCAACACCCTTTACGGGTAAAAAAGTAAAAGGCAGAATACTTCATACCTTTGTTAACGGTAGTAAGGTATTCTGATGAAATCTGAAAGGAAAAGGATATGAAACAAGGTATTTACGAAGTTCTTAAAAATGAACAACTTACCGATACAGTTTTCAGAATGGAGCTTAAAGGCGATACATCAGCCCTCACTGCACCGGGACAGTTTATTAACCTCACCGTTGAAGGCTGTTATCTCAGACGCCCCATTTCTGTTTACGACTGGGATGAAAATACAATAACAATCATTTATAAAGTTGTCGGTGAAGGTACCGAAAAAATGGCAAAATGGGAAGCAGGATACAACTGCGATGTTCTCACGGGTCTCGGCAACGGCTTTGATGTAACACAAAGCGGCGATGCACCGCTTTTAATCGGCGGCGGTGTCGGCATTCCTCCTTTGTACGGTCTTTGTAAAAGACTTATTGCAGAAGGCAAAAAGCCAACTGTTATTCTTGGCTTTAACAAAGCGGATGAAATCTTCTGCAAAGCTGAATTTGAAGAAATCGGCGCAAAAACTATTGTTGCAACTGTTGACGGCTCTGTTGGTGTAAAGGGCTTTGTAACAGATGCAATGAAAGACCTGGAGTATACATATTTTTATACCTGCGGACCTATGCCGATGTTCAAAGCAATAGAAAAAACTGCAGTAGGTTCAGGTGAATACAGTTTTGAAGAAAGAATGGGTTGCGGTTTCGGTGCCTGTATGGGTTGCAGTTGCAAAACAAAATACGGCAACAAGAGAATCTGCAAAGACGGTCCCGTTATGAAAAGGGAGGAGATTATATGGTAAACACAAAGGTTAACTTATGCGGAATTGAACTTGATAATCCTATTATCCCTGCCAGCGGAACATTCGGCTTCGGCTATGAATTTGCAGAACTTTATGATATCAACTGTCTCGGCAGTTTCTCATTCAAGGGAACAACTTTTGAGCCCCGTTTCGGTAATCCCACACCGAGAATTGCTGAATGTACCTCAGGTATGATTAACTCTGTAGGTCTGCAGAATCCCGGTGTTCATGGTGTAATAGAACACGAACTCCCCGAACTCAGAAAAGTCTTTAACAAAAAAGTTATGGCAAATGTCGGCGGTTTTTCTATTGAAGAATATGTTGAATGCTGCACACTTCTTGATAAAGAAGATCAGATTGGCTGGTTTGAAATCAATATCAGTTGCCCCAATGTTCACGCAGGCGGTGTAAACTTCGGAACAGATGCAAAAAATGCTGCAGATGTTATTTCTGCAGTTAAAAAGGTGGTTTCAAAGCCCGTTATTGCAAAACTTACCCCTAATGTTACAGATATAACCGAAATTGCAATGGCTTGCGAAGAAGCAGGTGCAGATGCAATCAGCCTTATTAACACACTTCTCGGTATGAGAATTGACCTTAAAACAAGAAAGCCCGTAATTGCAAACAAAATGGGTGGATTTTCAGGTCCCGCAATTATGCCTGTTGCCCTCAGAGCAGTTTATCAGGTGTATGACAAAGTTAAAGTTCCCGTAATAGGAATGGGCGGAGTTTCAAGTGCAAAGGATGTAATTGAAATGATGCTTGTAGGTGCCACTGCAGTTGAAGTCGGTGCCGCTAATCTTGTAAATCCCTTTGCCTGCCGTGACATTATAAACGAACTTCCGGCAGCAATGGAAAAATATAATATAACAAATCTTACAGAAATTATCGGAGGTGCTCACTAATGGGAAGAGACGTAATTATCGCATGTGATTTCAGCAGCAAGGAAGAAGTTCTTAATTTCCTTGACAAATTTCAGGGCAAAAAGCCTTTTGTAAAAATCGGTATGGAACTTTACTATGCGGAAGGTCCATCAATTGTAAAAGAAATCAAAGCAAGAGGACACAAGATTTTCCTTGACCTTAAACTTCACGATATCCCAAATACAGTTAAAAAATCAATGGCAGTTCTTTCAAGACTTGATGTAGATATCTGCAATCTCCACGCAGGCGGAACAAAAAGAATGATGGAAGCAGCCCTTGAAGGTCTCACAAGACCTGACGGCACAAGACCTCTTCTTATTGCCGTAACTCAGCTTACATCAACAGATCAGGAAAGTATGGAAAACGATCTTCTTATCAAAGAGCCTATCGATAAGGTTGTTATGCATTATGCTAAAAATGCCGCTGATGCAGGTCTTGACGGCGTTGTATGCTCACCCCTTGAAGCTGAAAAAGTACATAACACCTGCGGTAAAGATTTCCTTACAATCACACCGGGTGTTCGTTTCGCAGATGGCGATATCGGCGACCAGAAGAGAGTTATGACTCCCGCTGAAGCAAACAGAATCGGCTCAGATTACATTGTTGTTGGCAGACCCATCACTGCAGCAGCAGACCCCGTTGCCGCATACGAAAGATGCCTCAGCGAATTTGTCGGCTGATATATAATTAAGATATAAAAAAAGAAAGGATAGATTACTTATGAAAAAATTAATTGCAAAAGACCTTCTTTCCATCGGAGCAGTTTTCCTTCGCCCCGAACAGCCTTTCACATGGGCGAGCGGAATTAAAAGCCCCATCTACTGCGACAACAGACTTACTCTTACTTCTCCCGCAGTAAGAAACGATGTTGAAACAGGTCTTGCCAAAACAATTTTAAAATATTTTCCCGAATGTGAAGTTGTTATGGGTACCTCAACTGCAGGTATCGCACATGCAGCAATTGTTGGTCACATTCTCGGTCTTCCCATGGGTTATGTTCGCTCAGGTCATAAGGACCACGGCAGAGGCAACCAGATTGAAGGCAAACTTGAAAAGGGACAGAAAGTAGTTGTTGTTGAAGACCTTATTTCAACAGGCGGCAGTGTTCTCGAAGTTGTTGAAGTTCTTCGTGAAGCAGGTGCTGAAGTTCTCGGTATCGCATCAATCTTTACCTACGGTATGAAAAAGGGCATTGACAGAATGGCTGCAGCAGATGTAGTTAACTACTCACTTTCAAATCTTGACGCAGTTGCAGAAGTTGCCGCTGAAGAAGGTTATATTAAAAAAGAAGACATAGCACGTCTTCTTAAGTTCAGAGATAATCCTTCCGATGAAAGTTGGATCGGAGGCGCAAACTGATGAGAAGCCTTATTAGTATTCTTGATCTTTCCGTTGAAGAAATTGACGGTCTTCTCAATGTTGCAGACGATATAATTGCAAATCCTCAGAAATACTGTGAGGCTTGCCATGGCAAAAAACTTGCAACACTTTTCTTTGAGCCCTCAACAAGAACAAGACTTAGTTTTGAAGCGGCAATGTATGAACTCGGCGGACATGTTCTCGGCTTTTCTGATGCAGGTTCATCATCTGCAACAAAAGGTGAAAGCGTTGCTGATACCACAAAAATGGTTAACTGCTATGCCGATATCATTGCAATGCGTCATCCTAAAGAGGGTGCACCCCTTGTGGCATCAAAGCATTCAAAAATCCCTGTAATCAATGCAGGTGACGGCGGTCACAACCATCCCACACAGACTCTTACCGACCTTCTCACAATCAGAAGAAAGAAAGGTAAACTCAATAACTTCACCATCGGTTTTTGCGGCGACCTTAAATTCGGCAGAACAGTACATTCACTCATTCAGGCTCTTTCAAGATATGAAAATGTGAAAATTGTTCTTATCTCACCCGATGAACTGAAACTTCCTTCTTATGTTAAGAAAGATGTGCTTCAGAAAAACGGCATTGAATATGTGCAGACAACAGACCTCGAAAGCGTACTTCCCGAACTTGATGTTCTTTATATGACAAGAGTTCAGAGAGAACGTTTCCTCAGTGAAGAAGAATATATCCGTCTTCGCGACAGTTACATTCTTACAAGAGATAAACTTGTCAG
>JAZOAX010000045.1:0-10643 GCA_045595685.1 Acutalibacteraceae bacterium
TGTTTGCAGAACAAGGCAAAAAGCACAGAAATCCTTGCGGATTTCGAGCATTTTTAACGCTGTTATGCTGCAAAACAGCGAATTTTAAGGCTTAAATTCCTTACGGAGTGCCGCCCTTTGCGGCGGATTTACTGTTAATATAACTTGCAAACTTCTGTGAAATAGGATATTATTGTTTTATAAACAAGTTGAGGATTTGTTTTTATGGATGATATTTTAGAGTTCATTTTTGAATTTATTATGGAATGTTTCGGAGCAGTGGCAGAAGAAATAATTGAATCCGTTGTTCCTGAAGAGAAACGCTTGTCAAAATGGATTAAATTTGCCACTGTTGTTTTCAGCGTTGTTTGCGTTGCGATGATTCTTGTTCTTATTTTAGGCGCAGCTTTTCTTATATCAGATGACGGAAACAAAAAACTCGGCAGAATATTCTTATCTGTAAGCGTTCTGTGGTTTACGGTTACTGCCATTGTAAGTATTATCAATAAAATTAAAAAGAGAAAGGTCAAATAATCGGTAGGACACATTATGAACATCATTGCTCACATTGAAACGGATTACACGGAAAAATTCGGTATACCCCGTCAGAGCGGTCTCAACAGTGAAGTTGAGGGCAGAATTATTTTTGAAAAAGAGTACAGAGTGCCCGAGGCCTTCAGGGGACTTGAGGATTTCTCACATATATGGATAATCTGGCAGTTTTCCGAAGCGGTAAGGAAAAAGTGGAGCCCGACGGTAAGACCGCCGCTTCTGGGAGGCAACAAAAGAATGGGTGTTTTTGCAACCCGTTCTCCCTTCAGACCGAACAATATAGGCCTTTCCTGCGTGAAACTGCAGAGAATTGAAATAACGGAAAAGTACGGTCCCGTTCTTATTGTCAGGGGAGCCGACCTTATGAACGGCACACCCATATACGATATAAAACCTTATCTGGCCTATGCCGACAGTATTCCCGATGCAGTGGGAGGCTTTACGGAAAATCTGGGGGAAAGACACCTTGAAGTCACATTCTGCGAAAACACCGCAGAAAATTTTCCGAAAGATAAACTGCAGTCTCTCATTTCTGTGCTGGAAAGTGACCCGAGACCCTCTTATCAGCACGACCCCGACAGAGAATACGGATTTTCTTTTGCGGGGTACGAAATCTCTTTCACTGTTGACGGTGAACTTCTGACAGTACACCGTATCGACAAAATCTGATATTCAATACTCACACTTTTGCCTTTTGTGAATATACTGCTAAGGCAAGGGAGTGAGTATTTTTGTTTTGTGAAATTGCACTTTTGATTTTTCTGCCTTTCATCGGTACTCTTACGGGCTCTGCAGGAACATTTTTTATGAAAAATTCCCGCAAAGAAACGCAGAAGGCACTGTCTTCTTTTGCGGCAGGTGTTATGGTTGCCGCTTGTGTGTGGAGCCTGATTGTTCCGTCTGTTGAATATAGCAGTCATATGGGTAAACTTTCTTTTGTGCCTGCACTTTCGGGTATTGCGGTTGCAGTGATTTGTCTTAGTGTGCTGGACAGAAAAATCCTCACACTGAAAGAAAAGATATCCACCCGTAAAGCAGGACTGCCACCTGATTTTTTTATGACCTTTTTTGCAGTTACGGTGCATAATTTCCCTGAAGGTCTTGCAGTGGGAATAATGTGTGCACCGATTCTTTGCGGCATAAGTGAAAGTTTTGCACCGGCTCTTGCTTTTTCACTTGCCATTGCTTTGCAGAATATTCCCGAAGGCGCAATAATATCCCTTCCGCTTAAAAGCAAAGGTGTAACAAAAGAAAAAGCATTTCTGTGGGGTGGGGCTTCGGGTATTGTGGAACCTGTCGGGGCACTGATAACACTGTTTATTACAAGTTATGTTACGGTGGCACTGCCTTTCCTTTTCGGATTTGCAGCAGGGGCAATGCTTTTTGTTGTGGGTGACGAACTGATTGAAAAAAGAGAAAACGAAAAGTCATATCCTGTTCCTGCAATTGCTTTTTGCGGCGGGTTTTCACTGATGATGGTGCTTGATGTGGCACTTAGCCATACATAACAGTGAAAAATTAAAAAAGGAAAAATATATTTATTAAAAAACTTGAAGAAATGTTATATTAGTTGTATAATGTAAAAGAAAATAATTAACCGGAGGTTCAATGAATATGAAAAGAATTATATCAGTTATTCTCTGTGCGCTTATGCTTATGACAATCGCTGCTCCTGCGGCTGTGGCAACAGATGTCACAACAGATACCCCCGTTGTATTTATCAGAGGTGCTTCAAGACACCTTTATGCAAGTGATGAATCCGACGATGAATCAACACAGATTTTTCCCCTTGATGTAGACCTCGGCTCAGTTGTTTCCGAAGCGCTCAAGCCCTGCCTTGAAGAACTTGCAGCAGGTCTTCTCACAGGTGACTACGATGCATACTGTGACGAACTTTATAACGTTGTTGCTCCCCTTTATGAAGATGTTATTCTTGATAAAAACGGTGAAGCATCCGACGGCTCAGGTGACGGACGCAAGGTTGAAGATTTCGGCTGTCCTGTTCAGACATCAAACTTCGGTTTATGGGACTATGACTTCGGCTTCGATCTGAGACTTTCTCCCCTTGAAATTGCAGACGACCTTAAAACATATATTGATATGGTAAGAAACGCAACAGGCAAAAAAGTTTCACTTGTCGGCCGTTGCTTCGGCGGTAATGTTATTTCCGCTTACCTTGCAAAATATGAAGATCACGCAGCAGAAAATGTTGAATCTGTGGTTATGTATATTTCCTCAACTCTCGGCATTGATCTTATCGGTGCACTTTTTGCAGGCGAACTTAAAATTGATGCAGATAATGTTGACCGTTTTGTAGAATATGTTATGAATGATATGGGCGTTATTGAAGACCCGGCACTCCAAAGTCTTGTTGTGGCTCTTGTTGATGTTCTCAACTATGCGAAAGTCCTCGGCCTCGGTACAGATGCTCTTCAGTACATCATTGACAATGTAAAAGACAATCTTGTGCCTCGACTCGCTCTTGCTTGCTACGGCACATTCCCCTCATACTGGTCAATGGTAACAACTGAGTATTATGAAAAAGCAAGAGACAATGTTTTTGCAGGCAAGGAAGACGAATATGCCGGAATGATTGCAAAAATCGACGAATACCACTACGGTGTTCAGCTTACTTATGAAAATGTTATGGCAAGACTTCAGGAAAAAGGCGTTGCTATGACAGTTGTTGCAAAGTACGATGTTCCCGTTGTACCTCTTTATGACGGTGCTGATGCTCAGGGCGACTTTGTTGCAGAAACTGAAGATATTTCCTTCGGTGCAACCTGCGCTGCAATGGATAAAACTCTTTCCGACGAATACATAAATTCACTTGAAAATACAAGGTTCCTTTCTGCCGACAGAAAGGTTGACGCATCAACATGTCTTTATCCTGAAAAGACATGGTTCCTCAAAAATATCTTCCACACAGATTTCCCCGATAGTGCAAACTATCTCATCCGTGAAATCGTTAACTCAAAAGGTCAGATGACTGTTTTCAGCAATGAAACCTATCCTCAGTATCTTGACTACAACGAGGAAACCGGCGAACTTGTTCCCGTAACAGAACTTGATCCCGAAGTTCCCGAAAAAGGCAGCGGTGAAGAACGCTTCGCAGTTCTTATCCGTTTCCTCACTGCAATTCTTAACTTCTTCACAAAACTCATAAACGGAGAGTTCTCTTTTGACGGACTTTTTAACGCTGACTGATCAGATTTTTAAAAGATTTTGCCCACACTTTTTGTAAAGTGTGGGGAGTTTTTATGTTTTGATGATTTAAGAGAATTAAAATATAGATAAATTATTAACAAACTGTTAACAAGAGACGATGTTTGTTAAAAATACTTGAACAAAACTGAAATGTAATATATAATGTAGAAGCAGAATTTGATTATTCAGGAGGTTATTAAAAATGAAAAAGATAATTTCTGTTATTCTTGCTGTAATAATGCTTATGGCTATGGCGGTTCCTGCAATGAGTGTAAGTGCAGCAGACAATGTTGTTACCGTTTATCTTGAAGGCTACGGTAGCGGTCTTTATGACGGAAACGGTGAACAGGTTTATCCCACAGACTATGACATCGTAGGCAATCTTAAGGCAGTTCTCGGTGACCTGCTCAAAGACCTTGGCAAAGGTATGCTTATGGGTGACTATGATGATTATTGCGACAGACTTTATGATGCTCTCGCTCCCGCTTTTGCCGAAATGAAACTTGATAATAAAGGTGAAGCAACTGATGAAAACGGCAATCAGGTTTTAGGCAGAGGTCATAATCCCGTAACTCATATCAGACATTCAAACAGCAAATACCCCGGCGGTTACTACCGTTTTGACTATGACTGGAGACTTTCCGTTGAATATAACGGTAAACTTCTTGAGCAGTTTATTGCAAATGTTATGGCAAGAACGGGCGCAACAAAGGTTAACCTTGTTGGCCGTTGCCTTGGCGGTAACATCATTTCCGCTTATCTTCAGAACGCTTCAGAATTGAGTCTCAGCAAACTCAATAAGGTTATTATGTATATCCCCTCAACATTTGGTGTTGAATTTATCAGCGCACTTTTCTCAGGTAAAATTGTTCTTCATCCCGATGCAGTTGATAATTATGTGAAATACTCACTTGCAGGCAACGATATCCTCGGTGAAGGTGAAGATGACAGTCTTCTTCAGGCTCTCGTAACAATTGTTGAGTTCATTAACGAAGTATATGTTCTCGGCTTCGGTATGGATGTTGTTGAAGAAATTGTTCAGGCAGTCAAGGACAATGCCCTTGCAAGAATTCTCCGTGATTCCTACGGCTCATTCCCTTCATTCTGGTCAATGGTCAGAGACGAGGATGTTGAAGACGGTATTGCGCTTGTTTACAACACTCCCGAACTTCAGCAGGAATATGCAGGTATGATTGAAAAAATCAGATCATACCACGAAAATGTTCAGGTCAATGCAGAAGAAACAATGCTTGCACTTATGGATAAGGGCGTTGACATTATGATAATTTCAAAGTACAACTTTGCAAACTTCCCCCTTTCCGAAGATTCTCTTATTCAGTCAGACAGTGTTGCTTCCGTTCCTGCAACATCTTTCGGTGCAACGGCATCAAATTTCGGCGCAACTCTCAGTGACAAATACATAAACTCAATTTCCGAAGTTAACAAAAAGTACCTTTCAGCAGACAATATGATTGATGCTTCAACCTGCCTTGTTGCTGATAAGACATGGTTCATCAAAAATCTTTATCACGATGAATTCCCCCAGTGCATTGACGACCTTATGTATAAGTTTATGACAAGTGAGGATATGACAATCGACTCATACGAAGAATATCCCCAGTATCTCAAGTATGACGAAGAAACAGGCACACTTTCAGAAGTTACAGGTCTTGACGAAGGCGATATCATCGAAAGAGGAACAGTTGAAAAGAAACTTTCATCATTTATGAGATTCCTGACATTGCTTCTCAACTTCTTCACAAAACTCTTTAACGGTGAACTCTCCTTTGACGGACTTTTTAATAAAGAGTAACAGAAAATTCAGGTTAACAGAAAAATTATAAAAGTCTGAGTGTTTTTACGGGCACTCAGACTTTTTGTATATAATTGACGAAAATATTAATAAAAAATATAAACAGACAACTGTTTACTATTGAAGATTTTGTTTTTATGTGTTAAAATATAACAGTAATTCAAATGGAGGTACTAAAATATGAAAAAAATTGTTGCATTGTTGCTTACCGTTGTGATGTTAACCGGTTTTCTCCTTCCTGTAACTGCACTCGCTGCAGACGATGAAGGAAAACTCCCTATAATATACATAGTTGGTAAGCAGAACACACCCGTTTACAAAACTGATGAAAACGGAAACTGGCTTCTTGACGAAAACGGCAAAAAAATTCAGGTTGACGATGTTAACAGACCTATGGGCATGACCCGTGAGGAATACATTCTCACCCAGGTTAAGCCGGTGCTTGAAGAACTTGCTCCCGCACTTTTAACCGGTGATTACGATGCTTATGTTCAGGCTCTTGTTGATGCATTTGCTCCTGTTTATGAAGAAGCGGTTCTCAACGAAGACGGTGTTGACCCTGACGGAAGAATTGACTGGAATTATGCTGTTCAGCAGCCTTCAAAGGGTGCTGGCGGACTTGACTATTATTATTTCAAATATGACTGGCGTTATTCACCTTATGAAATTGCAGATGAACTCCATCAGTTTGTTGAGTATGTATGTGTAAAAGAAGGCGTTGAAAAGGTTAATATCCACGCCCGTTGCTACGGCTCAAATGTTGCAATGGCATACATTGCAAAAAGCGAAGCAGGTATGTATGATGCACCTTTCAGACTCAATAATCTTATCCTCAACACAACTCCTCTTGACGGATATATTACAGTAGGCGCTCTTATGTCAGGTTCAATCACTTTTAACCCTGATACTCTTGACCAGTACGCATCAATACTTCTTAACGGTGGCGGAATTTTTGACGATCCTATGATGGATACGCTTGTTATGGTGCTTATCTCCGTTATGAATCAGGCACAGGTGCTTGACTGGGGTACGCAGCAGGTTCAGAACATTTATGAAAAGATAAAAAATGAAGTTGTTCCCGCACTCGCTCTTGTTTCTTACGGCACATTCCCTTCATATTGGTCAATGATAGGCGAGCAGTACTACGATAAAGCAAAACTTACAGTTTTCGGAACAACGGAGCCTGAAGGAAAATATGCAAACTTTATAACAAAAATTGACCTTTATCATAATCTTCTCGGTGAGATTGAAGAAGAAACAGGCAGACCTTACTACTGGTCACTTCTTAAAAGATGCGAAGAAGACTTCGGTATGAAAACAGCAATTTTTGCAAAGTACGGCTTCCAGTCTTTCCCCTTCTTTGAAGGCAGTGAAATAACAGGTGATGCCAGAGGTACGGTTACTGAACTTTCACTTGGTGCTGTCGGCACAGTGGTAGGCAGAACATTCACAGATTCAGAACTCAAGCAGTTCACTCTTCTTGAAGATTATGATGAAAGATATCTTTCACCTGACAACAAGGTTTATGCAGGCACTTGCCTTTTCCCTGACACAACATGGTTCTCCAAGAATATGAAACACGCAGAACTTAATCTTATTGATCCCATTGCAACAGAATTCTTCCTTTCTGACGGTACTCTTACAGTTCACGACGATGAAAGATATCCGCAGTTCCACGAATATGTGAACGGCAAATTCAATGTTGTTGATGAAAAAGATGCAACAGATAAGGTGTGGACAAACAATCCTTATGCAGTGCTGTTGAGATTTATCACTGTTCTTATCAGAATAATAACAGCCCTCATTAACGGAGAAATGCAACTTCCTTCTCTTGCAAAATAACATCATCGGCAGCCGTGTGCTCTGACGCTGACACCCTGAAAAGAAGTGTCTGTTTAAAATGTGACTAAGCACACAATAATGCATTAAAAATCACCGATACGCGTCAGCGTTATCGGTGATTTTCGTCTTTTCTTATATACTGATTTAACCTTTTTAAGTTCTTTGCAGTTTCGTGAGAACAGAAAAATTTCTGCATTTTCTGCAGGAAACAAATACTTCCTTATCGGGTGCCTGTGAAGTATTCGGATGTTTTGCTTCCGAAAATCACAGACTGCCGGAAAAAGCAGGTTAAAGTGTTAATTTTCAGTAAAATTAAATTATAAATACCTTGACGGAAATTATTGGCAGTGATATGATATATGAGATATGGTTTGCTCTTTTGCGAACTAAAGTTTAAGCAAAAAAGGAGATTAAGTTATGAAGAGAATTATTGCAATTCTGTTAACTCTCACACTTTTCCTCAGTGTTTGTGTACCGATGACGGTTTTTGCCAATGACGGCACATCTGAGGAAGCAAGACTCCGCCTTATCGTTCCTGAAAACTGGGAAATGAATATCGGCGATTCAAGAACTGTTGACTGGGTAATGGCAGGAACAGAAAAGCGTATGCTCACATGGACTGCAGAGCCTAAGGGCATTGCTGAAGTTGACGAATGGGGCCGTGTAACTGCACTTAAAAAAGGTGAAGCAGTTATCACTGCACAAAGTGAAGAAGGCCTCACAGACAGTGTAACTCTCAAGGTTGTTACAAAGGCAACAAAAATTGAAAAGAGAGCAGAAAAAGTTGACTATACTCTCGACGCAGTGGCAGAAGGCGACAACCTTCAGAAAATTGTTACAAGATATGAACTTGACGACAAGAAAGTTCCCGCTGAAGTTAAAGACGAAAGCAAATATGCTGAAGCACAGTCCGTAACAACAAAGGACGGCGCAGTATGGACAATCACAAACTACGGTGTTCTTCGTGTTGACGAAAATGCAACACACGAAAGAGACAAAGAGCAGCGTTTTATGGGTGACAGATACTTCTATTCAGCAGACACAGGCGACGGCAAAGTTCTTGCAATTTTTGCTGACGGTGAAAACGGCATCTGGACTGCTATGGCGGAAGGTTACTCCCACATTGAAATGCTCGACATCAATGGCACAGAAAAGGCTGAAATTATGAACGAGCAGACCTGGAAGTATGTTGCAAGACGCGGTATGGTTTCAAATGCATACCTTATTGACGGTGAATGGGAACCCGAAGAAAGCGACAATGACGGTCTCTGGACTTCAATGTACGCAGGCGGTGAACTTATGCGTTATGCCGTTCTCAAGAACGACCCCAACGCAACACCTGAACAGATTGAAAACGCAAGAAGAATCGCAACTCTTACAACAGAAGCAGTTCTTTTCCTTACATACGTTTCAATGCGTCAGGGCACAGTTGAATCTTATAACCGTGCACAGAGAAGCGGTACTGTTGTAGACCTTGAAACAGGTAAATATTATACAAGCGAAGCAACACTTGTCGGCGGTGACTATTCACAGAACATTCCTTTTGAAAGTCCTGCAACAATGTTTGAAAATATGAACACAGACTATATGCTTTACGGCAAACGTTCCTATGTTCAGAATCAGGATGAAAACCTTAAACTCTACAACACAGAAGGCTGGGCAGATCCCCTTAAAACAGAAGGTGACTATGCAAAGCGCACAAGGCTTCTTGAAGGCTTCTGGGCAAGAACATATTCATTCGACTGGGAAAATGATGATTTTGATTCATTTGCTTACTGGAATCACACCGGTGACGGCACTGCAACAGGTGTTTCAACCAAAACATACGGTGACGGCAGTGACTTCCTTCTTCACGGTGAAAACTACCGCGGACTTAAAGTAGATGCAACAGGCGAAATTCCCGAAAGACTCTGGAATGACCTTGTCGGCAGTGAATATGATGTTGAAGACATCTTCTATAAAGGCGACACAAGTTCCGACGAAATCATCGGTCACGTATTCCTTTATAAACTTGCTTACGATATCCTCGGTCCCGAAGATCCCGAACTTGCAGCACTTATCTCAAACACAATGGATAAGTTTGCTCAGCACCTTGTAGATAACTCCTACAACCTTGTTGACGGTTCAGGTCAGCCTACCACATGGGCAAAGTTCTCAAGAACTTATATGCACAACGGTCAGGTTCTCGGCGGTGCACCTCTTAACACTCTTGTTCTTCTTTCAGTGTTCAAGGTTGCTGCACACGTAACAGGCAATCAGAAATGGGAAGACGAATACAGAATGGCTGCTCTTGACGAACAGTATCAGTATGCAGAAGTTATGACTCAGGAACTTGAAAGATATCACCTTTCAATTCTTGAATTCGCAAACGATGTTTCTCCCATCCTCGGCTTCATTCTCCGTCCTCTTGTAGGCACAGAAATTTTCGATACTCTTTACAGACTCATTCTCAACCACTCCGACGAAGAAATGGCAATGCTCGGTTTCTATACTCTCTTCCAGCTTGAAGAAGACGAAGAACTTCTTGCTTACTACAGAGAGGCTCTTGAAGACTGGTGGTTCTCAATGAGTTACAGTGAAAATCCCCTCTGGTACTACATTTACCAGCTTGCATATCCCAACGAGGAAAAGACAGACAGATACGGCAACAGCCTCACAGAAGTTGCATCTTGGTCACTTTCACGTCATCCTGTTGACCTCAGAAGATTCCTTGCAACAAACGGCAACCGTGACGATATTGCAGAACTTGACCTTGACGATGTAGGTATCGGCGGAACAAACGAACTTTCACTTGATCCTGATAAATACTTGCCTCCCTTCTGGAATTCAGACAATGATATTCTTAAGATGGTAGGTCTTGTATGGGGCCTTGGCAAGTACGAATTTGAAGTTGCTGCTCCCGATGAAAGAGCATTCCACAAATACAACGGCTCAACATTCGACATTGACGATGCACACAATCCCGGTGAAATGGAAGGTTCAACAACCTATTCACTTCCCTACTGGATGGGCAGATACCACGGAATGCTTGAAGGCTAATAAACAAAAAAGGCTATCGAAAAGGGCGGCACTCCGTAAGGAATTTAAGCCTTAAAATGCGCTGTTTTGCAGCATAACAGCGTTAAAAATGCTCGAAATCCGCAAGGATTTCTGTGCTTTTTGCCTTGTTCTGCAAACAAACTATCTGAATTTTAAGGTGCAAAGCAGTTTTTATCGAGAAATTTTTCGATTAAAGGAAATGACAAAACTC
>JAZOAX010000046.1:0-13348 GCA_045595685.1 Acutalibacteraceae bacterium
AGTTGGTAGCCGCATCTTTATTGTATCAAAAGGAGCTTTATTTTCATACGCAACGCTAAAGCTTTTTTGAACTCCCCGGCATAGCCGGGGGTTTTCGTTAACAAAATAAAACTGCGTGAGTGTCCTCAGGACACCCACGCATTTGAGACGGTTTTTTATTCAGCCTTACTGCAGCGGTTAAAATTTTTCACGCAGTTCGGAAAGCACTCTTTTTTCAATCCTTGAAACATAAGACCTTGAAATTCCCATGCTTTTTGCAATTTCTCTTTGAGTCAGTTCTTTTTGGTTATAAAGCCCGTAGCGTCTTATAATAATCTCTTTGTCTCTTTTGTCAGCAATAGTTTCAACAAGTTCATAAAGACGGGCGGTTTTTCTTTTAAGGTCAAGGTCGTCACTTATGGTGTCCTCAGTATAAATCACATCAATAAGTGTCAGGGGATTACCTTCAGAGTCAACATCAATCGGCTCGTTGACGGAAACAACATTTGCATCTTTCTTCTTGCCTCTGAAATACATAAGTATTTCATTTTCAATGCATCTTGCCGCATAGGTTGCAAGGCGGATTCCCTTTTCCGCATCAAAGGAGTCAATGCCCTTGATAAGTCCTATGGTGCCGATGGAAATAAGGTCTTCCTGTTCGTCATAACCCGAATAGTATTTTTTTATTATGTGTGACACAAGGCGGAGATTGTGCTCAATCAGTTCTTCTCTGGCTTTTGAATCACCTTGCTTTTTCATTTTTGTCATCAGTTCCCGTTCTTTTTCTGCAGAAAGCGGCTTCGGAAAAGAGGACGCATTTTTAAGGTGCAGAAAAAAGAAAAGCAGGTTGCCGAATACGGCTCTGATAAGTTCAAACATAAAATCACCCCGTAAAGTTTATGTCAGTGAAAGAAACAATATGAATTAAGGCGTTTATATTGTTTTTTGTGTTTCATTATGATAAAATTATTATGTGTAAATATTGTCCGGAGGGATTAAGAATGACAGTTTTTAAAAGGACTCTTGCAACGGTTATGACGGTAATTATGATACTGACCTGCGTACCCTTTGCAAGTCTTTCACAGGTGGATTGGGGCGTGTTCAGTGCGGGTGCACTTTCACCCGTAACAATTGAAGAAACCTCATACGGTGTTCTTGATGTTGATGTAAAGGCAACAAAAATCACCCTGCCCGAAGAGTATTACACCATTGTATCTCATGAAAAGGATTACTGGTTTGATTCATCTGAAGAAGGATACATTATTGCAAAGGAAAAGGGCGTGGATGCTTACTGCCTCGTTGGCAGCAAAGGTATAGCCAAGCGTTTTCTTTGTGATGAGGTGCCAAGGGTATACGCTCTTACAAAATATTCGGACGCATTCCCTTATGCACTTTTTACCGTATATAATCCGGAAACAGAAAAATATGATGTCTATAATGCTTCCAGCGGTGAATATATGGACCACGGACTTGATGAGCAACCGAGTACATTTACATCCATGTCTTATGAAAATCAGCGATACGACTATTTCAAAAGTCTTATCCGTGTTAAAAAAGATTCAAAATACGGTGTAATGGATAATAAGGGTAAAATCATTTACAGACCCATATATGACGGTATAGCCCATTACAAAAACTGTCTTGTCGGAACTGTCCGCGGAGTATATGACGGCTACGGCTATACTCTGCTTTCAAAGGACGGCAAAAGTTCACAGAACACAGTTTATGATGATATAACCATTTATGATGATATTGTTTTTGCAATTTCAGATGAAAGCGGTCTTTTTGCCGCAATATCTGTAGATACTCTTAACACAATAACCGATTTTAAATATGAAGATCACGGTAACTATGACGGCTGGATGGATTGTGTTGAGTATAACGGTAAATATTATATTGTAGGCAATTATTATGAAGTCTATTCAGACTATATGACCGATTCAATGGTTGATATTATTTGCAGTGACGGAACAATAAGAAATCTCTGCTATGAGCATCAGGCGGACGAGTGCTCTGCCGAGCTCACTCACGGAATGCTGAAGGTGAGTTACGGAAGCGAAAACACCCCTTGGCATTATTATCTGGCTACTCCTGACGGAAAAAATGTTACATATTATACTTATACGGATGCGGATCTGAACACCTATTCCTATGCCGAAGGATATTATAAAGGACTCAGACTTTCAAATGAGTATGATACATCTCTGAACAGATATATATATCGCCTGTATGACAAAAGTAACAGTGTGGTTGCAGAAGATGTTGATGAAGACAGTCTGCGTGAGATTGGCAGATACCTGTTGTTTTCAACATATTTAAACGGAGAAGGCTCGGACCATATTTATGACTGTGCAACAAGGGAGTTTGTTTTCAGTGGTGTAACAATACATAATTTTGAAAATTACAATCCATCTTCGGTTTTCAGCATTTCGGAATCGGAAGACAGCGGAAAATTCGGCTTGTTCAACTGTGATACAGGAGAATTTTCAGGTTATGTGTTTGACGGTGATTATGCTTCGGTAAGCGATATACTTTCAAACGGTAAAAGAACGGTGCTGGTGTTATACCGTACTGTCGGTTCTCAGCAGGAAGATTATGTTCTTATAAATGACAAGTTTGACATTATATATAAATCGGAAGATCCGGGTAATTTTGAATGTGATGTTTTCGGCTCATCCATAATCATTTGCGAAAAATATATTTATGACTACGACGGCAAAAAACTTGCCGAAATAGATATTGCGTCATTTAAAAACTATAACGCTGAAGACGGCACAGCCGTTGTAAATTACGATAATGATTATTGTATGGTCAATGAAAAGGGCGAATATATTTTTGACGAAGCATACAAATATGTTACGGACACAATAAACGGTCTTTCTTATATCTATACTGAAGGTTATGACGGGAACTCTGCAGTTATTGATAAAAGAGGCTACGCTCTTATTTACGGTAATTTTGACGACGACGGAATTCGCTCAACAATCTGTGATTCCGGCTTAATCTCTTTCA
Organism: Acutalibacteraceae bacterium; assembly: GCA_045595685.1. GTDB lineage: Bacteria > Bacillota > Clostridia > Oscillospirales > Acutalibacteraceae > UBA6857. The sequence continues at coordinate 2,992 of JAZOAX010000046.1, forward strand.
AAAAAGGCAATTCTGTATATATTTACGATTTGACCAAGGCTATCGGAGATTTCGCTCCGACAGATTCATCGGTTGTTACGGAAGATGACCTTTTCGGTAAATATAACGCTTATCTCAATAACGGATTTTACAATTCAATGGGCAAAATTGTTGAGGGCGAAATCCTTGATGTTCTGCGCGGCTACGGCTTAACTGAAAAGGCAGTTGCTTTTGTTAAATCTGCTCTTGACGGGCAACTCGGTTTCTTTGTTGGCAAACTCTGGGATATGCTGCCTTTTAACAGCGCCAACGAAGAAAAAATGCAGCAGGAACTTGCACTTGAGTGTCTGCAGCATCTGGACAGCAGTGCAATTTCAGAAGTTGTATCTTCAATTTCCGATGCAAAGGACATTGTAAGTAAAATCAACAGTACCAAAAAGGCCGTTTATGACCTTAGTACAACAAGGCAGAAGGCCGAGTTTGTAAGAATATGGAAAAGTGATCTTTTAAAAGAAAACCAACTTTATGATGCTCTTGAGGTAATTGAAAAGAATCAGAAAAAAATCAAAGGCTTCCTCAGTGCCACAGGCAAAGCACTTAACGTTGTTGAATTCGCTATATCCTATTTTACCCTTTATACAATACAGGTTGGTGTGGTAGAGCGTCTTATGACTCTGATTGAGAAAAATACCGATTTGTATCTCGGACTTGAAAGAATCAACAAGCAGCAGAAATCACCGGCAAATCTTGCAGGTGTATTCCTTAAAGAAATGCTTACCGATGAAGGACTCAAACTTGTTTCCGACCTTGCAACCGACGGAATTGCAGAGGCATTGACAGGTAAATATGCTTCACTTGTAACAATCGTTATTGAGGTTGTGTGTAAAATGGTTTCATCTGCCATAGATTCACCCACTCTCGAAGATATTGACAAAGCAACAATGTCTCTTGCAAATATCATCACACTCAAAAACACAGTGAGATATATGCAGGAGGGCATAAAGAGCTGTTATGAGCACAAGGTTGAAGGATATCTTGAAGGTGCAAAAACCAATTATAAAGTGGTATACAGTGCATATATAAATTCACTTCTCGCAGGTGTGAAATATGCACTCAAACTTGCAAAAAACGATGCACAGGAAAAAACAATTCAGCGTCATCTCAACGAATATGAAGGCAGATTTATTTACAGAAGTTATATCAAAAACTGCCTTATCAACGCAAGAGCCCAATGGGAATATACCGTTGAAGCAAATAAAGCGGTAATAAATAAACTTAAACTTGAATATCCCATGGGCGAGGGCAGAATACACATTGATGACCTTTATGAAACTTACGACGATGATATTATATACACTCCTGCCGGCAGCAGTGTAAGATATACAATCGACATTCCTTCTCAGGTTGACGGATACGAGGTTTCGGGCGTGTCGTCAGGTACAATAAACAGTGACAGCAAAATCACTGGTATCAGTTTTTCAGACAGTGTTACATCAATATCTTCCGGTGCTTTTGACGGCTGCGATAATCTCGGTACCGTCTTCCTTGGTAACAGTATCAGCAGTATCGGAGAAGAAGCATTCAGAGATTGCTCATCACTCAGTTATGTTTCACTTCCCGACTCTGTTGAAAATGTAAGTGATAACTCCTTCACAGGTGCAGATTCTCTCACTGTTGAAAGTTCAGATGACAGTATTCTCGGTGTGTTCGAGGAAAACGAAAACATCATTGCCACAAAGAAAGATGTTGAAATTTCAGGCGTTGAAATAATCGCAGCGCCCACACAGAAAACTCTCGGTATGCAGGATGTTATCAATGCGTCGGGACTTCTTCTTCGTGTAAGTTACAGTGACGGCACAACTGCGGATATAGAAGAAGGTTTCTTCTGTAGTATAATTGAACGCACTGTGGGCGAAAACGATGTTATTGTTTCTTACGGCGGATATTCCGACACATATAAAGTGACGGTTACTGCCTCAGAATGCAGTTATAAAATCACATACATTGACGGGGAAGGCAACGAAATCAGAACTGCCGCAACAGGCACTGCCCTTGCAGGCAGTAAGTTAACTGTATCTGTGCCTGAAATTGAGGGCTATACACCCGTCAGCACACAAAGAGAAGAAACTATAGGTTTCGAAAACATCTTTACCGTTGAATACCAAAAGAATCCTCCACAGTCAATTGAGGGCGCAGTTGTCAACATCAGCGAATATGATATCAGTTATCCTGATAAGGATCTGGAAATTACCGTAAAACTTGACGGCAAAACTCTCACAAGAGATGTTGACTATGCGGTTATCTATGATTTCGACGCATACTACGGCGAAGGTTATGCGATTGTCAGAGGTATAGGGGAGTATCAGGGAACAGTTTCGGTTGAATTCGGAATTACCGAGTCCTTCCACGATTACGGTGAATATGAATTCGGCTACCCGGCAACCTGCGGCAGAGACGAGACCTGGATTTCCTACTGCAAAAACGGTTGCGGAAGCAGCAAGAGAAAAACAATTGAGGGAACAAAACTTCCTCATACCGCTCCCACATATACAAACACAATTGCCGCAACTCTCACAAAGAACGGAAAAATTGAAACCGTGTGCTACGGATGTTACGGAGTAATAAAAACAACAACAGTTTATTATCCGAAAACAATAAAACTTTCTGCCGCAAAATATACTTACGACGGCAAGAAAAAGACTCCGACTGTCACAGTTAAAAACAGCAAAGGTACTGCACTTAAAAAGGATACGGACTATACGGTTACCTATTCAGGCGGCAGAAAGAATACGGGCAAATATTCTGTTACCGTAACCTTCAAGGGCAAGTACAGCGGCACAAAGACACTGTATTTCAATATTCTTCCTTCAAAAACAAGTAAGATTACTCCCACGAACAGTACTTCTTCAATTAAGGCAACATGGAAGAAAGTTACGGGTGCAGACGGATACAAGGTTGAACTTCTCAGTTCAAAAAACAAAGTTCTGAAAACTGCACACACAACAAAACTTTCATATACTTTCAAGAAACTTTCAAAGGTAACTGTATATAAAATCAGGGTTACGGCATATAAGACCATTGACAAGAAGAAGGTATATTCGTCGGTATCAACCTTGTTGACAACTTCCACCGCACCTGCAAAAGTAACATTTTCAAAACTTACCGCAGGCTCAAAAAGTGCAACTGCTTTGTGGAAGAAAGTAATCGGTGCTTCGGGTTATGAGGTTATGTACTCCGCTTCAGGCAAGTTCAAAAGTCCGAAAACCGCAACGGTCAAAAAAGGCTCCACTGTCAAAACAACAGTGAAGAATCTTAAAAAAGGCACAACTTACTACTTCAAAGTCAGGGCATATAAAACCGTTGACGGAAAGAAAGTATACGGGACCTGGAGCACAGTGAAAAGCGTTAAAGTGAAGTAAATGTTTAAAAGCCATCGGTATTCAGCCGATGGCTTTTGCTGAATATTAATGCACTTGTAAGAGATATGCTGCCTTTATCCCAAAACTTTTCCTTTTTTTACAAAAAAATATTCTTTTTATTGTTGATTTAATTTAAAGGATTTATTATAATGTAAGGTAGTATGGGTATATATGTTTGTTTTACCTTATATTTTATTTTTTCGGAGGACTGCTTTTATGGCAACAAACTCAAATAATAAATCTGCAAAGCCCGATACAAAAGGTGCACAGAGCAGTAAGGCTAAAAAGAAAAATAAAAAGAAGAAAAGGAAAAAGCATCCCGTGCTTTTCACCATTTTCCTTATTTTCTTCTGCATTTTTGTTGCAGGTATGCTGACGGCAATCACCGTTGGCGGTACAGTGCTTTCACATGTTGACTCCGTGGTTAACGAAGGTATCGCAATTGACCTTGATACCTATAAAAATTCACAGAGTCAGACAACAATTATGTATGCTTATGACAGTGCCGGGGATACTGTTGAACTTGCCCGTCTTCACGGTGAAGAAAACCGTATCTGGATTGACTATGATGAAATTCCCGATAAACTTCAGTGGGCATTCATCTGCCTTGAAGATAAGCGTTTCTGGACTCATCCCGGTGTTGACTGGATACGTACCATCGGTGTTCTTATCAAGCCCAGCCTTGAAGGTCAGGGCGGCTCTACCATCACTCAGCAGCTTATCAAAAACCTCACAGACGATAACGAAGCAACTTTCATAAGAAAGTTCAACGAAATTCTTCGTGCGCTTAATCTGGAAAAGAACTATTCAAAGAAGGATATCCTTGAAGCATATCTCAACACCGTATCCCTCGGTGCAGGTTGCTACGGTGTGAAAACTGCCGCAGAAACCTATTTCGGCAAAGAACTTTCCGAACTCACAATTTCCGAATGTGCAATGCTTGCAGGTATCACAAAGGCTCCTTATTCTCTTAACCCCTATGCCAATTACGATAAATGTATGGCAAGACGTGACGACTGTCTTTTCTATATGCACGACCAGGGTAAAATTACCACAAAGCAGTATAAAAAAGCCCTTAAAGAAAAGATTGTTGTTCAGGAATATAAGCAGACAACTTCCGAAAACACAGAAGATGTTGAAGTTCTTTCCTGGTATGAAGAATATGTAATCGATCAGGTTATTTCAGACCTTCAGAAAGAATACGGCTACGAATATAACGAAGCATGGAGACAGGTTTACTACGGCGGACTTAATATTTATGCCGCAGTTGATCTGAGAATTCAGGATATACTTGAAGATTCCTACGAAGACCGTGAAGGCTTCCCGAGAGCATACAGCCGCGATAAAGACGGCAATCTTCCTCAGTCCTCAATGACCATTATGGATTACGAAGGCAGAATAGTTGCACTTATCGGCGGTACGGGCAAAAAGACCACAAACCGCGGATATAACAGAGCAACCGACGACAGAGCAAAACAGCAGCCGGGTTCATCAATCAAACCTCTGGCAGTTTATGCTCCCGCCGTTGACCTCGGACTTGTAACTGCAAGTTCAACAATTCTTGAAAAAGCAATCAAACTCAACGGAAAAGAATGGCCCAGAAACTTCAACGGTGACCATGGCTCAGGTAAATATGTAACTGTTGAAAGTGCTCTTGTCCGTTCACTCAATACAGTACCCGTAAGAATTCTTAACGAGATGCTCGGCACAACTGCCGCACTCAGATACTGTAACGAAAACTTCCATCTTAATCTTGACCCTGTAAAAGATAAGGACCTCAGCCCCCTTGCCGTAGGCGGCACATCAAGAGGTGTTGTATCTCTTGAAATGGCTGCTGCTTTTGCAACTTTCGGCAACGGCGGACGTTATTATGAGCCCTACAGTTACTTCCAGGTTACAGACAGAAACGGCAATATTGTGCTTCAGAACGGCAATGATATTCCTCAGCAGTCAATCAAGAAAGAAACTGCAGCATCACTTCTTTCAATGCTCACAAAGGCTGTTACACAGAGCGCAGGTACAGGTTACGGCTCAAAAATCAGCGGCTTCCAGACCTTTGCAAAAACAGGTACCAGTTCCGATAACTACGATAAATGGTATTGCGGCGGAACTCCCCACTATGTAACTGCAGTATGGTACGGCCACGATTACGACACCAACCTTCACACCGGCTCATCCAACCCTGCAAAAACAATTTTCAGATATGTTTTCAGCAAAATTCACAGCGGACTTGAAAGCAAAGACTTCTCCGATGTTGTTGAGCAGGTTGACAAGAAAATAGCCGAACTCGAAAATCAGTGAGGTAAGATATGGTAATTTTATCCGTTGATTACGGTGATGCCAGAACAGGCCTTGCCGTTTGCGACAGACTCGGTATTCTTGCTTCACCCGTCGGTGTTATCAGTCAGAGTTATGAGCCCAAACTGATTAAAGAAATCGCTGAAGCGGCAAAAAAGCACTCAGCCGAACTTATTGTTGTGGGACTTCCCAAGAATATGGACGGCAGCGAAGGCTCAAGGGCAGAAAAATGCAAGGCATTTGCAAAACTTCTTGAGCAGGAGACCGGTATTAAAACTGAAATGTGGGACGAAAGACTCACCACTGTTTCGGCACATCGGGCACTCAGCGTCAATAACGTAAGAGGGCAGAAAAGAAAAGATATTGTTGATGCAGTTTCGGCAGTTATGATACTTGAATCATACCTTGCCGCAAATAAATAATTAAAATCAGCACCCTGAAATTTAATTTTCAGGGTGTCTTTTTATGCTTTTCAACTGTTTCAGGGCAAGAACAACAAGAAACGCACCGAAAAGTTTTGAAAGATATTCCGAGGGAATATTCTGAAGAAAAAAGTAACCTGCTGAAATACCGATAATACCGCCGATAACAAGAGGGACAATCTTTTCTTTCACAATAAGTTTTTCTTTTGAATAAGCAATCAGACTGTAAAATGCGCAGGGGATAAAGAACAGAAGATTAATGCCTTGTGCCTTTGTCTGCGGGAAGGACAGAAAAGATGTGAGAAACACAATCAGCACAGTACCGCCGCCAAAACCCATGGAAGAAAGAATACCCGAAATAAAAGAAAAAATCACAGTGTAAATCATCATAATCAAAAATTATCTCAGAATCATTCTTATGCCCGAATAAATGAGCAGAAGTGAAAAAAGCACACTTAAAATACGGTCAGGTATTTTTTTGATAATCTTTGTTCCCGCAACGGCACCGATAAAACCTGCAGGCAGAAAAGGAATACCCTCACTCAGAAAAAAATATCCTTTAATAAGGTACATTACGGTGCTGATTGCCGTAAGCGGCAGAATAACACCAAGGGCATTTGCCTGAGCCTGTCTTTGTCCGAGCCCCGAATTTTTAAGAACGGGCACTGCAATTATACCGCCGCCTGCACCGAAAACAGAGTTGATTATTCCTATTAATACTCCAGAAAAAAGAAGTTTGATTTTTTGCATAAATAAACCACCGATGTATATTTTTTGCCGAAAGATAACAAAAATACGCATAAATTACTGTTTTCGGCAACGAATAAAGACAAAAAAACTTAAAAAATAAAGATTTTATTTAACTTTACTATTGTAAATCAAAATTTTTAATGTTATAATAACCACATCTGATTATGAATAATCAAAGTTTCAAGGAGGAATCACTTATGATTTGTAAGTTTTGCGGTAACTCAATCGAAGATAATTCAGATTTTTGCTTTATCTGTGGCCAGAAAGTAGAAAACGCAGCAGCATTCCAGCCTGCTCAGTCAAATGATGTTTTCTCACAGGCAGCATCTGTTCAGCCCGCAGCAGCACCTGTTGCTCCCGTAGCACCTGCTCAGCCCGTTCAGGCTCCCGCAGCAGCACCCGTTCAGGCTCCCGTTGCAGCAGTACCTGCTGAAGAACTTCAGAAGAAGGGCAGAAAAGCAAAGAAAGCAAAGAAGCAGAAGGATCCTAACAGTGCTTCAGGCGCACTCAAATTCTTCACAGCACTTTTCCTTGCAATTTTCCTTGCAGTTCCTGCATTTATGTGGAGCACAGTTTCTCTTGCATTCATCGTACTTATCATCGTATACGCTGTTCTTGATAAGAAAGCATACGAAAAGGCAAACAAACTCGGTCAGGCACAGAAAGCAACTGATATTCTCAACTCAACAGGTATCGGTGCTTGCATCGGTCTTGCACTTGTTTGCGTTAAGTTCTTTATGGTTGCTTATATGAAATAAAATTTCTTTATTGTAAAACCGTAAAAATCGGAAAAGTTAATATGGTTTTAGTCCTGCAATGTTACGGCATTGCGGGATTTTTTCTGTTTTGGATTAATTGCTTTTTCAGGTGGTACAACAATTCGGTTTTTGTTCATTTTTTATTCAAAAACACCTTGTGTTATTCAACACTTGTTGATATAATATAGTTAAGGTAACAGTAAATCAATCTGATTTGGCTCTTAAAGAAAGGAACTGATATTTATGAAAAAAGCGTTATCGTTATTTTTAGCACTTGTTATGGCTTTTTCAATGGTGACATTTGCTTTTGCGGCAGATGATAAGCCTTTTGAAAACAGCAGATTTTTCACAACAGGGGACTATACTCTTCATTACAGAACATATAAACCCGACGGCATAGCAAAAGGAAAGATTCTTCTTGTTCACGGCTTCTGCCTTTCAACTGCATCACTTGAAGGCATTGCAGAAGAATATCAGAAGGCAGGCTACGAAGTTGTTACCGTTGACGCTCCCAACTTCGGCTATTCAACAAGAGAAACCAAGGATATGGAACTTGTTGACAGAGAAACCCTTATTTTTGAACTTATGAAAAAACTCGGCGGCAAATGGATTGTCGGCGGACATTCAATGGGCGGCGGTATTGCCCTCAATATTGCAACAGACCATCCCGAAAAAGTTAAAGGTCTTGTGCTTTTTGCACCCCAGAGTGTTGCTGAAATGCCCGATATGATGAAAGGAATAATGTCTTCTGTTATGTCGGTTATGTGCACTGTTATTCTTAAAATTGCGCTCAAAGTACCTGCCCTTGTAAGAATGCTTGTTGATATGAGTTTCAGCGACAGCGAATATGCAAAGCAGTATGATATCACAAGAATATCTGCACCTCTTTCCGTTGAAGGTACAGGAGCAGGTGTGGCAATAATGACTACCCACGCAAGACCCGTTGATTTTGCAAAAGTTGCAGAACTTGATATCCCCGCAGTTATAATCACTGCCAAGGAAGACAAAGTTGCAAATGCCGACAATCTCAGACAGATTATCGATGCACTGGGCGACAATGCAACAACATACGAATGTGAAAAAGGTGGCCATATGATGATGGAATACAATCCCAAACTTGTTGCACAGAAGACTCTTCCCACAATTGCAAAATGCAAATAAAGTTATAAAAAATAAAATTCAATCAAAATAATCAATACTACTCCGAATAAAAGCACATAATTCGGAGTAGTATTTTTATATACAAATTTTTTAAGGAGCAATATAATGCTTAGAACGAAAGACCTTTTTTCTCTTGATAAAACCCTTGCAGGTGAATATCTTGCAAGGTTCAACTTCCCTTGGTTTGTGCTTGACAGTGTGGGTGAGATAATTAAAAAAATCGGAAGAGACCTGCCTGAAAGTGACTACACACAAACGGCAGAGAATGTGTGGGTGCATAAAAGCGCAACAGTAAGTGACTCGGCATCAGTCAATGGCCCTGCCATAGTCGGTGAAGGCACTGAAGTCAGGCAGGGGGCTTTTATCAGAGGGTCGGCGCTTATAGGCAAAAACTGCGTTGTGGGCAATTCAACTGAAATAAAAAACTCCATTCTTTTCGACGGTGTTCAGGTGCCTCATTATAACTATGTGGGGGACAGTATTCTCGGCTATAAGGCACACCTTGGTGCAGGCGCAATAACATCAAATGTAAAAAGTGATAAAACTTATGTCAGGGTATACTGTGAAGGCGAAAAAATAGAAACGGGTCTGAGAAAATTCGGTGCCATAATAGGTGACTTTGCAGAAATAGGCTGTAACAGTGTGCTGAATCCGGGCACTGTTATCGGCAAAAACAGTACCGTGTATCCTTTGTCAAGTGTAAGAGGTACAGTGAAGGAGAACAGTATTTATAAATCGTCAGACACTATTGTAGACAAAAGGGGAGAATAACTTGGGCAGATATTTCGGCACAGACGGCTTCCGCGGTGAAGCGGGCGGAGTTTTAACTGCAGACCACGCATATAAAATCGGCAGATTTTTAGGCTGGTACTTTTCTGAAAAAAGAAACCGTGAGAATAAAAAAGGCAAAGCGAAAATTGTAATAGGCAAAGATACAAGGCTTTCAAGTTATATGTTCGAATATCTTCTTGCAGGAGGGGTTGTGTCTTCAGGAGCAGATGCTTATCTTCTTCACGTCACAACAACGCCCTGCACTGCCTGGGTAACAAGGTGCGACGGATTCGACTGCGGGATAATGATTTCTGTAAGTCATAATCCCTATTATGATGACGGAATAAAACTTCTCAATTCTCAGGGCGAAAAAATGGACGATACCGTTACGGATATAATTGAAGCCTACCTTGACGGTGTTTATGTTTATGACGGCGAAGTGATGGGAGAAGTGCCTTTTGCCAAAAAAGATAAAATCGGCAAAAGTGTGGACTATGTTTCGGGCAGAAACCGATACCTCGGCTCTTTGATATCCCACGCGGTACATTCTTTCAGGGGCAAAAAAATCGGTCTTGACTGCGGAAACGGAAGCGCCTGGAGTCTGGCAAAAAGTGTCTTTGATTCTCTTGGCGCAAAGACTTTTGTTATAGGCAATGAGCCCGACGGAATAAACATAAACGATTCGGTGGGCTCAACCCACACAGAAAAACTGCAGATACTCGTTAAAGAAAATAATCTTGATGCAGGCTTTGCCTTTGACGGCGATGCAGACAGGTGCATTAAGTCGGAGGCCAAGCGG
>JAZOAX010000047.1:0-4218 GCA_045595685.1 Acutalibacteraceae bacterium
ATTTTTGCTTTATTCAGTTTAAGCACCAAGGCTATCAATTTGCTTCTTGTCGGCAACGGAACCGACTTCTGTTTTGGTCTTTATCGCCATAAATATTGAAACCATCAGAACCCAAAAAATGTTTATCCATAAAGCATAACAAATAAAATCTGTATCATTTTCTAAAAATACATAACAGTACAGTACACCAAAAATCAAAAGATAAATATCGGTGCATACTATACTCTTAATTATATTTTTTGAACCGCTTTTCTTATAAAAAATTCTGTTTGAAAGATAAAAAAACAACTATCGGAGCAACTGCCAGCAAGACAAATATTATAATAACATAAAAGTCACTTCTGAACATCTTATTAAGCGTGGTTTGTAAGAAATTATATATAAAGAAAAAAGATATTATATGTAATAAAAATGTGGTAAAGGATGTAATTATATTTCTCATTGGCGGTCCTCCCTCTGATTGAATTCAGATTCCCGACAGTTATGGCTGTGTACCCTTTGCTCCGTTAACCTTTTTTCATCTTCATTATATAACAAAAAATAAAAAGTAAATATTATTTTGAACATTAAGAAAATCTTAATAAGTATCAAATTGTGAAAAATGTATTTGACGGGTAGCCGTGGTTACAACTTTCAAATAAAACTCTGTCACTTCGTGACATCTACCCTTTCAGAGGAGACGAGATATATGATTAATTTTAAAGTTTCTTTATAACATCAACAAGTTTTTCAACATTTTCTTCGTCTGTTGCCCAGCTTGTGCAGAAGCGGACAATGTATTTATCGTCTTTTCTGCCCCAGTCTGAAAAAACAAAGTCTTTGCTGAGTGTGTCATATTGCTCTTTTGTAAGAACGGGGAACTGCTGATTTGTGGGTGAGCCGTAATAAAGTTCAATGCCCTTTTTCTCAAAAGCAGCCTGAATCTTTTCTGAAAGTTTTGCAGCGTGTTCAGATATTCTGTGATAAAGTCCGTCTGTGAAAAGGGTGTCAAACTGCAGGCCTAAAAGTCTGCCCTTTGCAAGCATTGCACCTTTCTGCTTTTCAACATAACGGAAATCTTTTTTGCATTTGTCATTTGTGATTACAAGGGCTTCACCGAAAAGAGCACCAACCTTTGTGCCGCCGATATAAAAAGCATCGCACAAAGAAGCAATATCGCTCATTGTAAGGTCGTTCTTTTTGCAGGCAAGCCCGTAGCCGAGTCTTGCGCCGTCAAGGAAAAGGATAAGGTCTCTTTCACGGCAGACACGGGAAATTGCCGTAAGTTCCTGTTTTGAATAAATTGTTCCGTTTTCCGTAGGAAATGATATATATACAAGTTTCGGCTGAGTCATATGCTCAAAGTTTGCATCGGCATAATGTGCATCGGTAACAGAGGCAACCTGTTCGGCAGTGATTTTGCCGTCTGCACTCGGCACAGGCAGAAGTTTGTGTCCGCAGGCTTCCACAGAACCTGTTTCGTGCACATGAATGTGGCCTGTTTCAGCACAGATTACACCCTGATGGGGTCTTAAAACAGAAGAAATAAAGGTGAAATTTGTCTGGGTACCGCCCACAAGAAAGTGGACATCTGCGTCTTCTTTGCCGATTTCGGCTTTGATTTTTTTCTGTGCCGACATACAGTATTCGTCCATACCGTAGCCTGCTGTCATTTCCATATTGGTTTCAACAAGTCTTTCAATAATTTCAGGGGTTGCACCCTGGGTGTAGTCGCTTTCAAAACGTATCATATATATGTACCTCCCGGATAAAATGAAAGGAGTGGACTTTGCCACTCCATATTTAATGCAGTGATATTAATAAACTCTGTTGACTCTTGGCATAAAAGTGCAGATAACTTCGTATGAAAAACTGTGGCAAAGTGCTCCGAGTTCTTCTGCCGTAATTTCTTCTTTACCGCTTTTGCCGATAATCACAGCCTTATCTCCCACTTTAACATCGGGGATATCCGTAACATCAACCATAATCTGATCCATACACACCTTACCTGCAAGGGGGGCCTTTCTGCCGTTTATAAGAACATAACCCTTACCTGCAAGGCAACGCTTGAATCCGTCTGCATAGCCGATGGCAACAGTTGCAATACGGCGCTTCTGCGGTGCAACATAAACCTGCCCGTAGCCCACGCCCGTGCCTTTTTCAATGTCTTTAACATGAATTACATGGCTTATAACTTCCATTGCGGGAGTAAGGCTGACCTTTGAAGAATCAACTTCGTCGGAAGGGAAAAGCCCGTAAAGTGCAATGCCCAGACGGACCATATCGTAATTTTCGCTGAATTCTATTGCACCCGCACTGTTACTGATGTGTTTTACAGGGATTTTTATACCATCTTTTTCAACAAGCCCGACAAAAGAATCAAATCTTCTTTTCTGTTCTTTTGCAAAGGTTTTGTCTTCACAGTCCGCCGTTGCATAATGGCTGAAAATACCTTCAATTTCAATGTTCTTCAAAAGAGAAATTTCCTTTACCGACTTTACGCCCTCAGCATCGTCTTTAAAACCGATTCTGCTCATACCCGTATCAACGGCAATGTGAATTTTTGCAGTGGTGTTCATTTTTTCTGCCGTCTCACTGAGAAGTTTTGCTTCATCGGTGTTGTAAACTGTCGGCATAATGCCATAGCGGAGCATCTGTTCATACTCCATAGGTGAAGTATATCCCAGAATGAGAACAGGTGTCTCAATCCCTGCATCTCTGAGTTCAACACCCTCACTGAGTGTTGCCACTGCAAAGCAGTCTGCCTTATCTTTGAGTATTTTTGCAACTTCAATGCTGCCGTGTCCGTAGGCATCGGCTTTAACAACTGCCATTATTCTTGTTTTTTCGCCAATTTTGGATTTTATGGCATCAAAATTTCTGCTTATGGCATCAAGGTCAATTTTTGCATAGGCTCTCAGATATTGTGCCACGGTACTTCACCTCCCTTTGTGTTCTGATTTATTATTATAACGCGAAAAACGCTTCTTGTAAATAGGTGAATCTTTAAACTTCTGTTTCTTGCATAAATTCTCTGTGAACTTCTGTCTGAATCTTTCTGAGAAGGTCTGTCGCTTTTCCGCCAACTTTTCTGCCGTCAAGTTCTTCGGCGGCAAGTCCGAGAGAGCCTGCAGATGAAATGAGTATTTCGTCTGCGGCAAAAAGTTCATCAAGATTATATTCTCTTTCGCATACGGGCACACCGAGTTTTTTGCACGCCTTTATAAGATGTGCTCTTGCAATGCCGGGAAGAATAAGGTTATCCGTCGGTGCGGTAATAAACACACCGTCTTTGATTATATGCACATTACTGTGGGCACATTCCGTAACTCTGCCGTTACGGTGGTAAACCACTTCATCGCAGCCCATTTCTTTTGCTTTCTGTGAAGCCATAACTGCAGGGATAAGATTAAGAGTCTTTATGTTACAGTGAAGAAAACGGGTGTCATCCATTGTGATGAGTTTTACGGGTTTGAAAGTATCCACAATATCTTTCGGGGTTATTGTTATCCAGATGTTAGCCTTACTGCCGTCGGTGAGAAAAGCGTGGTTTCTTATCCCCGTGCCTCTTGTTGCCTGCCAGTATACAAAGTTACAGTCAGAGTCAACTTTTCTTACCATTTCGTTGAGAATTGCTTTAAGTTCCTCTTTTGTGTGGGGCAGTTCAATTCTCAAAGCCTCGGCACTGCGATAAAATCTGTCAATATGCTCATCAAGGGTGAAAATGATATAGTTTCTTGAATAGGTTGCATCGTAAACACCGTCGCCGAAAAAAGATACACGGTCGCACATAGGCACCTGCATATTTTCGATTTCATCAAACTTTCCGTTGTAGTAACCTAAGGTTTTCATTTATATATCGTCACCTTCTATACCCAGAATCTGTGAAGCGGCATCGGTTTCAATGGCTTCAACACTTTTGAGTTTCTTCTGAATAATTGAGTTTCTGCTTTGTGCTTCGTCAAGGCTCTTGCCTGCTTCTTCAATTTTCTTTCTTGCTTTGTCAAGCACAATACCGAATTTATCATACTGCACCTTTGCCGCTGCAAGAAGTTGTCTCACTTCCTTGGCTTTTTCGTTAATAGCCATAGCCCTGAATCCGATTGAAAGTGAGTTAAGCAATGCCGTAATTGTGCTGGGACCTGCAATCATAACAGAATAATCGTTCTGGCATTTTTCTGCAATTCCGTTTTCGGAAGAAATTATTTCACTGTAAAGACCTTCCGTTGCAAGATACAT
>JAZOAX010000048.1:0-16227 GCA_045595685.1 Acutalibacteraceae bacterium
CTCCGTGACTTTTCTAATGTTGTCGCTCTTTAAGAAAATCGGTCGCAATGCGACCGATTCTTCTGACTACTAACTACTAACTACTGACTACTGACTACTGACTACTAATTCCGAATTCTCAGTGGCATCCGTGCTCACCGCAGGTGTGTCCCTCACCGTGTTCGTGGTCGTGATGGTCGCAGTGAACATCGGGATTATATGTGAGTTTACCCTGAAGATAAGCCAGAACTGCACTGTCAGCACTGCCCTGAACACCGCCGAAGAACTTGATTCCTGCTTCGGTAAGAGCGTTCTGTGCTCCGCCGCCGATACCGCCGCAGATAAGAACATCAACGCCTTTGTTTTTCAGAAAATCTGCAAGTGCACCGTGGCCGCTGCCGTTGGTGTCTGCAATTTCAAGGTTCACAATCTCACTGTTTTCAACGGTGTAGATTTTAAATCTTTCTGTATGTCCGAAATGCTGAAAAACATTTCCGTTTTCAAAAGTTACTGCAATTTTCATTTTTTATCACCTTTCTTTGTTTTTTGTAATTATATTATAACTCTTAAATCAAAAAAACTCAAGTTTATTGACATCAAAGTTTTTAAGTGATAAACTTATTTCAGATTGGCTTGACGGACTCGGATTTATACTCGTCAACCTGAATAACGGAGGATAATATGGATACAAGATTTGACAAAGTAATTGACAGAAAAAATACCAACAGTCTCAAGCACGACTTTGCAGTGGAAAACGGACTCCCCGAATCCGTTATGCCTATGTGGGTTGCCGATATGGATTTCAAGGCTCCCGAATGTGTGTTGAAGGCACTGCAGAACAGTGTTGACCACGGCATTTTCGGCTACAGCAACCTTAAAGATGATTACTACGAAGCAGTTTCAGGCTGGTTTACAAGACATTTCAACTGGACACCGAAAAAAGAATGGCTCGTTCAGACTCCCGGTGTGGTTTATGCTCTTGCAATGGCTGTAAGAGCCCTTACGGAAAAAGGGGAGAGCGTTATAATTCAGCCTCCCGTATATTATCCGTTCTATAATGTTATAAGAAACAATCAGAGAAATATTATTGAAAGCCCCCTTGTTTATGCTGACGGCAAATACACAATCGACTTTGAGGATTTTGAAAATAAAATTAAAGAAAACAATGTAAAACTCTTTATCCTCTGCAGTCCTCACAACCCCGTGTGCAGAGTATGGACTGAGGAAGAACTTAAAAAGTTAGGCGCAATCTGTCATAAGTATAATGTTTATGTTGTGGCTGATGAAATTCACTGTGACTTCACCTATGAAGGACATCCCCACCACATTTTCACCGAAACAGTGCCCGAAATGGCGAACAGAACTATTATCTGCACCGCACCCAGCAAAACCTTCAATATTGCAGGTCTGCAGTGCTCGAATATCTGGATTCCCTCAGAAGAACTCCGTCAGAGATACAATGAAGAGGTTGCCGCAAGCGGATACACAGTGCCCAACAACGCAGGTGTTGTTGCCTGTAAGGCAGCATACTCAGGCGGTGACGAATGGTACGAAGACTGCTGGAAGTATATTCAGGGCAACCTCGGTTATGTGAGGGATTTCCTGAAAGAAAACATTCCGCAGATTAAACTTGTTGAACCCGAAGGCACATATTTCGCATGGCTTGACTGTTCCGGGCTCGGACTTTCTGCCGAAGCACTCAACGACCTTATAATCAACAAAGCAAACCTCTGGCTTGATGCAGGGGATATCTTCGGCAAAATTGCAGAGCAGTTCCAGAGAGTAGTTCTTGCCTGCCCGAGAGAAACAATTGAAAAGGCAATGCAAAACCTTAAAAATGCCGTTGAAACACTAAAAAAATAAAGATGAAAAAAAGTGGTGTGATTGCTTAATCACACCACTTTTAATATTTTATGCGGATTATTTCAGGAAGAAAAATACTTTATAGAAAATTCTGAAAATTTCTGCAATTGCAGCAGTTGAAAGAATGTCTGTGATGTAAAAATCAAAACGGTCACCGGTAATATCACCGTAGAAAACGCTTCTTGTTGTGTAGTTTTCTACATCGTTTTCATCAATTTCAAAAACTCTTACTGCACGCTTGTCGCCAAGACCGTATGCGTTGAAGCCTGAGCCGCCGTTGTAACCGAGGGTGATGCCGTCTTTGGTTTCACCAACAAAGTTGATTACGTGGTCGTGACCGAAGAATGCACCGATAATGTCGCCTTTTTCAAGCCATGCTTCATACTGACCTGTTGTGCGGTCAACATCCTCTGAGCAGGGAACTTCACCAACATAGCAGTCTTCTGCTTCCACAAGAGACCAGTCGGGTGTGTACCACTTGCCGTTGTCAAAGTTGAAGAAAGAATCGTCTGCGCCTTTTTCACCTTCAACAAAGAACTGATGTACTTCTTTAACGGGAATGTGCTGGAATACAAATGAGGGAACAACTTCGCCGCCGTTCTGAGCCTTGAGTTCATCACTCTTTTGCTTGTACCATTCAATCTGTTCGGGATGAACACCGTCATAACCGCCGTCTTTGTGCTTGTTGTGGGTATCCATCATATAAACATTAAGAGCATAGTGGCTGCCGTCTGAAGAAAGAACGGGAAGGTTGAATGTACCTTCATCACAGCCTTCTGCATACTGAAAATAATCAAACTGCATAAAAACTTCAACCATTTCATTAAGGGGAAGTGTTTTTTCGTGGTCGTGGTCGTGGTTACCGAAGGTCATTGTGAAGGGAACTTTTGCATCGTCAAAAATTTTGCCGAGGTCATAAAGTGCATCTTCAAGTCTTGCCTTGGTGGGAACGGGGAACATATCGGAAAGCATATCACCTGCAATAACAACAAGGTCGGGCTGTTCCTGTTCCAGTGCTTTTTTCAGGAATGTAACGGTTTTTTTGTTCATATCGCAGGTGTCCTGAGTGTCGTTTACCTGCATAATTTTGAACTTGCCGTCTTCATTGAACTGAAGGGGTGACTCTGCGTTTTCAGCAAAAGCAACTGCAGAAAATGCAAAAGTCATAACAATTGCGAGAACAATACTGATAAATTTTTTCATCGGGGGTTCCTCCCATATATTTATTTTACCTGAGATATTTTACCAAAATTTTATAAACAAAACAAGGCATAATATAACGAAAAAACAGGTTTTGTTTTGTGCAATATTTCTTTTATTTTCTAAGTTGCAAAAATAGGTCTCTTACATACCATTCACCGTCAATATATTCCATTTTGATGAAAGGCTTTATAATCACGCTTTTAACACCTGAGGAATCGTCGGCAGTTTCTTTGTATTCCCAGGAGTAGTTATAGTCGAGGGTGAATTTCACAACGGTACCCATTGCGTCATATTCATAGGGGTCTGTTTTTCCGCCGTCGGCAACGCCGTCACATCTGAGGGCGGAAATTTTAATGTCGCCGGTGCTGTAGTGCATTGAATCAACGGCAAGGTCCATGGAAACACTGTCAAGGTGGGATTCAATCTTCTTTTTGTCGCTTTCGGTGTAGAAGTTAAAAGCGGAGATGTCCATTTCGTCGGTGTTGCACACTGCTATAAAGTCTCTGAGATTCTTTTCGGCAACCTGAATGAGTTCTTTTTCATAGTCTTCTGTGCGTGTAAGACTGATTTTTACTTCTGCAGAAACTTCCTTGTCAAAGTCAATTTCTTTTGTAACGGTGTTGCAGCCGTATTTTGAAACGGTGAGAGTGTGCTTGCCTTTGAGTTCGCTGAAAAGGCGGTAACAGTTCACGGTTTCGTTGTAGGGTACCTTTTGGGAACCGAGAAAAACTTCGCAGTGAAGGGGAGCGTACACAACAAGACTTTTTGTGTCGGGAGTTAGGTGTATGGTGTTGCCCGTGTTTTCCGTTGTGCTCTCACCCGACGGCGATGTGGTGTCGGTACTGTCTTTTTGTGTGAGTGCCACTGCAAACAAAGAAGCAATAACTGCAATAACTGTCACTATGATAATTATTTTTCTTTTCATAATTTTCTCCTTTACCTTTGTTTTCACTTTCATTTTATTATTTTGTTTATAAAAAGTCAATCTGCAGAGGTATTTCAGAGAAAAAAATCAAAAAAAGCCAACAAATTACTCTAAACATTTGACCTTTTATATAAAATGTAGTATAATATCTAATCGATGTTTATATAACATCAGAAATACGTTTCAATTTTGAAAGGAGATATATCCAAAATGGATGACCCCGGCAGTCTTATTTTCAGTATAATTTTATTGTTTGTTTTGATTCTTGTTAATGCATTTTTTGCAATGAGTGAAATGGCAATTGTTTCACTTAACGATAATATGATTGACAAACTTGCCGAAGAGGGCCACAAAAAGGCTAAGAAAATTAAAAAACTCACAGAAAATCCCTCTAATTTTCTGTCCACAATCCAGATAGGTGTAACCCTTGCAGGCTTCCTTACTTCTGCAAGTGCATCAACGACCTTTGCCAATATGCTCACCGGAGCAATACTCAGTATCAGCCCGGAACTTGAAAAGTTCGATGATATCATCAGCGGAGCCAGTGTTGTTGTAATCACCGTTATTATGTCGTACTTCTCACTTGTTCTTGGTGAACTTGCTCCCAAGAGAATGGCAATGCAGAAGCCTGAAGCCATAGCATATAAAGTGGTGGATGTTCTGCTTGTTGTGAAAAAAGTATGCTCACCCTTTGTAAAGATTCTTTCATTTTCAACCAACGCAGTTGTGCGTGTGTTCGGCTTTGACCCCAACGCCAATGAAGAAGTGGTAACGGAAGAAGAAATACGTATGATGGTTGATGTGGGACAGGAAAAGGGTGTTATCGAAGACCTTCAGAAAGAAATGATCAACAACATCTTTGAGTTTGACGATATTGATGTTACGGATATTATGACTCACAGAACAGATATGGTGGCTGTTGAAGATACGGATTCACTTCACGAAGTTGTTGAACTTTCAATGGAACACGGCTATTCACGAATTCCCGTTTATCACGAAGATCAGGATAATATTATAGGTATTATATATATCAAAGACCTTCTCAAGTATGTGTCCGAATCTTTACCCGAAGACAAAAAGCCCGGTGATATAATGCGTGATGCCCACTATGTACCGTCAAGCAAAAACTGCGGTGACCTTTTCTCTGAAATGAGTGAAAAAAGAGTTCAGATGGCAGTTGTTGTTGACGAATACGGCGGCACTGCAGGTATTGTTACCATGGAAGACCTTGTTGAAGCAATTATGGGTAACATCAGAGACGAATACGACGATGAAGAGGAAGAAATTGCAGTTGTAAGTGACAATATCTTCACCGTTGACGGCACAACATATATTGAAGAAGTGAATGAAATTGTGGGCGATGTTATTCCCGAAGGCGATTATGATACCCTTGGCGGTTTCATCATAAGTCTTCTCGGATTTTTACCCAAAGACGGCGATATGAACGAAGTGGTTTATGAAAACCTCAAATTCACAATCCTCAATGTTGAAGAGCGCCGTATCGGTAAGGTGAAAGTTGAAATCACTCCCATACCCGAAACCGAAGAGGAAGAATAATAAACTATAATGCTGCGGCACACTTTTATGTAAAGTGTGCCGGTTTTGTTCTTCAGGGCGTGACAAATAAACTTTATTGTATTTTGCAAAAAAACTTCTGTAAAGGTATTGACATTTACAGATATATTTAGTATAATATCGAGGCTGTAAAGTTGAAAATCTTTACAGTGAGGGGAAAGGAGTTGAAAATGATGGCAAAAAATCTTGATGTTATAATGCTTTTTGACATTTACGGCGAAATGCTTACTCAGAAGCAGCAGGATTTTATCGGCTATTATTATAATGACGACCTTTCTCTTGCAGAAATTGCAGAAAATGAAGGCATAACCCGTCAGGGTGTGAGAGATGCAATCAAACGCGCAGAAGCACAGCTTTTTGATTTTGAAGAACATCTCGGTCTTCACGCAAGGCTTGAAAAAACAAAAAGCGGACTTCGTGAAATCAGAGAACTCTGCGAAGTTGTGAACGAAGTTAACCGCAGAACCATTCTTTCAAGGGAAATCAATGATGCAGTTGCAAGAATTGATGTTCTCACACAGATGCTCAGCGAATGAGCAAATAATTTTTAAAGGACTGATTTAATGGCATTCGAAGGTCTTTCAGAAAGATTGGAAGCCGCCTTTAAAAAACTCCGCAGTAAAGGTTCGCTTACTGAGGCTGATGTTAAAGAAGCCATGAGAGAGGTTCGTCTTGCTCTTCTTGAAGCAGACGTTAACTACAAGGTTGCAAAAGATTTCACCAAGTCTGTAACAGAACGTGCAATCGGCGCCAAGGTTATGGAAAGCCTCACTCCCTCGCAGATGGTTATCAAAATCGTTAACGAGGAACTTACCAACCTTATGGGCGGTACAAAATCAAGGCTTAACACAGCAAATAATCCTCCCACAGTTGTTATGATGTGCGGCCTTCAGGGTTCAGGTAAAACAACCCACAGTGCAAAACTTGCCCTTATGCTTAAAAATCAGGGGCACAGACCCTTGCTTGTTGCCTGTGACGTTTACAGACCCGCTGCAATCAAGCAGTTGGAGGTTGTTGGTGAAAAGGCAGGCGTACCCGTCTTCCAGATGGGTCAGATAAATCCCGTTGACATTGCAAAGCAGGCAGTAACTTTTGCAAAGGATCACGGCCACGACTATGTGTTCCTTGACACTGCAGGCCGTCTTCATGTTGACGAGGAACTGATGAACGAACTCAAAAACATCAAAACAACAGTACGCCCCCACGAAATTATGCTTGTTGTTGACTCAATGACAGGTCAGGATGCAGTTAATGTTGCATCTTCCTTCAATGAGGCACTGGGTATCGACGGTCTTCTTCTCACAAAACTTGACGGTGATACTCGAGGCGGTGCGGCTCTTTCAGCAAGGGCGG
Organism: Acutalibacteraceae bacterium; assembly: GCA_045595685.1. Lineage (GTDB taxonomy): Bacteria > Bacillota > Clostridia > Oscillospirales > Acutalibacteraceae > UBA6857. Next base: position 6,899 of record JAZOAX010000048.1, read on the forward strand.
TAACAGGCAAGCCCATCAAGTTTGTGGGTACCGGTGAAAAACTCGGCGACCTTGATGTTTTCCACCCCGACAGAATGGCTTCAAGAATTCTCGGTATGGGTGATATGCTTTCTCTTATCGAAAAAGCCGAAATGGAACTTGACGAAAAGAAAGCAAGAGAACTTGAGCAGAAACTCAGAAAAAACAAATTCGATCTTAACGACCTTTACGACCAGCTTCAGCAGGTGCGTAAAATGGGCTCGATTAAAGATACACTAAAAATGATACCCGGTCTTGGCAGAAAAGTTGACGAGGTTGACATTGACGAAAGGCAGTTTGACAGAGTTCAGGCAATTATCCTTTCCATGACTCCTCAGGAAAGAGCAAAGCCGGATATCATCAACCCCTCAAGAAAACGCCGTATCGCAGCAGGCTGCGGTATGCAGGTTGAAGATGTTAACAAACTTCTCAGCCAGTACAGACAAATGCAGAAGATGTTCAAGCAGTTAAACGGCAAATCATCAAAGAAAATGATGAAGCGTATGAGAAATATGCCCGGTATGATGAACGGCATGAACGGTATGGGCGGAATGAACGGCTTCGGCATGTAAAAACATAAACAGCACGAAAGTGTTAGATAAAAAGAAAAATAATTTATTTGGAGGTCATTAAAATGGCAGTAAAAATCAGACTTCGCCGTATGGGCGCAAAGAAAGCACCTTTCTACCGTGTAGTAGTAGCAGACTCAAGATATCCCCGTGACGGCCGTTTCATTGAAGAAATCGGTTACTACAACCCCATGAAAGAGCCCGCAGAAATCAAGATTGATGCTGAAAAAGCACAGAAGTGGATTGCAAACGGTGCTCAGCCCACTGACACAGTTAAAGTTCTTCTTAAAAAGTGCGACATCGTTAAATAATTTCGGAGGTACGCACTTTGAAAGATTTACTTATATCAATTGCCAGCGGTTTAGTGGATGAACCCGAAAAGGTGACTGTTGACGTTGACGACATTAACGAAGAGGGTGTAATTGTTTACCACCTTCATGTTGCTCAGGATGATATGGGTAGAGTTATTGGTAAGCAGGGCAGAATTGCAAAGGCTATCAGAACCGTAATGCGTGCAACTGCAAACAGAAGCGACACTAAAATTTCAGTTGAAATCGACTGATAAAAAATCCCCGTCACTGACGGGGATTTTTTTATTCAGAATTTAGTAAGTAGTAAGTGTTTTGTTTATTTTACCCTGCCCTAGTGCCTAGTCCCTAAATCCCGGGCCCTACTTAAGCGTCACAATCGTAACACCCGTCTCACCTTCACCGTAAACGCCGAGGCGGAAGGATTTGACAAATCTGTTTTTTCTCAGGTGCTCGTGAATGCCTTTTCTCAGAACACCGGTGCCCTTGCCGTGAATAACGGTGATTTCACCAAGACCGAGCCTTAATGCCTGGTCGATGTATCTGTCAAGTTCCAGTATACCTTCTTCAACATTCATTCCGCGCATATCGCAGCGTGTCTGTGCATCTGAGCCGGGTGAGAATACCCTTTCGGTTCTGTTGGGTACATTTCTGGGCTTGTTGGTTTTTGTTTTTGCTTTTTCCTGAAGCCTCAGATTCTTTTCGGGGGTACGCATTTTCATAATACCCGCCATAACCTCGATTTCGCCTTTTCTGTCCTTAAGGGCGGTTACCGTTGCAGTTTTGCCGATATCCACAAGAAAAACTTCGTCACCGACTTTAAGCGGGCGTGGGAGAACATAGTTTTCGTCGTTTATCACACTTGCAACAACGGGGTTTGTGATGTCATCGAACTCCATAAGTCCTTTTTTCATCAGTTGCTTTGCCCGTCTTGCCATTTCGGACTTGTCCTTTGCCTTTTCGCTTTGCTTTTTCAGTTCTTCAAGTTCAGCCTGCAAAGCGTATGCGCTGCGTTTTGCCTGTTCAACAATACGCATTGCCTGACCTCTTGCCTTTTCGAGTTCTTCTTCTCTGAGTTTTTCAATGCTTTCTTTCAGTTTCTGAGCCTCAGCCTTTTCTTTTTCTGCCTGAACTTTGATTGCTTCGGCTTCATTTTTCTGCTTTTCAAATGCCTGACGGCTTTCTTCAAGGGATTCGATTACAGTTTCAAACTGAGTGCTTTCTTTGGAAACAAGTTCTCTTGCCCTTTCAATTATGCCTTCCTCCATACCGAGATGCAGAGAAATTGCAAAGGCGTTTGAACGGCCGGGAGTACCGATTAAAAGACGGTAGGTGGGTTTAAGGCTTTTCACATCGAATTCGCAGCTGCCGTTTTCAATTCCCGGTGTCTGAAGCGCATAAGCCTTGAGTTCGGCATAATGGGTGGTTGCGGCAATGCGTGCGCCTTTTTCGTGAATTTTTTCAAGTATGGATATGGCGAGGGCGGCACCTTCAATGGGGTCCGTACCTGCGCCGAGTTCGTCTATGAGCACAAGGCTTTTTTCGTCTGCCTGACTTATAATATCAATGATATTCACCATATGTGACGAGAAGGTTGAAAGGCTCTGCTCAATGCTCTGCTCGTCGCCGATGTCGGCAAGTACCTTGTCAAAAACGGAAATAACGCTTCTGTCGCCGACGGGGAGCATAAGTCCGCACATTGCCATAAGGCTCATAAGGCCAAGAGTTTTAATTGAAACGGTTTTACCGCCTGTGTTGGGACCTGTGATAATGAGGGTATCAAAGTCCTTGCCCAGACGGATATCCGTTGCAACAACTTTTTTCGGGTCAATAAGAGGGTGCCTTGCGTTGCGCAGATTAATAATACCGTCATCGTTGATTTCGGGCACCGTGGCTTTCATTTCATAGGCAAGTTTTGCTTTTGCAAAAATGAGGTTGAGTTCAATTGCACATTCGTAACTTGCTTTGATGCCCTCGTAAAATCCGCCTGCCTCCATTGAAAGTTCAAAGAGAATTCTTTCAATTTCGTCTCTTTCTTTGCTCTGGAGCACCTTTATTTCGTTGTTGGCTTCAACCACTGCGGCAGGCTCAATAAACACCGTTGCACCGCTTGAAGAGGTGTCGTGAACAAGACCTGAAATTTCGTTACGGTGTTCAATTTTTACGGGCACAACATATCTGCCGTTACGCATTGTTACAATGGATTCACGAAGATACTTCTGAAAATGCTGGGAACGGGTCATCTGGTCAAGTTTGTCTCTTACCTTTGATGAAGCCATTCTGATTTTTCTTCTGATATCATAAAGGGCGGGGGAGGCGTTGTCGCTCATTTCCTCCTCACTGATAATGGCGGAGGTTATTCTGTCTTCAAGAAATTTGTTGGGAGTCATAGACTCAAAATATGTATCAATTGAGGTTATAACACCGCTGTTTCTGCTTTTCCATTCCGAAAGTGAACGGATAACACGAAGCACTTCTGCAATGTCAAGAAGTTCACGCATATTGAGTGCACCGCCTGCAGAGGCTCTGTAAAGGGCGTTGTTCACATTTTTAAGTCCGCCGAAAGAGGGCGCACCGAATTTTGCCATAAGCATATGTGCATCGTCGGTCTGTTTAAGAAGTACTTTTGCAAGGTCTATGTTTGTTTCGGGCCTGAGATTTTCTGCAAGATATCTTGCATCTTCGCAGGAAGTGAATTCCGCAAGCCTTGCCAGCACCTTGGGAAGTTCAAGGGCGATATGATGCTTGTTCACCTTATCAACTCCTTTCTCAGAATTATATATCTGTCATAGTTTTGTAAAAATCAAGGGTTTTATAGTTTCGCACAGTCACTTTTTTAAGGTATCTTTCCGTAAGATCCGAAAGTGCATAAAGTCCGTCGGAAGAAAGGCTGAAAGAAAAAACCTTTTCGGGCGGGGAAAAACATATATGTCTCATTGCACTGATAATGCCGGGGCCGAGTTTGAAAAGACGGTCACCGGTTTTGCAGTTTTCGCAAAGAATTGTGCCCGTGGCAATGTCAAAGTACATAGTTTCCGTTTCGAATTCACCGCATTCACTGCAGGCAACAAGGTTCGGCATATATCCTGCAACGGCGCAAAGGCGCAGTTCCGTTACGGCTTTTATGAGGGCAGTTTCCTTTTTCTTGTTGGCAAGAAGAAAAATGCTGTTAAGCACAAGGGAGAGATATTCTCCCGCGTTTTCTTCCCTTGGGGCAAGTTCCCCTGCAATTTCCGCAAAATACTGAGCAAGGGACAAAGAGGAAATGTTATCTCTGAGTGAGAAAAACACCTCTTTTGCCGATGCTTCTTTTACAACATAAATGTCGTTCTTTTTCTTTTCAATAGTGAAATCGGAATAACACAGAAGACCTGTGGAAGAAACGTTTTTGTTTTTGGGGTTTCTTCCGCCGTTAACGAAGCCTTTGATAACGCCGTTTTCCCTTGTGAGAATTGTCACAAGACGGTCCTGCTCACCTGTGGTCTGTTCACGAATCACTATACCGTCTGTCTTCAGGGTCATAGTTGAAATCCTCCAGATTGGGATCGTCACCGTAGAATTCTTCGGCAATTTCGGCATCGTAGCCGTCAAAGCCGTTTTTTTCTGCACCTGAGTATTTAAGATAGTCGGAAACCTTTCCCGTTTTCACAAATTTTTCCCATAATTCCCGTCTGTTCATATCAATCACCTTTCAGAAAAATTATACTATTATGTTTTACTGAAAAAGCGGAATGTAAACGGTGGAAAAATATGTTCTATGTTATAAACAAAAATACGGTGCAAATTTTGTAAAAGATTTATTTTTAATCAAGTCCGAAATTGTGAATAAGACCTTCTCTGTTGCGCCAGTCTTCCTTAACCTTAACCCAGCACTGAAGGTTGATTCTGCAACCGAAAAACTTTTCCATATCTTGCCTTGCATAAGTGGAAATTCTTTTTAAGGTTGCACCTTTTTTGCCTATGATAATACCTTTGTGGCTTTCTTTTTCGCAGTAAATGGTGGCTTCAACATCCATAAGGTCAGTGTCGGAGCGCTCACGCATTTTTTCAATGGCAACGGCAACACCGTGAGGAATTTCCTTGTCAAGCAGACGAAGCATTTTCTCTCTCACAATTTCCGAAGCAATAACTCTTTCGGGTTGGTCTGTGAGGGTATCGTCGGGGAAAAAGTGCTCAGAGGGGAAAGCGAGAAGACACAGTTCGTCTTCAAGTTCCTTTATGCCGTCATTCTTTGTTGCAGATACGGGTACAACTGCAGTGAAACTGAAAAGATTTGTAAGTTCCGCAATTCTGCCCATAAGTTCCGTTTTGTCTTCGACGGTGTCAATTTTGTTGATTGCAAGAATAACGGGCATTTTTTCTCTTTTGAATTTTTCAATAAGTTCAAGTTCACTTTCTTTGAGTTCACCGTAAGGCTCAACCACAAAAAGACATGCGTCAACGCCTGAAATACTGTCGCCGACTGCCTTGATCATTTTTTCACCAAGTTTGGTTTTGGGCTTGTGAAAACCGGGAGTATCGGTGAAAACAAGTTGAATTTCACCTTTTGTAAGCACACCCATAATTCTTGTTCGGGTGGTCTGGGGCTTATCTGAAACAATGGCAATTTTCTGGCCTAATATACGGTTGAGTATTGAAGATTTACCCACGTTGGGTTTGCCCACAATGGCAATGAAGGCAGTTTTGTTCTGAGTCATATCGGTCTCACTTTCGCTTTTTAGTATTCACCCTTTTCATCGTAAAGGATGAAGGCGGTGTAGCCTGCTTTTTTCATTGAAGAAAAGAAATTTCTTGAATATTCGTCGTAATTCACAACGGGAACAAAAGTTTTTCCGTTGTTGTTTTTTGCGATGTCTGAATAAAGGGAAAGCATAGAAACAAAGTCTGTTTTCTTGTCAATTATATATTGGTCTTCCCTTTTGCCGATGTCAGCGGCAACACCGTCAGCAGCACTGTCTGCAATATTGCCGTAAAAGATGTTCTGATTTCCCTTGGCGGCATCTGTTGCAGAAAGACCGAGAAGCACAAATGCATCTTTACCGAGTGAATTTTCAGCTTTTTTTATAAAGGCTTTCAAAGCATCGTTTCTGCTTTTGAAGTTACTTTCCATAGGATATGTTGCACCCGAAGCAATGCTTTCGTCGGGGAACTGACAGGCTTCGAGAATAAATCCTCTCACACCGAGAGAATAAAGTTCCTTGAGAATACCCGTGATGTAGTTGTGATTTCTCTTTACAAAGGGATTAAGCCAGGGCTTTCCGCCTTCTTCGTTTTTGCCGTCAAGCCAGTTTACATCGGTATCCATATACTTTACGGCAGCATCGGTTACGGTTACGGGGATAATTGAATCTTCAAAGCAGTAAACCTCAGCAATAACCGTAATATCCGCATCTTTGAAAAGGTTAATTGCTCTTCTTACGGTGTCGTTGTCAAACACGGAGCATTTACCTGCAAGGGCAAATTCCTGCATAGAGGTGTAGTTGAGTTTGCCTTCGGGTGTTTTGAACTGAATGAGAACGCTGTTACAGTTCTTTTTTCTGATTTCTTTGATAATACCCTCAATTTTTTCCGTATTACCGAGAAATTCCGACGGCATATAAAGTCCCTTAACGGAAGAAGACACAAGAAGACTTTCTGTTTCTGCTTCGGGGAGTTCACCCACATCTGTGGTTTCCGGCTCTTTATATGAAATGTCAAGCCCCAGATTGAAAACGAAAAATGAAACTCCGCAGATGAAAAGGAATAGGCAGGCGTAAAGGGTATATTTGAGAAAGCCCGACTTTACCCTTATGTTTTTTCTTCTTTTAATGGGGATATTGCCTGCAGGGTATTCCTTTGAAAAGGTGTAGTAACTCTTTCGCACTTTCGGTGGGGGAGTGGCTTTGAGTGAAGAGAGTTTTTCTTTAAACTTACTTATTTTCATAAAAATGTTATTATCCTTTCACAGTTCACAAATCAGATGAACAGGGATTCACCCGAAATGCATCCCAGCATAAGAGCAATGAGACTTACATAAATGAAAATGGCGGGTGTACCTTTGAAAAATTCAGGAATGTGATTGTTGCCTTGAATGTGGCGCATACCGTTTTTCACAAGGAAAAGGGAAATTGTGAACGCTGCCCCTGCACCGATACCGAGAGCCGCCGCAGTGAGCACATCGCTTCCTGCCTTGAGATTTACTCCCGGCAGAGCAATTACCAGTGTGTTGAATGCGCACATTGAAAGGGAATTGAGAAACTTCTTGTTTGCATAAAGCACCTTTTTACAGATAAAAGCCGCAAGAAGATAAATTCCCGTTAAAACAAGAGTGAAAACTATATAATTCACCGTTAAAGATGCCTTGGCAAAGGCAGGTATTCTGCATATAAGAGAACACACAAGAGAAACGGCAAAGCAGAAGAATGTCACCGAAGCACCGTACATAACAAAATGCTTCGGGCGTTTTGCCATTCTTATGCTTTCACTTATTCCGTAAGAGGCAGTGAAAACAAGATTCTGTACCACACAGGCATAAAGTGCGGTGATAATCATATCAAGAAAAATCTTAAACATCGCTGTCCTCCTTTTCTTCGGAGTCTATGAGCACATCTTCAATGGAATATCGGGGTCTGATATAATCGAAGTTGTCTTCGTCCTGATTTTTTGCTTTTTTTGTTTTCTTTTTCGGTTTGTGACCGATGCCCGAATCTCTGAACTCGGTTTTTTCGTTCACGGAATGTAAAGAGAAGGTATCCGTTTCTTCTGTGGGATGGAATTTAAGAATAAAGGCCTTGTGTATTGCGGCAAGAAAACCGAGAATTACCAGAGCCGCAAAGGGCATTGCCCCTGCAGTGAGGCGGGGACTCATATCGGCTTTCGCCAGAATGGTGCCGTAGGTGATAAACTCTCTCACAGCGCCCACAATAAGTGAAACGGCACCGAAACCGACAGAGCAGGCAACGGCATCAACAATACTGTTTCTGAGACTTGTTCTGCAGGCAAATTTTTCACATCTTATAACAATAAGTGCATTCACTGCAAGAAGGTAAAGGTAAATACCGAGCCCTTCCGATGCCAAAGAGAACACAGATGCAAAAACTGCAACGCAAAAACAGGAAATAAGGGTGTAAAGAGCAATTCTCAGCCACCTTGAAACTTTTCTCAGAAGAAGGCTTGTAAGAGCCTCGGTAACAACAAGAAGAAATGCCGTTATAACAAAAAGAGTGAATCCGTTTTTCACCGTTGTTGCGGCGGCAACAATGGGACATATACCGATAAACTGAGTCAGCACGGGATTGTGAATGAAACTGCCTTTGAAAAGAGCAGTGCTGAGTTTAAGTTTGGGTTGCTTTTTTCTTTTATCAGCCATTTATTTCACTCTCCTTTCTTTCAGAAGACGGAGATGTGACAGCCACAGCCTTGTTAACGCAGGGCCACAGAGCATTCATAACAAGAACGGTGAAAACCGTGGGGTCGCTGAGGGCTGAAAAATATCTGAGAAGCATACAGATAATACCGCCGGCAAAACCGTAAAGAAGTGCAAAGCCGGCCTTCTGAGGACAGTTGACGGGGTTGTTTATCATAATCAGCGCAACAAAAATAAGGGAGCCTGCCGAAAGTTCAAGCACAAGAGAAGTGAGGTTTCCTGCGTTGATTCTGGGAAAAAAGAATGCCATAAGACCTGCCGAAAGGATAAATCCGAAAGAAGAAAGAAGCCTTTTCGGTTCTCTTACAAGAATATATCCCAATCCGCCAAGCAGTGCCACAAGGCTTACAGTGCCCACTGCACCGGGAATTTTGCCTGAAAGCAGTCTGGAAATACCGAACACATTAAGGGTGAGACTGTCACCGCTTTTAAGCATATCAATTAAGGGAACACCTTTTATAAAGCCTTCTGAGTCTGAGAAAAGTGCACCGATGCCGTCGCTGACTGCGGGAAATGTAAAAACTTCCTTCGGGAAAAATATTGCGGCAAAGCAGAAGCCTGCGGCTGCAGGGAAAAAGGGAGCATTGCGGCAGTCACCGAAGGGAAACTTTGCAACAAGAATTGCAAATGCCGAAGCCGATGCACCAACCCACAAGGGTGCAGAAGAAGGCAGAAGCATTGCAATAATCATACCTGTTGCAAGGGCGCTCAGGTCTTTAAGAGTCTTCTTTTTCAGAATAAGACCGAAAGAAAGAAACTCACATAAAAGTGAAGATGCAACGCAGACGGCAAGCTGATAAAATGCCGTTATTCCGCCAAGATATGTTCCCACAACACAAAGCATTGCACATATAAGAACCGTATCAATGTTGAAACGGAACATATTTTCTTTTGATATAAGAGATTTCTGCAACGGTTTTTCCTCCTTTCAGTGTGTTAAATGGAAAAACTTGTTCGTTGAAACATAGTGTTTTTTGGAGTATTATTTATATGAGGTGGCCTTAGGTTGACGAGTATAATCCGAACCCG
>JAZOAX010000049.1:0-2000 GCA_045595685.1 Acutalibacteraceae bacterium
CCGACTTTACAGTTCCCCTCGGGTGCTGACGGGTGCATTTCATCACTTCTTTAACAGGACACTTTCACCTTGCTGTCCCTCTCTGAGATAAAGGAAATGTGATTACTTCTCCCTTTAAACGCATTTGAATATTGTTTAATACATTATACACGCGGACCGAAGATTTGTCAATGATTAAACAACACAAAATTCAAACAAAAAGGACACATCAAACTGTGTCCTTTTTGTTTTGTTATTTAAACTTTTGAAACTTGATTACCCGAAATCACTGTGAGTTTTTGTTCAGATAATATCCTGACCGATGACTTCACCGACAAGATCACAGTCATCAACACCGAGAATTTTAATCTGCACAAACTGTCCCTCACGAAGTTCATCTTCTGTTGAGATAATAACACTTGAATCTATTTCGGGAGCATCCATATATGTTCTGCCCATATAAAGCATATTTTCTTCATCGAAACCGTCAACGATTGCAGTCATTACCGTTCCGATTCTGCTTTCCTGATTCTGAGAGAAAATCTCATACTGCTGCTGCATTATGATTTCACTTCTGTGTGATTTTATTTCGTCGTCAACCTGATTTTCCATTCGTGCAGCAACGGTGCCTTCCTCGGGAGAATAAGCAAAGCAGCCCAGACGGTCAAATTTAATATTATTTACAAAGCGTGACAGAGTTTCAAACTGTTCTTCCGTTTCACCGGGAAAACCCGTTATAAATGTTGTGCGGATTACAACATCAGGGATTTTTGCTCTGATTTTTCCGATAAGTGCCGTGAGTGAATCTTCATCGCCCGTTCTGTTCATTTTTCTGAGAATTTCACCGTCGGCGTGCTGCAAAGGAAGGTCGATATAATTACAGATTTTTTCTTCCTGCGCCATAACTTCAATGAGTTCATCTGTGAAACATTCGGGATAGCAATAGAGAATTCTTATCCAACGGATACCGTCCACTTTGCAAAGTTTTTTAAGCAGTGCGGCAAGTTTATATTCACCGTATAAATCAATTCCGTAGCGGGTTGTATCCTGTGCTACGACAACAAGTTCTTTGATGCCCTCTTTGGCAAGATTTTCTGCTTCGGCAACTATATTTTCAATTTTGCGGCTTCTGAATTTGCCTCTGATTGACGGTATCGCGCAGTAGGTGCAGCAGTTGGAACATCCTTCAGCAATTTTAAGATATGCATAATGTGACGGAGTTGTGAGAATTCTGTCGCCTTCAAGGCTGAGGCAATATTTTGACGGGAAGATGTTTACTTTTTTGCCTTCAAGAACTTCACGGCAGATTTTTGCAATATCACCGTTAGCACCGATACCTACAACTGCATCAACCTCGGGAATTTCCACGGAAATTTCTTCCTTATATCTTTCGGCAAGGCAACCTGTTACCACAAGACCTTTCACAAGGCCTTCTTTTTTCATTTCGGCAACAGACAAAATATTGTCAATGGCTTCCTTTTTGGCATCGTCTATGAAACCGCAGGTGTTGATGATTACTATATCTGAACCTTCAAGTTCAGAGGAAATTTCAAATCCGCCTTTTACAAGTTCAGATAAAAGCACTTCTGCGTCAACCTGATTTTTAGGACAGCCTAAGCCTATCATTGCAATTTTATTCATAGGATACCTCTGATTCTTCATTAATTTTGCCGAGGGCTTCACGGATTTCACTGTAGGAATATCCCAGTCTTAAAAGTGAATTCACAACCCTTTTTACACCTTTTTCATCACCGAGATAACGAAGGTATTTTCTTTTGACAAGGTCATAAAGTCCGTCTTCTTCAAACTCTGCATTTTCAAGCACTTCCTCGGCAACAAGACGGTCAATACCTTTTTTGTAAAGTTCCTGTTCAATGCGTCTTCTGCCGAATTTTTTTACACGGATAAGTTCCTGAACATACAACGAAGCAAAGTGTTCATCGTCAACATAACCGAGCCTTTTAAGTTTCTCAATAGCCTGCTCTGCACCCCCAGACAAACCTTTTGCCTTGAGTTTTACC
>JAZOAX010000050.1:0-4981 GCA_045595685.1 Acutalibacteraceae bacterium
TTCAGTGTGTAGGGCGCAACTCTGCATTCAATTTGCCCTCTCCGCCCTATCGGGCATCCTTTGCTCCACAAACAGGCACTCCCTCGTCACTTCGTGACACTCCCTCTAACAGAGGGAATCACCCAAAGGGAGAGGCAAGGAAGACTTACTACTTACTACTGGCTACTGACTACTGACTACTGACTCCTGTCCTCTGCGCAAAATCTACAAAAAAACACACTCAGAAAACTGTCGTATTTATCATTTTGACTTTTTTTGAAAATTATGGAAATTTTTTCGCTGAAAAGTCTTGACAACGGGCATAAAAAATACTAATATAACATATGGTTAGTTGTGGCTAATCGTTTTAATTGCAAAAGGAGTTAGTTCAGTCTAATTCCACGTTACATCAGGTTAGGAGATAATGCAAATGACTTTACTTTCTGCACAGGAAGGCACAGAATATATCATAAAATCCATTGAAACAGATGACGAAGAACTCGATGCATTTCTGTTTTCACTTGGTTGCTATGCAGGTGAGCCCATAACAGTTATTTCTCACCGTAAAGGTGTTTGCGTTGTTTCAATTAAAGACGGCAGATACAGCATAGACAATCAGTTGGCTGATGCCATTTACATCTGATTTTTATAAAAAGGTAAAAAGTAATCCTGCGGTTGCTTTTTTCTTACAAAAGGCAGTTAGTTGTTTCTAACTTGCAAAAAATGTATATCTTTGCTTTTAAAGCATTTTGTATAAAAACACATTCTGAAGGAGGAATCCATTATGAGAATTGCTTTAGCCGGCAATCCCAACAGCGGTAAAACTACAATGTATAACGCCCTTACCGGCAAAAACGAAAAGGTAGGTAACTGGGCAGGCGTTACTGTTGAAAAGAAAGAAAATCCCATTAAAAAGAGTTATTGCGGCGGAGTTGAGGGTGTTATTGCCGTTGACCTTCCCGGTGCTTACTCAATGTCACCTTTCACTTCCGAAGAAAGCATCACAAGTTCATTTGTAAAAAATGAAAACCCCGATGTTATTATCAATATCGTTGACGCAACAAACCTGAGCCGCAGTCTCTTTTTCACAACACAGCTTCTTGAACTCGGAATTCCCGTTGTTGTTGCTCTCAACAAGGCTGACATCAACAAGAAAAAGGATAACAGAATTGATTCAAAGGCTCTTTCAGAAAAATTAGGCTGTCCCGTAATCGATACAGTTTCCACCTCAGCAGACGGACTCAGCGAAGTTGTTAAAGCCGCCGTTGAATCAGTGGGTAAAGGTCAGAAGGCACCTTATGTTCAGGGTGATATCGACCTTTCTGACAAAAATGTTGTTGTTGAGGCAGATAAAAAGCGTTTCTCCTTTGTAAACGGAATTGTTGCAGAAGTTGAAGTGAGAAAGGTACTCACAAAGAACAGAAATGTTCAGGATAAAATTGACGATATTCTCACAAACAAATGGTTCGGACTTCCTATTTTTGCCGTTGTTATGTTTGCGGTTTTCTGGATTTCACAGGCAGGTCCCGGCGTTTGGATTGCAGACTGGCTTGTTGCACTTCTTGAAAAAGGTCAGGAATGGATTGCAGGTCTTTTTGAAAACGCAAGTCCCATCGTGTCAGCACTTCTTGTTGACGGTGTTATCGGCGGCGTAATTGCCGTTATCGGTTTCCTCCCTCTTGTTATGGTTATGTACTTCCTCATCGCACTTCTGGAAGATTGCGGATATATGGCAAGAGCAACCGTTGTTCTTGACCCCATTTTCAAAAAGGTGGGTCTTTCAGGCAAATCCGTTATTCCTTTTGTTATCGGCACAGGCTGTGCAATTCCCGGTGTTATGGCTTGCCGTACCATCCGTAACGAGCGTGAGCGCAGAGCAACTGCAATGTTGGCACCCTTTATGCCCTGCGGCGCAAAACTTCCCGTTATCGCACTTTTTGCAGGTGCATTCTTTGAAGATGCAAGTTGGGTCGGCCCCGCAATGTACCTTGTAGGTATTGTGATTATCTTCTTCGGTGCACTTCTTGTGAACAGAATTGCAGGCCACAGAGTAAGAAAATCCTTCTTCATCATTGAACTTCCCGAATATAAAGCCCCCTCACTTGTAAGAGCATTCAAGTCAATGTGCAGCAGAGGCTGGGCGTACATAGTAAAGGCAGCAACAATCATTCTTCTTTGCAACACTGCAGTTCAGATTATGCAGACATTTGACTGGTCATTCAGTGAAGCAGCAACTGCCGATACATCAATCCTTGCTTCAATCGCAAGACCCTTTGCCTATGTCCTCGTACCCGTTGTGGGCGTTCTTTCATGGCAGCTTGCCGCCGCAGCAGTAACAGGCTTCATCGCAAAGGAAAATGTTGTCGGTACCCTTGCAGTCTGCTTTGTCGGTCTTGAAAATCTTATTGATACAGAAGAACTTGCCCTTATGGAAGGTGCAGGTGCAGAAGTTGCATCAGCCTTTGCAATCACTAAGGTTGCGGCTCTCGCATATCTTATGTTCAACCTTTATTCACCTCCCTGCTTTGCAGCAATCGGTGCCATGAACTCAGAAATCAAGAGTAAGAAATGGCTTTTCGGAGGCATCGCACTTCAACTTGCCACAGGTTTTACCGTCGGTTATGTTGTATATCAGGTGGGCACCCTCATTACAACGGGCAAACTCGGTGCAGGTTTCCTTCCCGGTCTTGTTGCCGTGCTTGTGTTCGTCGCCATTATAACTTACCTTTGCATTAAAGCAGACAAAAAACTTAAAGAAGAACAGGCACTGAAAAAGGCTAAAAAAGAATCAGTGCAGATTGTAAAATAAACCGAGGAGAATTTCTCATGGAAGATATTATCATTATTGCAATTATTGCCCTTATAGTCGGCCTTGCGGCACTGTATGTCTATAAGGCCAAAAAAAGCGGCAAGAAGTGTATCGGCTGTCCCGACAGCGGCACGTGCGGTTGCGGCTGCCAAGGCTGTCCCTCAGCACAGAAAAAGTAAATAACAAAACGCCTCGGAATACTCGCGTATTCCGGGGCGTTTCTACTGTCTCATCACTTTCCCGAAAAAACAAAAAGCACAACTTACCCCGCTGCGAAAACTGCAAAGTTGAACCCTGAGTTTAAAGCACCGTTAAAATTGACAAAATATAATCATTGTAGTATTATTTAAAAAAGAAAACCGATAATAAAAAAGGCAGGTGACAGTATGAAAAAACTTCTTTGTTTCTTAATGATATCTGTGATTGTTGCGGCATTTTTCTCTGTCACAACATACGGCACCGCCGATGTAGAAAACGAAAGCATTACCGCAGAGTTTTCCGAAGGCAGCAGTACCTCGGTTTCTTTTAACTGGAATCAGCAGGAAAACGCAGAGTTTTACTATGTGTATAAGTATAATCCCGACACAAAAACCTACGAATTTCACAGCGCAGTGAGGGATTGCAGTACGGTTGCGGAAAACATTGAAAGCGGCAGAACCTACAGATTCAGAGTTCTGCCCGTTGAAATAAAAAACGGCAGACGCGTACCCTTAAAGGCAAGTGAAACCGTTGTATGTGTCACCGCACCTGCAGAAAAGCCCGTGCTCAGAACTGCCGATATCGGCAAAAAGTATATCACTTTGCAGTGGGATAAGGTCAAAGGCGCCACGGAGTATACCCTTTTCATTTTAGACAGTGAAAAAGGGGAGTACACCGAATATAAAAGTACCAAAGAATGTAAGATTACCGTTAACAAACTGAAAAAAGATACACAGTACAGTTTTATACTGCAAAGTTGCAGAAAAGTGGGTGAAGCGGTGGCTTTTGGTGAAAAAAGTGAGGTCTACAGTGAATACACCCACACCGACGGACTGCCCCATACCCCTGCGCAACTTTCAAAGGCATATAATGTCCTTGTCAACGGCGTGAAGGCGCAGCAGAATATGACGGTTAAATACACAAAAGAAATTGACACAGAGGTGCTTTTCTGTTCAAGGCAGAATCTTACCCTGACGGTTAAAAACACCGCAAATCTTTATAAAGGCGTGCTCAATAAAGAGTATATTTTCAGAAACGGAATAAGCGAAAACAAAACTCCGTACAAACTTTTTGAGCCTTATTCAAAGAAGGCTGATGTTGTGCGTGACGATATTGAATCTTACACCGTTGAAGAAACGAAAAACGGCTATAAAGCGAGTTTCACCATTAAAAAAGATGACGGCAACAACACAAGCGGCTCGTACTATAACGGGGCGCTGAGCCTTAAAAATCCCAAGCAATTAAAAACAACCCCTCTTAAAATTATTTCTGCCGATACTTACTATGATACGGCAACAATCAGTTTCACGGTTAAAAAGGGAAAACTCAGGAACCTTGAAGTTCAGGGGGCGGTTCTTGCAGATATTGATTTTGAAGTTTCAACGGTTTCGGCAGATACCACCGTTGTTTACTCACTTTATGAAAAATATGCGGTAACTTATTAAAAAGAAAAGGAAGTTGATTTTATGAAAACTTTAGGTAACATTCTATGGGTAATTTTCGGCGGAGCCGCCAACTGTGTGGCGTGGTTTTGTCTGGGAATTCTCTGGCATATCACAATTATAGGAATACCTCTCGGGAAACAGTGTTTCAAACTTGCAAAACTCAGTTTCCTGCCTTTCACCAAAGAGGTTGTTAAAACCAACGATTCGGCTATGAGCACAATTTCCAACATTTTCTGGGCAATTTTCACAGGCATACCTATGGCACTTGAAAATCTTTTTTTAGGTGTACTTTTCTGTATCACTATTGTGGGCATTCCCTTCGGCAAACAGTATTTCAAACTTGCCAAACTTTCCTTTGCTCCCTACGGTATGGAAGTTAAAAAAATTTGACTCAATATATAAAAAAATATATAACGGTATTGAAAAAATATATGTTTTCGCTATTGCAACTGAGCAAGTTTTTTGTTATTATATTTGATGGTATAAAATTAAACCAATTAATAAATTCCGAAAGGAGCAAAAGAACATCATGAATTATTCACATGAAGTT
>JAZOAX010000051.1:0-22300 GCA_045595685.1 Acutalibacteraceae bacterium
TGTTGCTCACAACATTGTTGAAAAGATTGAACAGGAACTTGAATATCCCGGTCAGATTAAGGTTAATATGATTCGTGAGACAAGGGCAGTAGATTACGCTAAATAAGAATAAGGGGCTGTATCCGAGTGGATTCAGCCCCTTTTAATCAGGGTGAAATTATGGAAATTCTTTACGAAGACAACCACATAATAGTCTGCAGAAAAGAAAGAGGGCTGCTGTCTCAGGACGGGGCTGGTAAGCCTTGTATGACAGACAAACTCAGGGAATATACAAAGGGTGAAATTTATCCCGTTCATCGCCTTGATAAAGATGTGGGCGGAATTATGGTTTATGCCGTAACACAGAAAGCGGCAGCGGAACTGTCAAAGCAGGTGGCAGAGCGCACAATGGAAAAGGAATACCTTGCTGTAGTGCACGGTGAAAGTGCCGAGGGAACACTGGAAGATCTTCTCTTTTTTGACAGAAGCAAAAACAAATCTTTTGTGGTAAAAAAAGAAAGAAGGGGAGTAAAAAAGGCCCTTCTCGAATATAAAACCCTTGAAAGAAAAGGTGAAAAAAGTCTCGTAAGAGTCCGTCTTCACACAGGCAGAACGCATCAGGTAAGAGTTCAGTTTGCTCACAGAAAAATGCCCCTTTTCGGTGACAGAAGATACGGTGGCAGAGACGAAGAAAAAACAATTGCCCTCTGGTCTTGTAAGGTCTCTTTTCTGCACCCCGCAACAAAAGAAAGAATGAGCTTTGAACTGTATCCGCAGGGCGACGAGGCTTTCAGAGATTTTTACTGATTTTTTATACAGCAACCCCCGATATGCATCGCATATCGGGGGGTATTTTATCTTTATTCGGCGAGTTCACCTGCAGTGAAAACGATGTCCTCGTTTTCGGTCTTACAGATATACTTTTTCTTTTTTTCAATTTTTCCGTCAAGAATTTCTTCTGAAAGTTTGTCTTCAATCTTGCTCTGGATAACTCTTCTAAGAGGCCTTGCACCGTAAACAGGGTCAAAACCTGCATCTGCCACAAGGGACACAACATCCTTGCCGAATTCCATATCAATTTCCATCGAAGCAAGTCTTGTTTTAAGGTTCTGAAGCATCTTTTCTGCAATTTTTTCAATTTCATCTTTTTTCAGCTGACCGAACACAATAATTTCATCAATTCTGTTAAGAAATTCGGGCTTGAATGTTTTTTTCAGTTCACCCATAACTGCCGCTTCAATGCGCTTGTCGGTGTTTTCGGTGCTGTCTGTGCCAAAGCCGATGGATTTTCCTTCACCTGCAATCATTTTTGCACCAAGGTTGGATGTCATAATAATTACTGTGTTGCGGAAATCAACTTTTCTGCCCGTGGAGTCTGTGAGAATTCCGTCGTCGGGAATCTGCAAAAGCATATTGAAAACATCGGGATGCGCTTTTTCAATTTCGTCGAAAAGCACCACACTGTATGGCTTACGGCGGATTTTTTCCGTAAGTTGGCCACCCTCCTCATAGCCGACATACCCGGGAGGCGAGCCTACAAGACGGGATGCATTGTGTTTTTCCATAAACTCACTCATATCAAAACGGATAACTGCGTTTTCGTCACCGAACATTGCACTGCCAAGAGCCTTGCACAGTTCTGTTTTACCCACACCCGTGGGGCCGAGGAAAATGAATGAGCCCATAGGTCTGTTGGGGTCCTTGAGTCCGCTTCTGCCTCGTCTGATGGCTCTTGCAACAGCACTTACCGCCTTTTCTTGCCCCACAATTCTTTCGTGAAGCACATCTTCCATATTAAGAAGACGGCGGCTTTCTTCTTTGGTAATTTCCGTTACGGGAATACCCGTCCATCCGGACACAATCTCAGCAATGTGAAATTCTGTCACTTCACTTTTTTTCTGTCCCTTTTCTTCTTTCCACTCGGAGCGGGCAACAGTTATTCTGCTGAGGAGTTCCTTTTCACTGTCCCTGAGGGCTGCGGCAGCTTCAAAATCCTGAGAACTGATTGCCGACGCCTTTTCCTCAGTGATATTTTTAAGTTGGCTTTCCAGTTCTTTTATCTCAGGCGGAACCGTGAAAGAGCCAAGTCTGACTTTCGATGCTGCCTCGTCAATAAGGTCAATGGCCTTGTCGGGCAGATATCTGTCGGAGATATAACGCTGAGACATTTTCACTGCAGCATCAATGGCGCCGTCGGTGATTTTTACTTTGTGATGGGCTTCGTATTTGTCTCTGAGGCCCATCAGGATTGCAGTGGCTTCTTCGGGGGATGGCTCACCGACTTTTACGGGCTGAAAACGTCTTTCAAGGGCGGAATCTTTTTCAATGTATTTTCTGTATTCTTCGAGTGTTGTGGCACCGATAAGCTGCAGTTCGCTTCTTGCAAGGGAGGGCTTGAGAATATTTGCCGCATCAACGGCACCTTCTGCAGAGCCCGTACCGATAAGGTTGTGCACTTCGTCAATAAAAAGAATAACATCTTTGTTTTTGCTCACTTCTTCAATGCAGCCCTTGATTCTTCCTTCAAAATCGCCGCGGTATTTTGTTCCTGCAACCATACCCGTAAGGTCAAGGCAGACCACCCTTTTGTTTTTCAGAAGTTCAGGCACTTCGTTTTTAACAATTTTTACCGCAAGACCTTCGGCTATGGCTGTTTTACCCACACCGGGTTCTCCGATAAGGCAGGGGTTGTTTTTTGTTCTTCTTGAAAGAATCTGAATAACCCTTTCAATTTCCTGCTCTCTGCCGATAACGGGGTCAATTTCGTTTGCCGCCGCCTTTGCAGTAAGGTCCTGACCGTACTTGTCGAGGGACGGGGTATTGCTTTTACCTTTAGTGTTTTTTCTGCCTGACTGGGAATGACCGAAGGGTGAAGTTTTTTCTGCACCGTTTCTGAGTTCATCAAGGATAATACCTGAAGACACGCCAAGGTCAGAAAGCAGAGAAACCGCACAGCAGTCTTCTTCTGTGAGCATGGCTTTCAGAATATGCTCAGTGCCCACATAACCTGCATTTTCATTTTGCGCAATAGAAAGAGATAGTTCAATAATGTGCTTTGAACGGGGGGTGAAATCGTTGGGGGTAAGCACTGTGGGAATTCCCACACCGATGTTTTTTCTTATGCTTTCTTCAACATTCTGAATGTTCACACCTTTTTTCAGAAGAAGTGTTGTTGCCGTTCCGTTATCTTCTCTCACAATGCCTGCAAGAAGATGTTCGCTTCCTATATATGTGTGGCCGAGATTTTCTGCAATTTCAACAGCAGAGTTCAGGGCTCTGTTGGCTTTTTCCGTAAAACCTGTGAATTTATACATTTTAGTTACCTCCTGATAAAAAAATGAAGGATGTCAAACATCAGGTTCAACATCCTTCTTTAAATCAACTGAGTTCTTTTCTTACCTTTTCAGCCCTGAGAACATCTCTTTCACTCTGAGAAAGGGTTTTTCCCTGAGCAACATTTATTGTTGCAGGCTGAAGTTCAATGAACATCTGTGTAAGTTTTTCTGTGGGTACATCAATAATACCTTCCGCGGCTCCCATTTTAACATAGGAGATGAGATTTGTGAGTTCATTGGAAGTGAGTTTGTATGCACTGCGGAGAATACCCCAGGAGCGGTAGATTTTGTCAATGAAGTCTTCATCTTTGATAAGAGAAGCACGGGCCTGCTTTTCCTGAGACACAATCTGCATTGCAATTGAGGTAAGATTCTGAAGGGCGGCACTTTCACTGATGCCGAGGGTTACCTGATTGCTTAACTGATATATATCGCCTGAAATATCACTGCCCTCACCGTATGAGCCTCTGAGAGTGAGTCCGAGTTTGGCAACGGTGGTTGAGAGGCGGCGCATAGCACCTTTTTTTCTCAGGGCGGGAAGGTGAAGCATAACAGATGCTCTCATACCTGTTCCGAGATTTGTTGGGCACTGAGTAAGGTATCCGATACGCTCGTTAAAGGCGTAGTTGAGTTTATTTTCAATTATGGAGTCGATTTTATCCGCTTCGCCGAAGGCTTCATTGAGGCTGAGACCGGGAAGAATAACCTGAATTCTGATATGGTCTTCTTCGCAAAGCATAATGCTTACATCTTCTTCGTCTGAAATAAGAAGTGCTCTGCCTGCGCCTTCATAGGCAAATTCAGGACTGATGAGATGCTTTTCTGCAAGGGAAACTGCCTGAGCCGGTGCAAGGGTCGACATATCAATATATGAAAGGTTTCTGCCGTTATAATCTGCAAGGCTTTCTTTCACAACAAGGGAAACATTTTTCTTTTCCTGTGCAGTGAGTCTTATGGGGAAGGGATAATCTTCAAGGTTTCTTGCAAGGCGTACTCTTGTGCTTAAAACGATGTCGCCTTCGTTGCCTTTGTTTTTATACCAGGTCATTTCAGTTTTCTCCTTTCAGTTTTTTTATTTCGTCTCTTAAAACGGCAGCCTGCTCGAAATTCTGCTCGTTAATTGCCTTTTGCATATCCTGCTTAAGACTTTCTATTTTTTCTTCTGCAGTTTTTTCTTTGGTCACAATTTTTTCGTTTGTGCGCCTGGGAATTTTACCGGAATGTTTTGCTTTACCGTGAATTCTCTGAATTGAAGGGAGAAGTTTCGAATAGAATTTTTCATAACAGTCGGAACATCCCACAGAGCCTGTTTTGATAATATCGTCAAAACAGCAGCCGCATTTTTCACAGCGGTCAAGTCTGCTGCCTTCAAGGGCAAAGGTACTGTCTCCGAAAAGTCCCGAGAAAATGTCGGGCATATTAAGGGAAAAATCATCAAAGAAACTTCCTACGCCAAGGCTTTGTGCACAGTTTGAACAAAGGTGGCTTTCTGTGGCTTCGCCGTTAAGTACGCGTTTGATGTGAGTGGTTGCTTCGTTTTTCTTACAGTTCTGACATAACATAATAATTACCTCCTTGATTACTTTTATTCTTGCATTGCAGTAAGCAGCATTTGTTTGAATACGGTTGCTCTGATAATATCTCTGATTTCGGCAGGGAGAATTTTGAAGTTTGTGTCACCGCATCCTGCCATAATCAGTGCGGCATCTCTTTCAGAAATTAGTTTATGATAAACAAGGTTTACAAGATGATTCCTCAGAGTGTTTTCGTCTGTTCTGTTTCCGACGGAGTTTATCACCTGCATAATAAGAGTATCTTTGTCGTAACTTATGCGTGTGATTCTGATACAACCGCCGCCACCGCGTCGGCTTTCAACAATAAAGCCTCTTTCGGGTGTGAAGCGTGAAGACAGAACATAGTTTATCTGACTCGGAACGCATCCCAGATCCTGTGCAAGAATGTTGCGCTGTATTTCAATTTCGGATTTATCCTGCAGCATTTCAGTTATCATCTGTGCAATAGCGTTTGACAGGTTCACGGGGTCACTTCCTTTACTTTGATTAAATTTGACTTTGACTTTCTTTGACCTTTGATTTTATTATAACCGAATTTTTGCATCTTTCAAAGGTCAAAAAAGGTCAAAAACGATTTTTGGTACGCCAAAATCTGAATTTATCTTTAATTTTCTTCACTTTCCGTTAATTTTCTTTCATTTTCAGAGTCGGATATATTTTGAAAACGGTTTTCGTGCAAAAAAGAGGTATGATGCTTTTCTGAAAGGTCAGAAAAAATCTGACTTTCGTTTTCTTCTCCGCAGAAAAAGGGTCCGAATGAATTGATATTTCGTTTTGTCACAAAAATCACCTCATATTATTTTTCACCCTTTCAAAAATCAATATTCAAAAAATGTAACACACTTTCATCTTTTTCGTATAATGGTGATGGAAGGCGGAAAGAACGAAAAGTTCAATCTGCGCTTCGGAAAGGGGGTAAACACAAATGGCATGTAACAACGGTTTGTTCGGCGGCAGTGCTTGTTCATGGATCGTGATCCTTCTCATCCTCTCAATGTGCTGTGGTAATGAAGGCGGCATCTTCGGCGGTAACGGTTGCGGCAATAACTGCGGTTGCGGTTGCAACGATCATTGCGGTTGCTAAAACGGGCAAAAAAATATCCGATGCGAAAGCATCGGATATTTGCTTTTTAATTTAAGTTATGCTGCATCAGCAGGCATAGTTGTTGTTTCGTAGTATTCACTTTCAAATTCTTCAAAATCTTCCACTATACCAAGGAATTTCTGAACGAGGCGGCCAAGTGTTTCAAAAGCGCTCATAATAACTCTGATGAATCTGGGGTTACCGTCATTCTTTTCCTGCCATACAGCGTAGAGTGTTACCTTACCTGTAACTTCAATATCATCACCGGGATAGTAGATTTCGCCTGTTTCACCGTGTCTCCAGTAAAGGAATTCATAGTCAACAGAAATGGGAGTATCTGTTGTTACCTTTGTCATAACGGGCTGTGCAAAGGTAATGGTGGGGTTAGGCTTATACATAATGCTTACAAGGGTAACGGGCTCCATTGCATAGTGGATACCGTACATCATTTCCTGGTCGATGCCGTCTTCTTCTGTCACACCGAGATAATCTTCAACAATGTCACCGATAATGTCACCGGGTGCTGCAAAAGCGGGAGTAACAAAAGCAGAGAACAGACAAAGAACACTGAGTAATACTGCTAAAAGTTTTTTCATAGTTTTAACCTCCTTTTTATAGGTATTGATATTATATAACATTATATATAGTTTTTATTTCCAAAATAGAATAATAATTAAATTTGTTGATTTATCATTCTGTTTAAGAATTTTAAAAGAAAACAAATTCGGAAAATATATTTACTTTTTTTGCAAAAAAATATACTATATATAAGTAATAATTTTTAAAGTGAAGAAGACGGATATGAATATTCTTTTTGTTTGCACGGGTAATACCTGCAGAAGCCCCATAGCTGAGGGTATTATGAAGAAAAAAATTGAAGAAAGAAAACTTGATATAAC
This sequence comes from Acutalibacteraceae bacterium, assembly GCA_045595685.1. Taxonomy (GTDB): domain Bacteria; phylum Bacillota; class Clostridia; order Oscillospirales; family Acutalibacteraceae; genus UBA6857. The sequence continues at coordinate 6,872 of JAZOAX010000051.1, forward strand.
CGTATCGAGTGCGGGTACGGGTGCTTTTGCGGGGGATACGGCAACAGAAAACGCCGTAAAAGCGGCTCTGTTTTTCGGCGCCGATATTTCGTCCCACAGGTCAAGGCAGGTTAACGGATACATTCTTGATGAAGCGGATTTTATTGTGTGTATGACACAGAGCCACAAATATGCTCTTTTGCCTTATGTACCTGAGGAAAAACTCATATCCATGGGTGAAATCAGTGACCCTTACGGCATGGACGAAGATGTTTACCTTGAATGTGCAAAGCAGATTGAAAGTGAACTTGAAGATATGCTGAACGGTTCTGTTTTTTCTTTGATTACACCGATGACACAGGATAATGTTCCTTTTGTTGCAGAAATTGAAAAACAGTGCTTTTCAAAACCCTGGAGTGAAGACGGACTCAGAGAAGAACTCCGTAACTCAGGTGCACGGTTTTTTGTTTATGAAATTAACGGCAAGGTTGCAGGATATATGGGAATGCATATTGTTCTTGACGAATGTTACATTGCAAATATTGCCGTTCTCCCCGGATACAGAAGGCAGGGTATAGGTGAAAAACTTCTTGTTTACGGTGAAACCCTTGCCATTAAAGAAAACTGTGCATTTATTTCTCTTGAAGTGAGAATCAGCAACCGCACAGCCATTTCTCTTTATGAAAAAAGAGGTTTTGAAAAAATGGGTGAACGCAAAAATTTCTATTCGGATCCGACGGAAAATGCACTTATAATGACTAAGAATTTTAATAAGGAATGATTGATAAATGAAAATACTTGCTATTGAATCTTCTTGCGATGAAACTGCCGCATCTGTTGTTGAAAACGGCAGGAAAGTGCTTTCAAGTGTGGTGGCATCTCAGGTGCCCGAGCATAAAATTTACGGCGGAGTTGTGCCTGAAATTGCATCACGCCGTCACGCAGAGGCAATTTCAGGTGTTGTGGAAAAAGCTCTTACCGATGCAGAAGTCACTCTTGATGACATTGACGCTGTGGCAGTTACATACGCACCGGGACTTATCGGTGCACTTCTGGTGGGCGTAAACTATGCAAAGGGTCTTGCCTACGGAAAAAATCTGCCCCTTGTACCCGTACACCATCTGCGTTCACACATTGCGGCAAACTATATTACTCACAGTGAACTCAAACCTCCTTTTTTCTGCCTTGTTGTAAGCGGCGGAAATACAATGATGGTTGAAGTGAAGGATTACACGGACTTCAGAATTGTTGGCAGAACAAGAGACGACGCAGCAGGCGAGGCCCTTGACAAAGCGGCAAGAACAATGGGTATTCCCTATCCCGGCGGACTGAATATGGACAAAATGGCAAAAGACGGAAACGCTGATGCATTTAAATTCCCGATGCCAAAGGTGGAAAACTGTCCCTATGATTTCAGTTTTTCAGGTCTTAAAACATCGGTAATAAACACCATTCACAATGCAGAGCAAAAAGGTGTTGAAATCAACAAAGCAGACCTTGGTGCATCTTTTATGAAGGCTGTTTCAAACTGTCTTTGCAAAAATACCGAAAAAGCAATGCGTGATTACGGACACAAAACCCTTGTTATTGCAGGCGGTGTTTCGGCAAACTCAGTTCTGAGAAAAGATATCACCGAACTTTGCAAAAAGCACGGTTGGAAACTTTATCTTCCCGAACTTTCCCTTTGCGGTGACAATGCGGCTATGGTTGGCTCACAGGGATATTACGAGTACCTGAGCGGCAATACGGCAGGACTTGAACTTAACGCTTTTGCAGGAATGAGTATTGAATAAAAAATAACGCTGTTGTACTTTAAGATGTACAGCAGCGTTTTTGTGTTACGGAAAAATTATTCTTTAATCTTTTTAGATGAGACAATGCCCACAACAAGAAATGTTACCACAAACAAATGTACAATGAGGTCAATGAAGCATTTCTGGTCAAGAGGTTTTTCGAAAATGAAAACCATTGAAACAATAAGGCAGATAAAATCAAAAATATAAACTCCCAGAGCAGCGTAAAGTAAAGGGGGCTTTTTTGCACCCAATGCACCGAATACAATATACAACACAGCAAAAATTACGGAAACTATTGCAGGCAAAATTATCTGTCCGTTACTTTTTCCTATTCTGAGAATCATATCTGTAAAAGAAAGGCTGAAGAAATAGTTAAAATTGCCTGTAATGAAAAAACGGATAATATAAATAAGTCCCAGAACACCTGAAAAGAAAATTGCAGTGTGTGCGGATTTAACATTTGTTTCGTGCTTTTTCAATATATCTTCTTTTGAAAAATTCTTGTTCATATAATCACCTTACCAGTCAAATTTTGTCAGTTTGCCTTCGCAAAGAAGGTCGGGGAAATTCCACTGACGGAGAATTTCATAAGTTACCAGAGCAACGGTGTTTGAAAGATTAAGGCTTCGAGCCTCGTCTATCATAGGTATTCTCAGGGAAGTTTCGGGATTTTCTTTTAAAATCGCTTCGGGAAGTCCCGCATCTTCTCTGCCGAAAACAATAAAGCAGTTTTCGGGAAAATCAACATCGGAATATATTTTTCTGCCCTTGGTTGTAAAATAGAAAAAATTACCGCCCTTGTTTTTTAAATAAAAGTCTTCAAGGCTGTCATAATAAGTTATATCGAGCAGATGCCAGTAATCAAGGCCTGCTCTTTTAAGTTTTTTGTCGTCCACAGTGAACCCCATAGGTTTCACAAGGTGCAGCGAAGCCCCCGTTGCTGCACAGGTTCTTGCAATGTTACCTGTGTTCTGGGGTATCTGCGGCTCAACAAGAACAATGTTAATTTTAGACATTATTAAAATTCCTTTCCTTTGCTTCTTACCATTGTACCATTAATGAAAGAAAAAATAAATATGTTTGTGAAAAATTCCCTTGTCTAATGAAAAATCTCCTCACCAAAATAATAATGTCCCGTCAGGGCACAAATAATTTATGAAGGAGTGGGAGAAAATATGGATATGAAAAGCATTATGAAAGGCGTCGGCATCGGTATGGCAGTCGGCGGCGTCGGTGCTTATATGAAAGGTATGGCGGCAGGCTCAGGTATGAAGCGTTCAGCAAAGAAAAATATGAACAAGGCCATGAAAAACCTTGAAGGTTTTGTGGGCGATGTCCGCTATATGTTCAAATAAGCCATATAATCAGACGGAGAAATGATTCCGTCTGAGATACATAAAAGGAGTTGATAAGAGTGAAAAAAATAATTTCCGTTTTTCTTTGCATCAGTCTTGTTCTCTTCACTTTCAGTTGTTGCGGCAAGGGTGATGTGAATGATAATCTTTCAGATATTGTAACCACTGAGGGCACAAGCAAAGAAAGTGAAAGCCAAACCGAAACGCCGTCTGTCACCAACCTCGCACCCCAGATAAATTCGTCAACGGTTCTAAGCGATGAAAACGAAGCAACTGATTATCCCATAGATTTTCAGAATATGGTAATAACAGGTGAAAAGGGCGGCAAAACCCTTACAGGTTACACCGCTTTGCCACCTATTACCTATACAGCAGGTGAAAACACCAAAGGATATTCCCTGGAAATGAAATCCCATTCCCACGGACCTGCCGCCGACGGCAAGCCTCACCATACCGTTGTGCAGTTCCAGAAAGATTTTGCGCCTTTTTCCGCCGTAACGCTGGATACAAAAAGCAAAGAAAAGGTACTTTATCTCACCTTTGACTGCGGATACGAGCACGATAACCTTACATCAGATGTTCTGGATACACTGAAAGAAAAAAATGTTACCGCCACATTTTTCAGCACCCTTGACCATGTTAAAAGTGAGCCTGAACTTATCACCCGTATGATAAAAGAGGGGCACATAGTGGGTAACCATTCCGCCACACACGCTTCTTTTGCAAAAATTGACAGAACAAAAATGGCAAAAGAACTTGAAACTTTTGAAAACTATATGCGTGAAAACTTCGGTTATGCATCAAAGTTTTTCCGCTTTCCTGCAGGTGAATACACCGAAAGTGCCCTTGACCTTGTTGCATCTTTGGGGTATGTAAGTGTATTCTGGTCCGTTGCCTATAACGATTGGAACACTGAAAATATTCAGGGAAAAGATTATGCAGTGAAAACGGTGATGTCACGGCTTCACGACGGTGCAATAATTCTTCTTCACAGTGTATCCCACGATAACGCTGAAGCCTTGCCTGAAATTATAGATAAAGCAAGAGAACAGGGCTATGTCTTCAGAAGCCTGACGGAATTATAATTTTCACCGCATAAAAAGAACGCTTCATAGGATTAACAGACAAAACAAAGGCATCTGAGAGAAAATTCAGATGCCTTTAAATAATATCTGTTGCAGTTTTTTTCTTGCAAATTAAAAATCAACTGATTTTATAGGTTTTGCCCTTTTCTGTTTGGAAAGTGGTGATACCGTCGGTGAAATCGGTTTCAATTTCGTTGCCGTTTTCGTCTGAAACAAGCATTATTTTGCCGTCATATCTGATGCTGCATTTTCCGCCCATATTGGATTTCACAGTACCTTCCTTGAGTTTGCCCGAAGTCCATTTCATGCTTATTTCAAAGTTACCCCTTGCAAGAAGGCCTTTGATTTCGCCCTCTTTCCAACTGTCAGGAAGTGCGGGAAGCAAATGGAGATACTTGCTGTGGCTCTGAAGAAGCATTTCGCAAACACCTGCAACATAACCGAAGTTACCGTCAATCTGGAAAGGCGGATGTGTGCCGAAAAGGTTTTTGAGAACAGCGGTTGAAATAATGTTTTCAATAATTTCTTCACATTCGTTGCCCTTGTGAAGTCTCGCATAGGAAAGAAGTCTCACTGCAAGACCCCATCCCGTACTCTTTTTTCCTCTGTCTTCAACAGAAGTGAGGGCTGCTTTCAACATTTTCGGGTCGTCTGCATCAATTTGTCTGAAAGGATAAAGAGTGAGAAGATGTGAAAGGTGACGGTGCTTTTTCTGAACGCCTTTTGTGTGGAAACCTCTCATAAAGAAACTGTCTTCATCGTACCATTCTTTAATCTGTCCCCATTTGCCGATGTTAACGGGCTTGAGTAAAGGTAACTGCTGCCTGATAGTGTCAATAAGTTCATCGTTTACCGAATTCTGATATCCGTGCTTTGTGAGTTCATCTGCGGCACAAAGCACATCTTCATAAAGGTTATAAATTATGCTCTGGTCATAGGTGTTACCTGCTCCTACGGGACCGTGCTCGGGTGAAAAACCGGGAGACACGGTGAGTCTGCCGCTTTTTTTATCTTTCACAAGAAGTTGTGACCACATAAGTGCACATTCCTGCATTGTGGGATAGATATCATTTTTCAGTTTTTCAATGTCAAGGGTATAAAGATAATAGTCGAACATATTCTGTGTTGCCCAGGCACCGTTAGTTGGTGCCCAGCCCCACTTCCATTCCCAACCGGGACCCACAAAACCTAAAGGAGTGACCATTGTGTGAATCATCCAGCCCGTTTCTTTTTCATAGTCGCCGTCACCAATGCCGAGAGTTTCGTGAGCAACAATTCTGCCGGGCTTTTTAAGTGAATTCACAAAGTCAATAAAGGGAAGTGCAGTTTCGGTAAGGTTACTGCAGTAAGCAGCCCAGTAGTTCATCTGCACATTGATGTTGAAATGGTAGTCGCAACTCCAGGGGGGATTGTTTTTGGCATTCCATATTCCCTGAAGGTTGGCAGGCAGAGAACCTTCTCTTGAAGAAGCGATAAGAAGATATCTGCCGTACTGGAAAAGCAGAGTGATAAGGTTTCGTTTATATTCTCTTTTCTTTTCAAAGCGCTTGAGCATATAGTCGGTGGAATATTTGAGTTCATCTTCACCGAGGCTGAAACTCATTCTGTGGTAAAGTGCTTTGTAATCTTCAAGATGTCTTCTGTAAAGTTCGGGGAAAGTGAACTGTGAAGCGTTTTCAACACAGGCATTTACTTTTTCCATGGGGTCGCTTCCGTCGGAAAAACGGGGATAATCATTCACATAGTCTGTTGCAAGGCTTGCAATTATAACAACGCTTTTTGCGTTCGCTACCTTGATTTTGCCGTCATCGAGGGCAGAAACCGCGCCTCCTTCTGCAATGAATTTCACTGCCATGGCATATTTCATTGCATTTTTGTCTTTACCGTCCTCACCTTCAAGGCCGATGTTTGCATTAACGGTGCCCGAAAGATAAATTGTGTCACCCTCTGCCTTGCTTATTCCTTTCTGGTCAGACACGAAATAAGCCTCAAAGTTAATTGCGGGGTCGGGTTTCGGCTCTTTTTCATCTTCGGAATGTTTAGTTGCAAGGTCAATTCTTCCAACAAACACATTGTCGGGATAACTCAGAAAATAGTGCCTTGTGTAAGTGGTTTTGTCAAGGCGGTAAGTCACCATTGCCGAAGCGGTATCAAGGTCAAGGTCGCGCACGTAACTCTGATATTCGCTTGCGTGGTCAAAATGAATATAAAGGTTTCCGAAACTCTGATAAGCGCCGAAACCGATAGGATTACCCTCAAGTTCTTTCATTCTTGATGTTGCGGCAGAGATGTTGCCGTCGTTGATCAGAGACTGTATTTCTCTGAGAGATTTTCCCTTGTCGGTGTTGGAAATGCCTGAATTGAAGCCCTCAACGGCTGCGCCGCCTGACCAGAGAGTTTTTTCGTTGAAATGTATGAGTTCACATTCTTTGCCGCCGAAAACCTTAGCACCGATTTTGCCGTTGCCCAAAGGCAGGGCCTCGTTTTCCCAACCGAAATAACTCAGATGAGCAGCATCGTTATAACATAAAAACATAGTTGATACCTCGCAATGAGTTGTATTTTTAAATAATAATATATACATTATATATTTTTTCTTCTTATTATGTCAAGGATATAAAAAATATCTCAGAATAAATTGATTTTTTCTGAGACTTGTGATATTATTTATAATGTATATTTATGTAAACTGCCGAAAGGAAATTTTGATGGAAAATCAGTATCTTATAACCGTTGTTACCGTGCAGGAAACAGACGGAGAAAAAGAAATTCTTGAAATGACAACCCACGCCAATCTTGAAATGGAAAACGGGGACTATATAATAACCTATACGGAAGATGATTCCGAAGAGGGTGAAAGCAGAACAGTTCTCAAGGTGGAAAATGAAAGCCGTATTTCCGTTTCCAGAGAAGGCGGAATAAATTCATATATGACAATTGAAATGGGAATAAGACATCTTTCTCACCATGTAACACCCTATGGAGCATTTTCTCTCGGTATCACGGCCAAAAAGGTTGAATCCGAAATGACGGCTGATGGCGGCACACTTGTTTTCAGATACGCAACAGACCAGGAAATGCAGCCCATCGGAGAAATTGAATTCAACATAACTTTAAAGAAAAAACACTAAGATTTGAAAAGAGGATATAAAAATGTCAGAAACCGTTAACAAAGCGCAGAATCAGATAAGACAAATGGTTATTTCTGCCATAAGCAAGGCTCAGGAAAACGGCATTCTCAGCCAAGGTGAAATCAGCACATTTTCCGTTGAAGTTCCCGCAGACAGAAAAAACGGTGACTATTCAACAAATGCGGCAATGGTCAATGCCAGAACTTTCAGACTTCCGCCGAGAAAAATTGCAGAAGCAATTACAGAAAATATAGACCTTGCAGGCACTTATTTTGAAAAAGTTGAAATTGCAGGCCCCGGATTTATAAATTTCTACCTTTCAGATGTTTATTATGCCGATGTGCTTTTTGAAATCAGAAAAGCAGGTGAAAACTACGGCAGATCCGATTACGGCAAGGGCAAGAGCATAAATGTTGAATTCGTTTCTGCCAACCCCACCGGCCCTATGCATATGGGCAACGCAAGAGGCGGTGCTCTTGGTGACTGCCTTGCGGCAGTTCTCGACTATGCAGGTTATGATGTTAAAAGAGAGTTTTATGTAAACGATGCAGGTAATCAGATTGATAAATTCGCCCTTTCTCTTGATATAAGATATCAGCAGCTTTGCGGTGTTGATGCCGAACTTCCCGAAGACAGTTATCACGGTGAGGATATTACCGAAAGAGCAGGGGAATTCAAAGAAGTTTACGGCAACAGTTACCTCGAAAAGAGCGAAGAAGAAAGAAGAAAGGCTCTTGTTGAGTTTGCACTTCCCAAAAACCTTGATAATATGAAAAAGGCAATGGAAAAATACCGTATCGACTATGATTTGTGGTTCAGCGAACTCACACTTCATAACGGTGGCGAACTCCGGGAAACCATTGATATTCTTAAAAAGGGCGGCCATACCTATGAAAAAGATGGTGCCCTCTGGTATAAGAATAAAGATATTCAGACCGAAATGCTTCTTTCTCAGGGCAAAACTCAGGAATATATTGATAAACTTGAACTGAAAGATGATGTTCTTATAAGAGCAAACGGTAATCCCACTTATTTTGCAGCAGATATCGCATACCACAGAAACAAACTTGAAAAACGCGGATTTGATAAGGCAATTGACGTGTGGGGCGCAGACCATCACGGTCACGTTGCACGAATGAAAGGTGCAATGAAGGCTGTGGGAATTGACCCTGAAAGACTTGATATTCTTCTTATGCAGTTTGTCCGTCTTGTCCGTGACGGCGAAGTTGTGAGAATGAGTAAGAGAACAGGTAAAGCTATCACCCTTGTTGACCTTCTCAACGAAGTGCCCATTGATGCAGTCCGTTTCCTTTTCAATATGAGAGAGCCCGGCTCACTTATGGACTTTGACCTTGACCTTGCAGTTGAACAGAGTTCACAGAATCCCGTTTACTATTGTCAGTACGCTCACGCAAGAATCTGCAGCATTCTTTCCAAACTTGAATCAGAAGGCAAGGTAATCCGTGACTGCACTGCAAAAGAACTTATGCTTCTCAGCACAGAAGAAGAAAGAGAACTTATCCGTTACCTTTCATCTCTCGGTGATGTAATTATCAACGCAGCAAAGAACTATGACCCTGCAAAAGTTACTCATTATGCAATTGAACTTGCAACACACTTCCACAAGTTCTATAACAACTGCCGTGTTGGTGTTGAAGACGAAAAACTTATGCAGGCAAGAATTTTCCTTTGCATCTGCACAAGGGATACAATGAAGAGTATTCTTAAAATGCTTAAAGTTGATGCTCCCGAAAGAATGTGATGTATTTTTTCACAAAAAATAAAAATACTGAATATAGGTTATTTTAAGTTAAACAAGTTACTATATAAAAAATTAAGTAGAAAAAAGGAGAAATAACAATGAACGCAGAAAAAATTCTTGTTGTTGACGATGATCTTAACATTTGCGAACTTCTCAGACTCTATCTTACAAAGGAAGGCTACAATGTAGTTATTGCCAATGACGGCGTTTCTGCAGTTGCAACTTTCCAGGAAGAAAGTCCCTCACTTGTTCTTCTCGACATTATGCTTCCCAAACTTGACGGCTGGCAGGTGTGCAGAGAAATCAGAAAATTCTCTGAAACCCCCATTATTATGCTTACTGCAAAAGGTGAAGTTTTTGACAGAGTTCTCGGCCTTGAACTCGGTGCAGACGACTATGTTGTAAAACCATTTGACACAAAGGAAATTGTTGCCAGAATCAAGGCAGTTCTGCGCCGTAGTGCTGCTTCTGCATCCGATGAAGTTAAGGAAGTTCACTACGACAAACTTTCAATTAATCTCACAAACTACGAACTTAAAGTAGGCGGTGTTCAGATTGATACACCTCCCAAAGAAATGGAACTTATCTTCCACCTTGCAAAAAATCCCAACAGAGTTTTCACAAGAGACCAGCTTCTTGACGAAGTATGGGGATATGACTATTACGGCGATTCAAGAACTGTTGACGTTCACGTTAAGCGTCTTCGCGAAAAACTCGAAGGTGCATCTGACAAATGGGAACTCAGAACTGTCTGGGGCGTAGGTTATAAGTTTGAAACAAAGGAATAATCAATAAAAAAACGCCCGATTAATTTTGGGCGTTTTTAAGACTTATTGTGTTCTTGTCTAAGCACTCGGGAGAGGAAAAAATAATGAAAACTAAGAAAAAAAGAAAACAGAGAAAAAGTAATCTTTTCAGAAGATATTTCGGTGTGTCCACATTAACTGTTCTGCTGGGATTTGTTTTCATCGGTTTTGTTATGATGCTGTTTGTGGCAGGTCAGTGGTGGACGGACAGGGTCGATGTTCTCACAAGAAATGCACAGAATCTTTCAGCCGCATATGCTTCTTTTGATGAAAGTGAAAAATTAAGTGAAAGCGACCGCGAGGTTATTGAAAATGCATTGAAACTTGTGCACGAAGCAACACTTTCCGATTATTTTATAACAGATATCAACGGTAAGGTTATTTATTGCTGTGATAATGAAAGCGGTTTTTCAGTCTGTGCAGCCCATCGTAGCCTTAAAGTCACTGAAGATCATATGCTCAGAGCTAAAGACGGCGGCTTTTCGGACTATACCACAGAAGATGAATTCGGTATCGGTAAGTTCGTTGTTGCAGTACCCGTCAAACTGAACGGAGAGGTTATTGCAGTAACATTTGCCGTTGAAGATGCTATTACAGGCTTTTTGCCCTATGTTGCAGGTATTGTTCAATCAATGTCTTATGTTATTCTGTTGGCACTTCTTGTTGTTTTCATTGCTATGTATTCCACCACAAAGGGTATTACAAAGCCTTTGAGTGAAATGCAGGAGGTAACAAGGCATTTTGCAAAAGGTGAATTCAGCCACAGAGCAAACGAAGATTATAAAAAGAGTGACTTCAGTGAGTTTGCAAAGGCTCTTAATAAAATGGCTGACGAACTGCGTGTTAATGAAGAATCACAGAAAAGTTTCGTTGCAAATGTATCCCACGAACTTAAAACGCCTATGACTTCCATCGGCGGCTTTATTGACGGCATACTTGACGGTACAATTCCGCCCGAGGAAGAAAAGAAGTATCTTTCCATTGTTTCTTCTGAAGTCAAAAGGCTTTCAAGAATGGTTGTATCAATGCTCAATCTTTCAAAAATCGAAGCAGGGGAAGTTCAGCTTGCCCCCACTTCCTATGATGTATCAACACAGATTTTTGACACCCTTCTTTCTTTTGAAAGAAAGATAGATGAAAAGCATATAAATATAGAAGGCTTTGAAAATATGGGCTCCGTCATTATGCGTGCCGATAAGGATCTTATTCAGCAGGTAATTTATAATCTTTTTGATAACGCTGTGAAGTTTACGCCGGAAAACGGCACAATCACTGTTTTTGCAAGTAATGACGGAGAAAGCACAAAGGTTATAATCCGCAATTCAGGTGCCGGTGTAACACCGGAAGAAATTGCAAGAATTTTTGAGCGTTTCTATAAAGTTGACAAATCAAGAAGTTACGACACAAAAGGTGTGGGACTCGGTTTGTATATTGTTAAAACAATTATCAATATGCACGACGGTGACATAACTGCCGACAGCAAGCAGGGTGAATACACAGAATTTGCTTTTGAAATTCCCTTTACAGAATAAAAGAAGCAAAGCATACTCTTTAAGTTTTATTTTAATTTTTTATTATATTGTGTTTACAAAGATAATATATTTTAGATTTTAGTAAGGAGTCCACAATGAACGAAGGTAATTTTAACGGTAACTTTTTTCCTTCAGATCCTGAAGATGTGAAGGATGAATCGGTACCTGCAGAAGTTGCAGGTGAGCAGGAAGAAAATATACAGAGCGGTTATACTGAAGCAGATGACAGTTTCGAGCAGGTGCCCGACTATGTTTTTTCTGCTCCTCAGCCTGAATATGACGCGGAAGAACAGACAGAAGAAACTGTTCCGACTTCTGAACCTCAGGAATATTTTACACAATACACTGCACCTCAGCAGGAACCGGTTGACTATACTCAGCCTCAGGACAGTTTTGCACAGCAGGATGTATTTAACCCCTATGCACCGAAAAATCCTGAAGAAACACCTGTGCAGCAGCCCATAAGTCCCGCATATACTCAGATTAATCAGCCTGAATACAATTCAAATCAGAACACAAACTACGGAGGACAGTTCTATCAGGTACCGAACTATTCCTCACAGACACCGCCTCAGTTTGAGCATCCTAAAAAGAGCAAAGGTAAAACAGTTGTTGCAGTAATTCTCGCAGTATGCTTTATTCTTGCAGGTATCGGTATGATTACGGGCCTTATTTCAGGTAATAATCTTCCGGCTGATGAGACTACAGTTCAGCAAGGTGCGGTGAACGGAGAAGTTACAACTGAGACAAGCACTAACTTTGAAGTTGCAACAACACAGCCCGTTACCCAGGTTGTAAACTCGGTTTATGTTGCAGATAAGGTAAGACCCAGCGTTGTCGGCGTTATGACCTATGCTCAGGGAAAACTTGCAGGTGAAGGCTCAGGTGTTCTTATGAGCGAAAAAGACGGCTGGACATATATTGTAACCTGCGCTCACGTTATCAGTGAATCAGGCGTATCATACAGAGTCCTTCTTCTTGACGGAAGAAGTTTTGAAGCAGAACTTGTTGCTTATGACGAAAGAACAGATATCGGCGTTGTAAAAGTTCAGCAGACAGGACTTCCTCTTGCAGAATTCGGTGATTCAACAACTCTTAAAATCGGTGAGCCCGTATATGCTATCGGTAATCCCGGCGGTTCAGAATATTTCGGCTCAATCACAAACGGCATTGTTTCTGCAATTGACCGTTCCGTTGCTTCAACATACACTATGACCTGCATTCAGCACAATGCGGCAATCAACCCCGGCAACTCAGGCGGTGCCCTTGTTAATGCTGCAGGACAGGTTATCGGTATCAACTCTTCAAAAATTGCATCAACAGAATATGAAGGTATGGGCTTTGCAGTTCCCACTTCAATTGCAAAACCCGTTGTTGATGCTCTTATTGAGTATAAATATGTTCCCAACAGACCGAAACTCGGCATTGAATATGCACCCGTAAGTTCCTATCAGCTTTACTCTCTTGTTGTTTCAATAAAGGGACTTCCTCAGGGCTCACTTGTTATTGCAGGAATTTCCGAAGACAGTTCTCTTGCAGGCACACAGGCTCAGGTCGGCGACCTTATTATTGCAGTTAACGGCAAAAATATGGACGATACAAGCGTACTTCTCGACCTTATTGAAACAGGCGCTGTTGGTGACACTCTCACTCTTACCCTTTGCAGAATTGAAAGCAGAACTTACAAAACAAGCACATTTGATGTAACAATCACACTTGTTGAAGATAAGGGCAAAACTCAGACAACTGAGGCACCTGCAACTGAATATCAGGACGACGGATACTACCGTGGCGGTGCAGGCAGTTTTGAAGATTTCTTCAACGATTACTTCGGATGGTAACAGTTCCCATCTGACCGGACAAATCAAAAACCGTACTTCATTTTACGAAGTACGGTTTTTCTCATAGTATCTTCTGCACTGCCATTGCTACGCTCTCACATCAGCGCAAAGAGTGTCAGAGCCTCCTCAATTTTGCCGTAAATGTCATACAGTTCGCTTCGGGGCAGGGGATTTTCACCTTTGCCTATTTCAAAGGTGAATCCGGGTGCGTGAAATTCATCAATGAACCAGTCTTTAAAACCACCGTAACTTGCAAGTCCCTCAGGCTCGGAGAGTGCGTAACCGCTTGAATCTGCAAGAATTTTTGCCATCATAGAACTTTGTTTCGGTGTGCTTTCACCGTATTGCCAGTAAATTTCTTCTCCCTGACTGTGAAGTGCCATACACTGTCGGAAATTTCTGAGTCTGCAAAGTCGGGTAAGAGTTTTTGTTTCAGGCTCACTCTCGGCATATTCACCGCCGTACTGCTTTGAAGAAGGACCGGTTATGCCTTCTTCTTTTTCCATTTGGTGAAGGATATCCCAGCCGGCAGAAAAATTGTGGTTGATGTCAACGCCCATTGCATTGGCTTTCCATTTGTGATAGTCCCACTCTCCGAGTTTACCCAGGTAAGATTTCATATTTCCTGCACTTTCAAAGCCTTTCAGTGCAATTTCAACACCGTCAGGGTTAACGCAGGGTACAACAGTAATTCCAAGTTGAGTAAGGGCTCTTCTTATGTCAACACCGCAAAGCAACGTTCTGTGTTTTATGGCTCTGCAGATGTTTTCCACAAAAAGCATCAGCACTTCACTTGTCAGCCACTCACAGCCGTGAAATCCGCCTGCGTATACAACAGAATTTTTTCTGTTGCCTATCTCCAAAGCAAAAATACCTCTTCCGAGACTGCTTCTTCCTATTATTTCGGCAGACAAAAAAGGATATTCTTTAATTAACTCTTCAATAAATCGGATATTTGTGTTATAATCAAATTCACAGGGTTTTATAATATTCTTCATTTTAATCACCTAAGGAATATATATTAATAAAACCGCTGTAATATACCTTATACGGAGGTTGCTATGACAGAAAAAACTTTGAATGAAAAAAATATTTTCGACGGAAAAATTATCCGTGTTCATGTTGACGATGTTGAACTGTCCGACGGCTCAAAAAGTTTCAGAGAAGTTGTTGAACACAGCGGCGGCGTTTGTCTTGCTGCTTTGACAGATAATGACGAACTCTTTTTTGTAAAACAGTTCCGCTATCCTTTTAAAAGGGTGCTGACAGAACTTCCTGCAGGTAAACTTGAAAAAGGCGAAGATCCTCTCGCTGCAGGTATCCGTGAACTTGAAGAAGAATGCGGTGTTGTTGCCGATAAAGTAATTTCAATGGGTACAATTTATCCCACTGTTGCTTATTGCAGTGAAATTATTTATCTTTTTCTTGCAGTGGGACTTCACGCAACCCACAGTCACCTTGACGAGGGTGAATTCCTTTCGGCAGAAAAAATACCTCTTGAAAAGGCAGAGGAAATGGTTATGGCGGGAGAAATATCCGATGCCAAAACCGTTGCCCTTGTTTTGAAAGTTGCAAAACTCAAAAAGGAAGGAAAATTGTGATGAAAAGATTTATTGTGGCATCTGCTTCTCCCAGAAGAAGGGAAATTCTGAATAATGCAGGCTACTCTTTTGAAGTGATTCCTTCCGATGCAGACGAAAATATACCTGAAACTATGTCCTGCGAAGATGCCGTATGCGAACTCAGCAGAAGAAAAGCCCTTGCAGTGCTGGAAAAGAACAAAGTTGCCGTTGTTTTCGGTTGTGATACCGTTGTTGCTCTTGACGGTAAAATTCTCGGTAAACCAAAAGATGACGAAGATGCAAAAAGAATGCTCCGTATGCTTTCGGGCAGAGTTCACAGTGTTTCAACGGGTGTCTGCGTGGCTGAGGATAATCACTGTGAGGTTTTCTGCAACACCACTAAGGTGGAGTTTTATCCATTAAGTGAAGAAACAATAGAAAGTTATGTTTCAACGGGTGAGTGCAGTGACAAAGCAGGCGCATACGGAATTCAGGGCTTCGGCAGTGTGCTTGTGAAAAAAATTGACGGAGATTATTTTTCGGTTATGGGACTTCCCGTCAGTGAAACGGCAAGGGTGCT
>JAZOAX010000052.1:0-6910 GCA_045595685.1 Acutalibacteraceae bacterium
GTGATATGGCAATAGGGCTTACAGTTGACGCACTTCTGAGTTTTATCCTTAGGGCAGTGTCTTTTTTCAACGGGCTGACCCTTTTCAACAATCATAATGCTTTTCTTTGAGCCTTTTTTAATCATTTCAAGGGCAGTGAAAATACCCGCGGGGCCTGCACCGATGATTACTACATTTTTTTTCATATTATCTTCCTCCAGACATAAAAAAGAGACCTTTATCACGGAATAGATAAAGATCCCCTTCAAAATATTCCTATTTAGTTTAACATTTTTTAAGAGTGTTGTCAATGGGATTTCGAAATTATCCCATTGTTACGGGATGTTCAGGTGTCCAGACGCAACTTGAACCGTAGAATTCCCGCATAAATACGTTATAGGCATCAATTCCTATTTCAAAAGCTCTCTCGTTGGAATTGTTATCCGATATATACAACCAACCGTCATTGCAAAGATAAATATTGTATTTCTGACTGTTTATATAAGCATCAAATAACAGTTTCTCACCCGTTTCGCTTTTTCGTATCACTGCTTGCTTATCTGAATTTGACACAAGAAGTTTTCTCAGTGATTCCATAGTTTCAATGCAAATTGAATATACAATATCTTCTTTACCGTCTTGCTTATAGTAAGCCCGATAAGATGTACAGAATACATCGGGATCATATCCGTTGCTCCAGCCGGATTCAGTTTTCATCTGCTCTGCAAATTCTCCCAAAGTATCACAATCTTTTAAATCAACAGCAGAATTCTGTGCAGGTAATGTAGTTGTTACTAAACCGTTATTTTTTGTGAAAGCCGAGGCAGGCTGTGTTGTCGGCGTCGTAACGGGACCTGCAGTGGGACAACCCATTACAGTTTCTATTATCTCGGCTTCGCTTTCAAGAAATGAGACAAACGTTCTGAATTCCTCCGAACCTATATTAAAACAAAACATATTATCATCTGTTCCGAAATAAGTATAAATTTCGCCCGCACCTGTCAGATAAATCATATGAGTCTGATTCATCACCTCAGTGTAAAGTTCAGCTGTTTCGGCATCTTTATGAAAATCTTTCGGCTCGCATACAACTTCTCTGTGCCTTTTAAGCATTTCCATAAACTCTTTTTGAATATTGTCGTCAATCCGATAAGTCACTTCTAAAAAATCTCCGTTGGAATAATCATTTCTGTAAGTAATTGTTTTATCTTTGAAATTGAAATTATTAAAAGCATCTGTATCGTCAATATAATCTCCGAGTGTAGACGGTGCATAATCTGAATTATAGTATAAGAAATATTCTCTTTTTTCATCCTCGGTAAATTTTATGGCGGCAAATACATCAGAAGACAAGCCTTTAATTTCATATATTTCTGCCGTTGCACTGCGGAAATCGTCCTTCAGATATTCCACACTCACTTTTACACTTCCGAGGATATCGCCCGTTGTTTCGTCACTGACCGTTTCATTGCAGAAAACATATCTTTCACCGTTTATTGTTACAAAAATGAAGCGTTCACCGTAGTTCATATCTTCCCAATCTCTTACGGGTGCACATGTCGTAGAAGTTCCTGCAACGGTGGTGGGCTGAGTTGTGGGAGCGTATGTATGGGACACTGTACCGTTTGAAGCCGTAGGTTCCACAGGAGTGTTATTATATGACAAGGCAAAGCCCGAAACTGCCACCACAATAAGACAGGCGGCAATGGAAATAATTGCTTTCAGGTTAATTTTTCTGTCTTTCAATTCATAGGTCGCTGCTTCGGCAATATGCTCGTCGCTGATTTCGTTCATAGCATCAAAAAGGAAGTCTTTTCTCATATCACACCCTCCTTTTCAAGATATTTTCTGAGTTTTTTGCGTGTGCGTGAAAGTTTCTGATAAACATTGCTTTCGCTTGTTCCCACAGTCAGTGCTATTTCACTGATTTCATCTGAAAACCAATAACGTTTGACAAAAATGACTCTGCTTTCTTCGTCGATTGTGTCAAGAAAGGCATCAATTTTTCTGCCAAATTCTCTTGCATCAATTTTTTCTTCAAAACTGCAGTCTGCAAGTTCGTATTCAATCTCAGAAATCGGTAAAGTATCTGCTGAGCGCTTCTGTGCCGATTTGTCACGGAGTTTTTTAATTGATAAGTTACGGGTAATTTTACAGATGAATGCTATTAAAGGGTTGGGGTTTTGCGGAGGTATGGCGTTCCACACAGCAAAATATGTATCGTTGACACATTCTCTTGAATCTTCACTGCAGTGAAGTATGTTTTCTGCCACACGGAAAATAAGTTTGCCGTATTTCACTGCAATCTCTTTAAGCGCCGCATCGTTACGCTGAAACAGCAGAGAAATAATTTGTCTGTCATCCATATTTTCACATCCTTTCATAATATTAACTACCCTTTTATGTGTGTTTTCTGACACTGTTTTTATAAAAAGTTCTTTATTCTACGATAGCACGGTTTTCTGTAAAATACAAGCATTAAAATACAAACAAAAAGCACCCTCAGGTGTCGCCCTTGGGTGCTGTGTATTCAGATGTTTTTCTTATACTGCTTTCTGATAACATAGTAAACGGGAATTGCGCAAAGGGGGAAAAGCATACCCACAAGCATACCGAGTTTCATACCGAACTGTTCGGGTGCAAGACCGAGTGTCTGTGCAAAACCTGAAAAAGCGGGATTTGCAATTGCAATGTCTGTGACTACGCCCACAAGCTGAGGTCCGACGGAAGCACCGAGGTCTCCCCCTGCCGCCATAAGTGCAAAGACGAATACGCCGCCTTTTGGGAAGCGGTCTGTTGCAACAACAAGGTTACCCGGCCAAAGCATTGCAACACAAAAGCCCGTAAATGCGCAGGCCATGAGTCCCACAACAGCAACTTGTGACACAACGGCAGTGAAATAACACAAGGTTGCACCTATTCCGCTGAAAAACAGCACTGAACCGATGTCTCTGCCCTTTTTGGCATAAAGTGTTCTTCCGAGTCCGAGCATTGCAGAAAACAGTGCAACACCGAAAATATCGCCCCATACTTTTTCAATGCCGAGTGCCTGCTCAAGATAACCTGAAATCCACTGTGCCATGGTACATTCTGCGGCACCGCCGAGAAAAATTGCAAGAACAGAAAGCCACAAGCCCTTATTCTTAAGAAGAGACAGAGCACCTGATGTTTTTTCCGGAGTTTCCATTGCGGGAATTTCGGACTTTGAAAAAAGAATGGCAGACACACCAGGTATGATTGCAAGAATTATTGCAAGATACTGCCAGTTTTTATCTGTAAACAAAAGAAGAAACACCGTGCTGACAATTACAACGCCAACAACACCCCAGGCATAGACGGAATGAAGTTTACTCATTTCTCTGTCCGGGTCGTCCGACGGAATTGCCGCAATTACGGGACTTATAAGAACTTCACCGAGTCCGCTTGCCGCCGAGAAGATTACCGTACCTGCCACAAGTCCGAGATATACATTCTGAGGCATAACAAAAGGCCACAGCGCGTAAACAAGAAGACCGATAACGGTGAGAACGGGCATCAGTTTTACTGTTTTGGAAATGTTGAATTTATGGGAAAAGAAAGAAAAAACAAGATCAATTCCGAGTTGGGTTACGAAGTTTATCATTACCAACAAACCAAGAAGCGAAAAAGAAATGCCGTACATTTCACGGAATGTGAGAAAAAGAAGCGGCGACAGTGCCGACACAACGGACATTGATATATTTGATGTGTAACAGGCATATTTCAGCCTTTTAACCGATGATGTCATAATTTTACCTCCTGTGTTCAAGACGACAGATATTTTAGCATAAACAAGAAAAAAAGGCAATAAGAAAACCACAGTAAACACTGTGGTTTTTAATGTTATCTTACCATTCACGCATAACTTCGGGGTTTGCAAAGATTTCATCAAGTTTTCTGATGAAAGGAAGAATATCACCGAAGCCCCCGATTCTGTGGTCAAAGGTGAGAGTGATGGGGAGAATCTTCTTTGTTCCCATATCGATTTCGCCTTTTTCGTTTCTGAAAACATAGTTTTCATCCTTTGCGCAACCTATTGCCATAAGGAAAACCTGCGGGAAAAGAAGAGGTGCATTGGTCACTCTGCCGTTAAGGGTTCTGTCAAGTGCGCCAAGGTTTGAGAAACACACGGTGCCTTCATTAAGGTCTTTGATTTCAAGATAACCGGGGCCTTTGGGTGCACGCTTACCGATGCCGGAAACCTTTGCAACTTTACCCTTACCTACATATCCTGCAACGGTCTGACAAACTGTTGAAAGAATCTGTCCCTTGAGAATGAAGCCGATTGTTCTTTGTGCAACCATATCGAAAAGAACGTGGTCAACATCGTTTGTTCTGAGCATATGAGTGAGTTCAACAACTCTTTGGGAAATCTCTTTCAAACTCTTTTCTTCTGCCGCTCTGAGTTTTACGGGGAAGGTTTCGTTTGTGTCAAGAAGTACGGGAAGGGCAATATCGATGTGATTTTTTATAATAAGTCTGCCTGTGGTGCAAAGACGGTTATACTCGATATATGAATTGAGTCTCGGATTTGCCTTGAGACCTTCAACAAGTGTGCGGATCATAACATCGTTGAAGGTGAGAGAATAGTCACATTCTTTTCTGAAAGACTGAAATTCTTCCCAGAACTTTGTGATATCTGCATCATAGGTATAGCCGGGAGTGGGCATATCCTGAGCGTTTGTGAGAACATTTGCAGATATTTTTGCTTTAAGGTTAAAATATTCTATTCTGTCCCCTTCTTCAGGTCCGTGAAGAGCACCTTTGATAAAGCTTTTAACATCGATCATAATAAAACTCCATTGTCTGAATTAACATAAAAATATTTTCTAATTAAATTGCCAAATTGCTTCAACAATTGAATTCATAATAACACAAAAGCCACAATTTTGTCAATTGTTTAAAGCACATAACAACACTTAACGGAAAACTGGTGTATTTCATCAGTCAAAAATTATTCTTTCACTGATTTTTTTGAAAACAGGCGCACAGTCTGTGTTTCCGCCCTCACCGTTTTCGTTCATAACAATAACAATATAATGTGGATTTTTTGCCGGAAAGAAACCTGCAAACCAGGTGCGGCATATCTCTTTTCCGTTTATAAATATACCGCTTTGTGCCGTGCCCGTTTTCCCGGCAAAGCCTGCCATATCCCCTTTGGCACTTTGTGCGTTGCCTTTTTCAGTTACGGACAAAAGCATTTTCCGAAGTAAAGTTACGGTTTCCTCTGACAGAAGTTTCTGAGCGGTTCCGTTTCCTTTTTCCGTAACACTGCCGTTTTTGTCACAATAACCGAGAATCACAGTTGGTGAAATATACTTCCCTGTTGCAAGAACATGGTAAGCCTTTGCCATCTGTACGGGAGTCATCATCAGTTCGCCCTGACCGAAGGCAAAATTTGCAAGGTTTCCTTTCTGTGTGAGACTTTCCGGAGTCGGAAGACTTCCCGATGAAGCCGATATTCCATCTGCAATTCCGTCCTGCTGACCCAGACCCATACTTTTGCAAAGTTCAAGAAGATACTCAACATCGGTTTTCATAATCAGGTTTATAAAATATGTGTTGCAGGAATTCTGCAGTGCCGTTTCCATATTCATTCTGCCGTGCTTTTTCTGATTATAGCAGCTGAAAACTCTGTCACCTATACGTACACTGCCCTCACATTCGTATTCTTCCTCAGGGTCAGCACCGTTTTCAAGGGCTGCCGCCGCAATAATCGGCTTAAAAACAGAGCCTACGGTATAACTTCTCAGAGCCTTATTAACAAAGGGCGAATTCTCTTTATTAAGATAATCCGCAACATTGTTCGGGTCATAGTCGGGAACGCTTGCCATTGCCAGAATCTCACCGTTATTGACGTGCATAACCACTGCGCATCCGCTTTCAATGGTACTGTCTGCAAGTTCTTCTTCGGCTATTCTCTGTATCCGCTCATCGAGAGTGAGTACAACTCCCGCATCAGAAGAAAAATCATCGTCGTTTATATATTTATCCATACCTGCAAGGACTCTGCCAAGGGCATCCACTTCAAAAGATACGGAAAGTGTACCCGAATTCTCTTTAAGAAAAGTATTATATGCTTTTTCAATCCCCGAAACTCCGTCGGTACCCTCAGAATTGAGATAGCCGATAAGATGTGTTGCAAGTTGCTGACCCGAATAGCGCAAAGGTACGGAAAAGGTACGGATAAACTCGTTATTGATTTCCTTTTGCACAGTTGTTACAAAAGGATATCCTTTTGTAAGTTTTTCTTTCAGTGCTTCTTCATCCATACTGCCTTTAAGCAGTTCCGCAGCCGCAACCGACGGAGTTACAGCCGAACGAAGTTCATTTTCACAGTCAACAAGTTTCTGAAGATTTCTGTCGTAAATTTTGCCTCTTGAATTGCCCACGGTAACTGTTCTGTAGCCCTGAGACTGACCCACGGAAGAATAAGAAGAAAAATTTATATAAAATATCCTCACCATCAATGCCATAAAACACGCTATAATCAGCATATATAATGAAAGCATCCTTTTTACCATTTTTATCACCCTATTTAGTATTGCTTTTCATCTTACAAATATCGACAGCAAAAAAATTCCAATTATTTTATACTATTTTTACAAAAAGACTTGACCTCTTGAAAAAAATAGTCTAAAATATGAATTAGCACTCGAAGAAAGAGAGTGCTAAAAACATATAAAACAGTAATTAAACTTTTAGGAGGAATAAATTATGACTATTAAACCACTTCTCGACAGAGTTGTTCTTAAAGCAACTGAAGTTGAAGAAACAACACAGAGCGGCTTCATTCTCACCTCTGCTTCACAGGAGAAGCCTCAGTTTTCAGAGGTTGTTGCTGTTGGTCCCGGTGGACTTGTTGACGGCAAAGAAGTAAAAATGTTCGTATCTGTTGGTGACAAGGTTATCA
>JAZOAX010000053.1:0-3227 GCA_045595685.1 Acutalibacteraceae bacterium
TTGTAAATAATTTTACAGTTTGTTAATAATTTATAAGGGCGTTTTGATGGTTTTTCCGTAAAAATGCCAAAAAAAGCTACCAACGGTCGCTTTTTGAATTCGGAATTCGGGATTCGGAATGCGGAATTGTACCCGACAAAGCAAAAAAAGACATCTGAACATAAAATTCAGATGCTTTTTGTTATATGAATCCGTAAATTCAGCGGGCAGGAGTTACCTTTCGCTCTGAGTTCGGCGCAATTTTGCATTCTGCACTCTGCATTCTGCATTTAATCCGTCCTCTCCGACAGCCTGACGGCTGCCACCTCTCCCGGAGTGAGAGGCAAGGAACAATTACTACTGACTACTAACCCCTAGGCCCTAGCCCCTACTCACCCTTTCGCGTCGTACCAGTTTTTGCCCGTATTGACATCTGCGGTGAGTTTAACCTTCATTCTGCAGGCATTTTCCATTTCTTCTTTCACAATTGCCGATACTTTGTCTTTGATATCTTCTGCGCATTCAACAATAAGTTCGTCGTGAACCTGCATAATGAGTTTTGCATCAAGTTTTTCTTCTTTAAGGCGTCTGTATACCTTAACCATGGCAATTTTGATTATGTCTGCCGCAGTTCCCTGCACGGGCATATTTTTTGCCACCCTTTCACCGAACGCCTGAAGCATTTTGTTGCTTGCAGAAAGTTCGGGCAGATATCTTCTTCTGCTGAACATTGTTTCACAGTAGCCTTTTTCTCTTGCCTCATCCACAACTTCACTGAGATATCCCCTTACACCCTGATAATGGTGGAGGTATCCTTTTATATAGGCGTCGGCTTCTTTGCGTGTTACTCCGATATCTTTTGCAAGGGAAAAGGCACCGATTCCGTATACGATTCCGAAGTTGACAGCCTTGGCTCTGCTTCGCATAAGAGGTGTTACCATGTGAAGCGGCATATTGAACACCTGAGATGCAGTTATACGGTGTATGTCTTCTTCGTCATTGAAGCCTTTTATCATAGTTTCATCGTCGGAAAGATGTGCAAGAACTCTGAGTTCAATCTGCGAATAGTCGGCATCAACAAGCACGTTGCCCTTTTCGGCAACAAAGAACTTGCGCATTTCTCTGCCGATTTCAGAGCGCACGGGAATATTCTGCAAGTTGGGCTCTGTTGAGGAGATTCGTCCCGTTCTGGTTTCTGTCTGATTAAGGGTTGAACGGATTCTGCCGTCCTGACCTATCACTTTGAGAAGTCCCTCACAGTAAGTTGATTTGAGTTTTGCAAGTGTGCGGTACTCCAGCACATTTTTCACAATGGGATATTCTTCCGAGAGTTCTTCAAGAACATCTGCGTTGGTGGAATATCCGCTTTTTGTTTTTTTCTTTGCAGGTATGCCCATTTTTTCAAAAAGAGCCACACCTAACTGTTTCGGCGAATTGATATTGAACTCAAAACCTGCCTCGTCATATATTTTCTGAGTAAGTTCGTCAACCTTACGGCTCATTTCCTCGCCGAAAGTTTCAATTCCTTCTTTATTCACAAGAAAACCTTCGTTTTCCATTGCCGCAAGAACTTCGGACAAGGGAAGTTCAATTTCAAAAAGCAGTTCTTCCTGTGAGTTTTCGCTGATTTTACCGCTGAGCACTTCGCAAAGTTCAGGCAGTGCAGTACATTCGTCGGCAACACTGCCGAAGCACTCGGGGCATTCTGTTTTTGCCATAGGTACGGCATATTCCTCACAGAGTCTTTTTATATCATAGGAATTTGCAGAGGGGTTAAGGATATAGCCCGAAAGAGATGTATCTGTTTTTATATTTTTTAGTTCAAAACCTTTTCTGAGGGCATATTTATAAAGAAGTTTCACATCGGCGGTATGTTTTTCCCACTCGCCCCCACAGAATGCTTTCATAAAATCTTCAAAATCAAAGCAGTCTGAGGGCGCATACTGTATTTTGCCGCCAAGGTTAAAGCAAAGTCCTTTAAGTGCACCGTTTTCAAAGTCACTTATGAAAAATGCTTTGCCGCTTTTTTTAAGTTCCCCGAGTAAATACGGCAAATCCCTTTGTTCGCAGAATTCAGCCTTTTTTTCTTCCTCGGCTGAGGCATTGACGGTCAGTGCCTCAGATGTAAGGCCGAGTTTTTCAATTATGCCGAACATTTCAAGGGAAACAAGAAGTTTTATTGCATTTGCAGTTTCGCAGGGCTTTATAAGATAATTTTCAATGTTTGTGTCAACGGGAGCCTCAAGGCAGATTGTGCCGAGGCTACGGCTGAGGTAAGCACTGTCTTTGCCTGCTTCAAGTTTATCACGCACACCTTTTTTGATTTCAATTTCGTCAAGGTGGTCATAGATATAATCAATGGAGCCGTAAGCCTGAATGAGATCTCCTGCAGTTTTTTTGCCGATACCTGCTACACCGGGGATATTATCCGACGAGTCACCCATAAGGGCTTTGATTTCAATCATACCTTCAGGCGCAACACCGTATTCTTCCATTAAAAGTGCCTTATCGTATGCGGTGGTGACTGCTTTGCCCATTTTTGTGGCTGCAAGAAGCACCGTTGTGTTATCGGAAACAAGTTGAAGCGAGTCCCTGTCACCTGTTGCGATGAAGCATCTGTCTTCCCCTTTGCACTGCGCAGAAAGGGTACCCAGAATATCGTCGGCCTCATAGCCTTCCTTTTCAACAATGGTATATCCCAGATAGCCGAGAAGTTCTTTCAGTACGGGCATCTGTGAGCGCAGTTCATCGGGCATACCTTTTCTGCCCGCTTTGTATTCGGCATACATTTTGTGGCGGAAAGTGGGGGCTTTAAGGTCAAAAGCAACTGCAACGGCATCGGGCTCACACTCCTGACGGAGTTTAAGAAGAATATTCATAAAACCGTAAATACCGTTGGTGAACTGTCCGTCTTTGGTGGTGAGAAGTTTAATGCCGTAAAAGGCTCTGTTTATAATGCTGTTTCCGTCAATTACAAGAAGTTTCATACCACACCTCTTAAGAAAAATTATCCCATATATTATATCACACTATTTAAACAAAAACAAGAAAAAAAGACAGACACTTTCAAGCTGAAAGTATCATAGTGGGTTATATACTTCAAAGCAACCATGTAGAAAAACAAATTCTTTTTTTCGGTATGTATGAGTGATATTGCAAATTAAAATTTGCAGTGATATTTTTGATAAATCAAAAGTGATATTGAAGCCTTACGGCTTCAGTGTTATTTTATTCGCATAAAACTGTCC
>JAZOAX010000054.1:0-2069 GCA_045595685.1 Acutalibacteraceae bacterium
TGTGTGCCTGTGTACTTGACTTTAAGTGTTACGCCATCTGCTCTGCGTTCGGGTTTATCAAGCAAAGAACAGCAAGCAACACTCTTAGGCTCTCTGTGACTGATAACCTGAGTGAGTTTTTCAAGAGTTCTTCCGCTGTCAAAAATATCTTCAATAAGAAGGATATCATACTCAGAAATATCATAAGTTATATCTTTGGAAATGTTAACAACGCCCGAAGTAACGGTGGCTGCACCGTAACTCTTTGCTTCAATAAAATCAATTTTGCAGGGAATTGTAATAGATTTCATAAGATCAGACATAAAGCAAACCGAGCCTTTAAGCACACAAACAAGAAGAAGATTCTTGTCTTTGTAATCCTCACTGATCTGTGCACCTATTCTTTTTACCATTGCCTGAATATCTTCTTCAGAAAATAAAACCTCTTTAATATCCTTAAGCATATTATTTATCCTTCCTCTTTTTTTATTATGATTATATTTCCGGTGTTTTCGTCGGGAATATATGGTGCATTGACTCCGACGCCTTCAATCCATACCACTGACTCTCCGTTATGAAGAACTGCCACCGTATTGCGTTTATCGGCAGGAATTTTCAGTTCATTGAAGAGTTTTTTAAGGCTTTTTGTAATGCCCCGTTTTTTAAATGTGAAGCTATCCCCTTCCATTCTTGAAGAAAGAAACAGATCATCTGAGAGTTTATCCGCATCAACAGCATTTTCAGAAACAATATCACTGCAACACAAGTAATAGTTACCGTAAGGTGTAACGGCTTTTCCGTCTGCAAACTCGCTTTTCCATCTATCTGCGGATTTTTTCGGATAACAAATGTTGATTATACCATCATTTACACAAATATACAAGTGTTTGTTGATTTCTATTTTACCTTGATTTTTTAAAACTGCTTCATTGAAAAGTTCAATATGCTTTGTTTCAACACTTTTACTCATCGCGTCTTTAAGAATCAGGGCAAGAACGCGTTTTCTCAATGCAGGGTGTGCATTAATAAGTTCTGAACAAAGATATCCGTTATCAGTTTTGCACTTTATGAGAAGTTTGGCGCTTTCTGATTGAAGATAGTCATCATCTTCAATCAGAGAAGAAATGCACCTTGCAATGTTTGATTCATATCTTTCGTTGATTCTTGCAATGTCAGGAATCAGATTGTGCCTTATATGATTTCTCATATAATCATCGGTAAGATTTGTTGAATCTGTGATGTAAGGTACATTGTTTAAAGCACAATATTCTTCAATTTCACTTCTGCTGCATTCAACTAAAGGTCTTATAATATTCGGCTCACGCTTTGCAGGTATTCCGCAAAGACCTTTCAGAGCTGTTCCACGGCTTAAGTTGAAAAGAAGTGTCTCAATACTGTCGGAAAGAGAGTGCGCTGTTGCAACTGCATCGCAACCCAACTCGGCAAAGTCACGGTAACGAACGATTCTGCCGCACTCCTCTTCACCAATGCCTGACTGCTCAGCAAGTTCTGAAACATTCTCACTGAAAACCGTTATACTGATACCGTTTTTATTGCAGTAGTCCTTAACGAAGTCTTCATCGCGCTTTGCTTCTTCGCCCCTGAGATTATGATTAATGTGAACTACCTTGAGTATAATATCATATTCTTCCTTTAATGAACTTAAAATACTGAGAAGACACATTGAATCCGCACCGCCGGAAACACCGACGGCAACGGTTTTCACATTATTTAAAAGGGCGTACTTTTCAATTGTTTTTTTTACTTTACATATCATTTCTTATTGTCTCCAGATTTGAGAACAATGTGTAGTCACCGTTCCATGCAACTTTAACCGTTGTTGTGGGACCGTGTCTGTTTTTAGAGATAATAAACTCAGCCTCATTAACGGGTGGTCTTTCGGTTTCGTCAGGTGCACTGTCTTTTTCCGAAGCATAGTATTCGTCTCTGTAAAGCATAATTACTATATCAGCGTCCTGTTCGATTGAGCCCGATTCACGTAGGTCGGAAAGTTGCGGTTTATGTGATTTGCCTCTGCCTTCAGTGCTTCTTGCCAACTGAGCAAGTACAACAACGGGAATATTAAGGTC
>JAZOAX010000055.1:0-3746 GCA_045595685.1 Acutalibacteraceae bacterium
GGTTTTTTGCGTACATCGATTTTGATACAAAAAACAAGGCAGATATTCTCTGCCTTGTTTATCTTTTATTAATCAGTTGATTTTGCCGTAAAGGGAAACTTTTTCTGCGCCTGCGTCAGTTCTGGGTGCTCTTGCGGGAGCATCAACTCTGGCTGACTGGTTTCTTGAACCTCTGCCGCCTTTGTTGTAACCGCCTCTGCCGCCGCGGCCTCTGTTGTAGCCGCCCTTTGAGGGATGAGTGGGTTTCACGCCTTCTTCAAGGGTGATAACAACTCGTCTGCTTGCATCTGAACCAACGGAATGTGAGGATACACCTTCAATTTCCTGAACAGCTGTATGAATGATACGGCGTTCATAGGGGTTCATGGGTTCAAATGTAACATTTCTTCCGTATTTGAGAACCTTTTCAGAATTCTTTCTTGCAAGTTCTCTGAGAGTGTTTCTTCTCTTTTCTCTGTAGTTGCCTACATTTACGGAAATTCTTGCATATTCACCTTCGGACTTGTACTTGTTTGCAACAAGTCTTGTAAGGTACTGAATTGAATCAAGAGTCTCACCGCGTCTGCCGATTACAATGCCGTAATCATCGCCGCAGTCGAGTTCAAGAATGATTTCATCTTCGTTAGTGCGGAAAGCCTCTGCAGAAACTTCTGCAACGCCCATACCTGTGAGCACTTTTTTGAGGTATTCCACTGCTGTGCTGATGCTCTTGCTGTCCTGAATGCTTACAGGAGTTCTTTCTTCCTTGGGCTCTTCTTTCTTTTCTTCCACTGCTTCTGTTTTGGCGGGAGCAGCCTCTGCCTTGGGAGCTTCTGCCTTAGGTGCTTTGGGAGCCTTAGGAGCCTTTGTTTCTTTGTTTTCCGCCTTCTTTGCGGGAGCATCAGGTGTTTCATAATATGCTCTTGCTTTTGCCGGTGAGCCGCCGAAAAGACCGAGAATCTTTTTCTGAGGCATTGCAACAATTTCTGTGTGAACTTCTGCCAATGCAGGTGCATTGAGTTCTTTCTGAGCATTTGCAAGTGCTTCTTCAACGGTTGCGCCGGTTGCTATAGCTTCATGTATCATTTTAGTTAATCACCACCGTTTTGTTTAAATTATGTGATTTCCGGAATTATTCTTCAATTTGTCTTTCAAGAGCAGTCTTCTTTGCTTTTTCATAAGAACGGCGCTCTACAGTTTCTTCAACCATAAGTCTTGCCATTGTCTTTCTGGGTGCATAAACGTGACCGATGATAAGAGTCTGGAAGAATGCGATAAGGTTGGAAAGAATCCAATACATACCCATACCTACAGGGAATTTCCATGTGAGGTAAAGTGACCATACGGGCATCATAAGCATCATACAACCCATCATCTGCTGATTCTGCATATCGGGGTTTGCCTTCTTCTGTCTTATCTGTGAAAGAAGACTTGTAAGAAGTGATGTGATACCTGAAAGAACGGGTACTGCAAGAACTAAAATTGTTTCTTTTGTGATTCCGCCTGCTGCATAAACATCAGAGGGAATATTACCGAGATCAATTCCGAGGATTGTAAAGTCGAAATTACGGATAGTTTCGATTTCTGCAGCATATTCTGTGAGAAGATCGGGTGCTGCTTCAACAATTTTTTCAATGTTTGAAATAACAACGGATTCAGCATAAGCCACAGCGTTGCCTGATGCAAGACCAATTGTTTTTGCCGCTTCAGTAAGAGCAGTGATTGCTGCTTCTGAAAGGTTAAGAACATAGGTCAGCGGCTCACGGATAATACCGTAAAGACCGATAAGAACAGGGAACTGGATAAGAAGGGGCAGACAACTTGCGCCCATTGAGGAATAGCCCTCACGCTGATAAAGTTCCTGTGTTTCCTGCTGAATTTTCTGCTGTCTTTCCTGGGGATTATAGTCCTGATACTTTTCTCTGATTCTTTTGAGTTTGGGCTGGAGTCTTGCCATTTTTGCCGAGGACTTCTGCTGCTTGATTGTTGAAGGCAACAGAATAACGCGGAAAAATACTGAGAAGATAATCAGTGCAAGACCGTAATTTTCAACAAAGCTGAAAAGAATTCTGAAAAGGAATCCGAAGGGGACATAGAGAATGTCGTATAAACCTTGCATATTAAATTTTCCTCCGTAAAATTATTCCCTTAAAATAAAAGAGCGCGGAGTATCACTTTTCAGTGCTGTCTTTTTTCGGGGGAACGGGGTCATACCCGCCCTGAGAAAAAGGATTGCATCGCAAAATACGCCACGCTGCCATAAGGCTGCCCTTCAAGGCTCCGTGGGTTTCAATTGCTTCTATTGCATAGCACGAACAGGTGGGATAATATCTGCACATAGGAGGCAGATGGGGTGAAATATGGCGGCGGTAAAATCTTATAAGTGATAAAATCAACTTTTTCATTTTATCGCACCAACCTGAGTGAGAAGTTCCACCATTGCTTTTTCCACCTGGGGTGTTTTAAGATACTTCGTCTTTGTTCTTGCAACAAAAACAAAGTCATAATTGCCCGTGATACCGTAATTCTTAACTACAGACTGATATGCGGCTCTGATAATTCTACGGGAGCGGTTCCGTTCAACTGCATTGCCGATTTTTTTACTCACTGTTATTCCGACACGACAAATTCCCACACGGTTTTTCAATGCATAAACAACCAGTGCAGGTTTTGCAATGGACTTCCCTCTGTGATAGGCACGCTGGAAATCCGTATTCTGATTTAAGGAAATATAGTTCTGCAAAAAAATCAATCCCAACACTTTATTGAACGAGGGGTTGTTGCCGTATAAACGGCTTATGAAAGGTAAACCTTTCCTTCAAGAAAGCACAAACTTAGTATGTGAGCTGCTTTCTGCCTTTTGCACGGCGACGTGCGAGAACCTTGCGGCCGTTCTTTGTTGCCATTCTTTTACGGAAACCGTGTTCCATCTTTCTGTGGCGCTTTTTGGGTTGGTAAGTTCTTTTCATTGCGTTAACCTCCTTTTAATTTTAAATTTTATAAAACGGGACATATTGCAGGAGTAGTAGTAGTGAACGCAATAATGACCGACGCTTTCTTTCTTGAACAAGATACATCACAAGACATAACTTGCAAGGATATATTATATATCAATATCCTTCATTTTGTCAATGTTTTTTTGAGTTTTTAGCCCGTTTTAACAGTTTCGAAAAATACTCTTGTGGTTGTGCTTTCTGCCTTGCACAAGATTTTGTGTAAGGGCTTTGACAGTGCAAAAAAACAGAGAGGCTGCTTTCTGAAAAGTGCCTCTCTGAAATTGATTTTAAGATTTATTCGTCTTCCTTCTTTTTCTTTTCGGGAAGGTTGTTGAGTGCGTTAACAAAAACAACGATAACTGCTGTTACAACAAAAATACCGAGCATACCTTTTCCCATATAGGGAAGTGATGCAAGGAAAGCATCAAAATCAATGGTAAAATTCATATTATTTTCCTCCCTTATTTACTGAAGAATGTAAGGATAAGACCGCCGGCGATAACCGATGCAATCTGGCCTGAAACATTAACACCGATTGAGTGCATAAGAAGGAAGTTCTGATTATCTTCCTCAAGACCCATCTTGTGAACAACACGGGCTGCCATGGGGAATGCAGAAATACCTGCTGCACCGATCATAGGATTGATCTTCTTCTTTGAGAAGAGGTTCATAAACTTTGCAAGCATAACACCTGCAAAGGTGTCGAAGATGAATGCAAACAGACCAAGTCCGATGATGAGAAGGGTGTCAAATTTAAGGAAGTCTTCGGCA
>JAZOAX010000056.1:0-11589 GCA_045595685.1 Acutalibacteraceae bacterium
TATAACAGGAGGTTCAGGTGCACTTTCGAAAATCATATTGCGATATTTTTCAAGATAATCAACTTCAGATTTTTTGTGTTTTGATAACCACAAATCAGCCGCTTCTTTCATTTCTTTATCATTTCTGGCTATAAATTCACAATTCTGGTTTGTTCTTTTTATGTATTCAATAAGTTGGTCGGCTTTGATTACCTGATTTTTAACATCTTTTTTTGCATATTTTGCGTTAAGTACAGTTTTGGGGTTAGAAAGCACAACAACCGAATGATATGAATTGTCAAAATTCTTTTCAAAACTCTTTTTAGCAAGAAATCCGTTGATTTCGTCAAGTCGGATTTCTTTAATTAAATCAAGGTGACGCTTATTTTGAGTTATAGGGGAGTATATGCCTTCTTTTTTAGTATGTTTTCCGTAAGAGAAACTACGGATAAAATCTCCGTTACTGTTAATTTCAATGTTTCCGTAAAGGTTTTTACATTCAATAACAAAAATCAGTTTTCTTGTAATTATAAGATAATCAATCTGTGCTGTAAGCCCGTTGTGTTCCAAGTAAAGATCGTGAAGAACATACATAGGCATATGGCTGTTCTTCAGTTCGAATTTTATTGTTTCTTCTCCGAAAATACCGGCATCAAGAATTTTGATTTCCTGTTCAATCTCTTCTTTAAGGTCACCGTCACATTTTGCAGACAGTTTTTTCAACTGTGCAAGTTGTGATTCAGCCTGACTGTTACTTTTTATAAAAACAGGCTCTTTGAGTTTATCAAAAATACCCACTTAATCACCTCTGTGTTTATCTTTTATCAGAAAGATACTCCCTTACCGCATCTTCCCAGTGTGGCAGACGGTTAAATCCGCCTTCGTCAAGGCTCTTTTTTGAAAGCCTTGAATTCTTCGGTCTTTTTGCGGGAGTAGGATATTCTTCTGTAGGTATGGGGTTGACTTTTGTGCTTTTGCCTTCAAGTTCAAAAACCTTTTGAGCAAGTTCACTCCAGGTGCAGAAACCTTCGTTGGTACCGTGGTATGTGCCGTATTTTTCTGTTGCTGCAATGTCGCAAAGAAGTTTTGCAAGGTGTTTTGAATAGGTGGGTGAGCCCGTCTGGTCCGAGACGACATTGACTTCGTCGCGGCTTTCTGAAAGGCGTAGCATTGTTGCAATGAAGTTGGTATTCTTTTCTCCGAACACCCAGGATGTGCGCACAATAAAGTGTTTTTGGCAAAAATCTTTCACTGCAATTTCACCAAGATATTTGCTTTCGCCGTAAACGCTGAGAGGCGCTTTTTCACCGTCGGTTTCAAAGGGCTCTGTGCCTTCACCGCCAAAAACATAGTCTGTTGAAACATAAAGCATTTTCGCACCGTATTTTTCACACTGAACTGCAATGTTGCGGGTGCCTTCTAAGTTCACCGCCATACAAAGATCCTTTTCGCTTTCAGCCTTGTCAACGGCAGTGTAAGCGGCGCAGTGAATAAAACAACCAACATCGGTATTGCGGAAAAACTCTTCAACGGCATTTTTGTCCGTAATGTCAAGAGTGTTCGTATCAATGCCCTTGAATTCTATGTTTCTTTTTTTCAGAATTCCGCACACGTCAGAGCCGAGTTGCCCTTTTGCACCTGAAACAATATACATCTTTTCACCTCAATATCTGAAATCAACATCACTTTCAAAAAGAGTGGGAGCATTTTCATCTTTTTTGGAAAGAGTGGGATTTTCCGTGTTCCACTCAACACCGATTTCACTGTCGTCAAAACGGATGCTGCGGTCATTTTCGGGGCTGTAGTATTCGTCAACCTTGTAAAGCACCTCAACATCTTCGGTGAGAGTCACAAAACCGTGGCCGAAGCCCTTGGGGATATAGAGAAACCTTTTGTTGTCTTCGCTGAGTTCGGCGCTCACCCATTTAAGATAGGTGGGTGAGCCTTTTCTGAGGTCTACGGCAACATCAAGAATTTTCCCTCTTGTGCAGCAGATAAGTTTTGTCTGTGCCTTGGGACTTTTCTGAAAATGTATGCCGCGCAAAGTACCTTTTTCTTTGGAATAAGAACGGTTGTCCTGCACAAAAACTGTGTCAATGCCGAGTTCTTTCAGTTTTTCATAACTGTATGATTCATAAAACCAGCCTCTGTTGTCGCCGAAAACCTGAGGTTCAACAATTTTGATTTCGGGAATATCTGTATCAATAATTTTCATATTTTTCACCGTTTCATTGTTATTTCGGTATATAATTATACTATCAGATATTTTATTCGTCAAGTGGGGGATATGAGTCGCAGCAGGTCGATTGCCTGTGGTTTTCTTTCCTTGTCTTGACAATATATTTCAAAAATTTATAATAGAACATAGAGTACAATGCAGACAAATAAAAGGAGGTGTTCACGGTGACAGGCGGAATAGTTTGCGAATATAACCCTTTCCATAACGGGCATAAATACCATCTTGAAAAAGTAAAGGCTCAGGGAACGGATATTACTGTGTGTGTGATGAGCGGAAACTTAGTTCAGCGGGGCGAGTGTGCCGTAACCGATAAATGGCAAAGGGCAGTTTGTGCCGTAAAAGGCGGAGCCGATGTTGTTATTGACTTACCTGTGCCGTGGGCAATGGCATCTGCAGAAAATTTTGCAAGGGGAAGCATCAGCCTTCTTTCCTCTTTCGGCATTGATATGCTTTCTTTCGGCAGTGAGACAGAGGATGAAAAACTCCTCACATCTTGTCGCGAAGCGCAGGAAAATGAGAAAGTTGCTGCCCTTGTGAAAAAATATATGGCTGAGGGGCTCAGTTATCCGTCGGCACTTTCTGAAGGAATCGGTGAGGTTTTCGGTGAAAAGGTAAAATCAGCCCTTTGTGCACCAAACAGTACCCTTGCGGCAGAATATATAAGGCAACTTAAAGTTTATTCGCCGCAGTGCAGTATTTTTCCCGTAAAGCGTGTGCACACAGACCACGACAGTCCGGAAACTGAGGGAAACTTTGCTTCTGCAAGTAAAATACGAAGCATAATAGGTGAAGATGTTTCTTCTTTTGTGCCCGTTTTCACCGCAGAAATGCTTAAAGAAAACATTGAAAAAGGAACTGTGCACAGCCTCGGTTTTGCCGAAAGAGCAATACTTTCATCTTTAAGAGAAATGCCCAAAGAACAGTACGGTCTTTATGTCACCGATGAAAGCGGACTTGTTTCAAGAATATACGAAAGCGTAAAAAACGCCTCAGATCTTACAGAACTTTACGAAAAGGCAAAAAGTAAAAACTATACCCACGCAAGAATACGCAGGGAAGTGATGAATCTTTATCTCAGAATCCCGAAAGAAATCTGCAGAAAAACTCCGCCCTATATTAAAATTCTTGCCGTAAACGATAGGGGACTTTCCGTTCTTTCAAAGGTGAAGAAAAACTCGGCACTTCCCATTGTTACAAAACATTCGGATACGGCAAAACTCAGTGAATACGGTAAGCAGATTTATTCTTTGCAGTGCGCCTCAACGGATAAATTTTCCATTATGAGCGAAAAAGTTATGCCTTGCGGCCTTGAACAGAAAAATTCAATGATAATTGTAAATACGCTTTAAGTGAATTTTAGCCAAGTGAAATACCATATAAAAAAGAAGAAAGAAGGCGATGCGATGAAAGAAAAAATCCTCAGTGACCTTAAAAAAATCAGACCTTTAAATATAATTATGCTTTTTGTGGCAGGGGTCATAAATGCTTTTGCGGCAACCTTTTTTCTTATGCCCGTAAGCCTTTATGACAGCGGAATTTCGGGCACATCAATGCTTTTGTCACAGGTAACACCCGAATACCTCAGCCTGTCAGTGTTTCTTCTGGTGCTGAATATCCCTCTTTTTATATACGGGCTCAGAAAGCAGGGAGCACTGTTTACTTTGTATTCGGTTTTCACTGTGGGAATATATTCCCTTGCCGCTTTTCTTATAACGGATTTTCTGCCCGTAGACCTTTCCTCAGCCTCACCGATTGCAGGAAAAGATTTGCTTCTTTGTGCAATTTTCGGCGGTATCATATCGGGTGTAGGCAGCGGACTTGCAATCCGTTTCGGCGGTGCAATGGACGGCATTGAGGTTATGTCCGTAATTTTTGCAAAGAAACTCGGTATAAGTGTCGGTACCTTTGTTATGATTTATAATATTGTGCTTTATGTTATCTGCGGAATTGTAACAAGCAGCTGGAGTCTTCCTTTATATTCTATTGTGGCTTATGCCGCCGCACTTAAAACGGTGGATTTCATTGTTGAAGGTATTGACCGTTCAAAGTGTGCAATGATTGTAACCGTAAAGCCCGATAAAATCTGCAGAATTCTTTCTGAAACCTTTGAAACAGGTGTTACCAGAACTGAAGCTATGGGCGGATATTCAGGCAAAAAGAAAACCATTGTTTATTTTGTCATCAATCGTTTTCAGGTTGTAAAACTCAAGGAAATCGTTCACGAAATTGATTCCGCCGCATACATCACCATCAGCGAGGTAGCAGACGTCTTCCCGGCAAATAAATAACTGTCAAAAGTGTCACCTTTAAGCGATACTCAGCAAAGAAAATAAGACTTTCACAGTCCCTTTTTTTGTACTCTAAAATTTGACAATAAGCATAACTATTACTTATAATTATAACATAATTTTTATTATGGGAGAATAAAAAAATGGGTATTTTTAAATCAAAAAAAGGGTCAATTATAAGCAATCATTTTATGGTTATTGAGGGAGACGGTGTCCTGGACGAAAATACTGTTCTAAAAGTCGCCTTATATGATGATTATTTGGAATTTGTAGGACACTGTTGCAGAATGAAACTTGAATACAGCGACATAATTGAAACCTGCTACGAAAGAAAGAGCAAAGTAAAATATGAGCAAAAATCTGTTCTGGGCAGAGCTGCTTTGGGCGGAATGATGTTCGGTGGTGCAGGAGCAGTTGTCGGGGCTTTAACAGGCTTGGGAACAAAGCCTGTAACAACGATTTATTATGCTTTGGGAATGTGTTTTTTATTTGGCGGAGAGAGAAAAATCATCTGGCTTGAGGACTCGGGCTTAAGAGGAAAACAACTTGCTGAAAAACTTAGAGAAGTTTGTTTTTTATCAAAAAAAAGTTGATATAATACATAAAAACACAGCACTTTTTAATTTCAAAGTGCTGTGTAATTTTATATCGGCTTCCCTGAAAGGTGAGCTGTCGGCATTGCCGACTGAGAGGTTAATTCTGAATTCCGAATTCCTAATTCCGAATTCCCACACAAAAGTCTCCCTCAACACCCGTAATTTCAACTACGGCAAGTTCTCCCTGAAATTCATCGGGAAGTTCTGCCTTAACGGGAGTGTAGTTTGCAGTGTGTCCGCTGAGATAACCGTCTACGGTTTTTGTTTCAAAAATAACCGAAACGGTTTTGCCGATCTGCTTTGCCAGAAACTCGCGGCGTATTTCATCGGCTTTGTTTATCATAATTTTTGCCCGTTCTTCCTTTGTCTTTTTGTCAAGGTGGTCGGGCAGTTTTTCTGCTCTGGTGCCTTTTCTTACGGAGTAGGGGAAAACGTGCACCTTTTCAAAAGCGATTTCTTCCATAAAACTGAGACTTTCCGTGAAATCTTTGTCATTTTCACCTGCAAAACCGACCATAATATCTGTTGTAAGAGTGCAGTCGGCAAAATTCTCTCTGAGTTTTTTGCAAAGGTGTCTGTATTCTTCGGCAGTGTAGTGTCTGTTCATACTTTTAAGGGTTTTGTCGCATCCGCTCTGAAGTGAAATGTGGAACTGAGGGCAGAGTTTTTCACATGCTGCAAGTTTTTCAATAACTTCGTCAGTCAGATGGTCGGGTTCAAGTGAGCCGAGGCGTACACGGAGAATACCCTCAACATCGTTTGCCGCCTTAACGGCTTCGGGGAAGGTGTCTCCCGTATCCTGACCGTAAGAGGAAAGATTGATTCCCACAAGCACAACTTCCTTGTATCCTTTTTGTGCGAGGGCAGTGATTTCTTTTTTTATTTCCTCAATGGGTTTTGAACGGACTCTGCCTCTTGAATAGGGGATAACGCAGTAGGAGCAAAAACGGTTGCATCCGTCCTGAATTTTCACATAGGCTCTTGTTCTTTCTTCAAAGGAAGTGATAGTGTCTCCGCAGAAGGCATCGCCTTTTTTGTGCTCACTAACTTCAAAAACACGGCAACCTTTTTTGAAGTGCTCCTCAAGAACAGTGAAAAGCGCCTGATTGTTTTTGTTGCCTATAACAATATCCGCTTCAAGAAGTTCTTTTGCTTTTTCGGGGTATGCCTGAGGCACACAGCCTGTGAGCACAACAGTGCTTTCGGGATTGTTCCTTTTGAAACGGCGTACAGCCTGCCTTGTTTTCTGGTCTGCGGCGGCAGTTACGGTGCAGGAGTTAATAACAAAAACATCTGCCTTTTCGTTGCCGTGTGCAATTTCATATCCTCTTTTTAAAAGTTGCTCAGCCATTGCCTGACTTTCGTACTGATTGACCTTGCAGCCCAGAGTGTAAAATTTAACTTTCATTTTAACCAACCTTGTATAGTTTAATACGAAGGTTATTATAATCGACACGCCGATTCTTTTCAAGACCTTGTTTTATTTTACATTTTTTTATCATAAGTATCACTGAGAAAAATTTTTGAGGTGATATTTATGAAAAAGGCAATATCTTTTATTTTAGCAGTGCTTTTAACACTGCCTGTTTTCACTTTTTCCTCTTTTGCTCAGGGTGAGGAGGTTGAAGTTAATGCAAAGTCTGCCATTCTGATGGATGTGGCAACGGGCAAGGTGCTTTATGCCGAAAACGAACATGAGCAGTTGTATCCTGCCTCTGTTACCAAAATTATGCCCATGCTTCTTTTTATGGAGGCAATAGACAGCGGAAAAATTGCTCTTACGGATACAGTTACAACAAGTCCCGCCGCCGCATCAAAGGGCGGCAGTCAGATATGGCTTAAAGAGGGCGAACAGATGACCGTTGACGAACTGCTCAGGGCAACGGCAATAGGCAGTGCAAACGATGCCTGCACGGCTCTGGGTGAGCATCTTTCGGGAAGTGAAGAAGCCTTTGTGAAACAGATGAACGAAAGGGCGGCACAACTCGGAATGGAAAACACCCATTTTGATAACTGCTCCGGCCTTGACGACGACACAACAACCCATCTGACAACGGCTTATGACATCGCTCTTATGTCAAGGGAACTTCTCAAGCACGAAAGAATCAGAACTTACACAACGGTGTGGATGGATTCACTTCGCGGCGGCGCCACAGAACTAGTGAACACAAACAGACTTGTCCGTTTTTATAACGGCACAACGGGGCTTAAAACGGGCACAACATCAAAGGCTGGACACTGCCTTTCAGCCTCGGCGGAAAGAGACGGACTTCATCTTGTGGCTGTTGTTATGGGTGCCGCAAACAGTACGGACCGCTTTGAAGGTGCAAAGAATCTTCTTAACTGGGGCTTTGCAAATTTTGAGTGCTATACCCCTGAGTTTGACGCATCTGTATTTTCCGATGTTACCGTAATAAGAGGCATTGAAAATACGGTGAAACCCGTAATCACAGAAGTTGATTCTGTAATGATTGAAGCGGGGCAGAAGAGCAGTATTGAAACAGAAATTGAACTTGCCGCAGATGTTGAAGCCCCCGTTGAAGAAAATCAGGTGCTGGGAAAAGTAAAACTTAAAATCGGAAGTGAAACATTAAAAGAGTATCCCTTGATTGCTCTAAGGGCAGTAAGGCGCATTACTTTCGGGGATATCGTGATAAGATTTTTAAAATCACTCACAAAAAGTGAGCAGTTTTCATAACTTTATGGTTGACAAAAAGCCGTATTTGTATTAAAATACACTAAATACAATAAAATTTTAATTAGGAGTCCCGAGCAATGTCAGCAAGTTTAACAAAAAAGTATGTTTCATCTTTTGTAACAGATGAAGAAATACTTTCTTTTCAGGATAAAATCACCGCTGCACATAACGCACTTCACCGGAAAACCGGTGCAGGCAGTGATTTCACAGGTTGGGTAGACCTTCCCGTGAACTATGATAAGGAAGAATTTGAAAGAATCAAAAAAGCAGCCGAAAAAATCAAGAAAAACAGTGAAATCCTCATTGTTATCGGTATCGGCGGTTCCTACCTCGGCGCAAGAGCCGTTGTGGAATTCATCAAGGGTCAGTGCTACAACGCAATGGCTGAAGACTGTGCAAAGATTTACTTCACAGGCAACAGCATTTCATCATCATCCCTTGCAGAAATTCTTCACATCATTGAAGGCAAGGATTTTGCAGTTAATGTAATTTCCAAGTCAGGCACCACAACAGAGCCTGCAATTGCTTTCAGAATTTTCAGAGACATTCTTCAGAAAAGATACGGCAAAGAGGGTGCAGCCGAAAGAATATTTGTCACAACAGATAAAGAAAAAGGCACACTTAAATCTCTTGCAGACAGAGAAGGCTATGAAACCTTTGTTGTACCCGATGATGTAGGCGGCAGATATTCCGTACTCACAGCAGTAGGTCTTCTTCCCATTGCAGCAGCAGGCATCGATATTGATGCTCTTATGGAAGGCGCAGCCAAGGCAAGAGAAAACCTTATGTCAACATCAATTGAAGAAAACGACTGTTATAAATATGTTGCAGTGAGAAATGCTCTTTACAACAAGGGCAAGAAAACCGAAATGTTCATAAGTTATGAGCCCTGCTTCACAATGATGAACGAATGGCTCAAGCAGCTTTTCGGTGAAAGCGAAGGTAAAGAAGGCAAAGGCCTTTTCCCCACTTCCGCAATTTTCTCAACAGACCTTCACTCTCTTGGTCAGTATATCCAGGAAGGTGAAAGAATTATGTTTGAAACGGTTGTCACCTTCAAAAAACTGAAGGCGGAGTTCATTATAGGCGAAGATCCCGAAAACGTTGACGGTCTTAACTTCCTCAAAGGCAAGTCTATGGACTTTGTTAACGAAAAGGCTTTCCTCGGAACAGTTCTTGCTCATAATGACGGCGGCGTTCCCAACATTGTTATTGAAAACGAAGATATGAGTGAACTTTCTCTCGGTTATCTCATTTATTTCTTTGAAAAAGCCTGCGCAGTTTCAGGTTACGTTCTGGGTATCAATCCCTTTGACCAGCCCGGCGTTGAAAGTTATAAAAAGAATATGTTTGCACTTTTAGGCAAACCCGGATACGAAAAAGAGAAAGAAACACTTGAACAAAGATTAAATAAGTGATATAATAAGTATGTAATTAAAATCGTGAGGGGAAAAACACCCTGCGATATTAAATAAAAGGAGGAAATTAAAAATGATTTCTATTATCTTAGGTCACAAAGGTGCAGGAAAAACAAAGCATTTGATTTCTTGTGTAAACGAGGCAGTTGAATCTTCAAAGGGCAACGTTGTTTGCGTTGAAAAAGAAACCAAGTTAACATATGATGTTAATTACCGTGCAAGACTTATTGCAACAGACGAATACGAAGTAAAGGGTTACGCAGCATTCTACGGCTTCCTTGCAGGTGTTTGTGCAGGCAACCACGACATCACAGATGTTCTTGTTGACGCAACTCTTCGCATCGGCGGCAGAGACTACAACGAACTCGCAGCTTTCCTTGAAAAGATTTACGAACTCGCATCAGTAAACGAAAAGAACTTCGTTTTCACAATCTCTGCAGACAAAGAAGAACTTCCCGCTTCA
Organism: Acutalibacteraceae bacterium; assembly: GCA_045595685.1. Taxonomy (GTDB): domain Bacteria; phylum Bacillota; class Clostridia; order Oscillospirales; family Acutalibacteraceae; genus UBA6857. The sequence goes on from JAZOAX010000056.1 coordinate 9,682, forward strand.
ATTTTCAACTTCTGCAAGGTTCTTTAATAATGAAAAAAAGGCTGTCGTTCTGCGACAGCCTTTTTTAAGAGGAAACAGAATCAGGGTATAGGGACGACAGTATTGTCTTGTTACAGCGCAAGGCATATTTTTCTTATGCTCGGAAACAACCTGTTGTTAAAGCAGAATAATATTTTACGGAGGAAAAAATGGAATACACAGATAACTACGCTTTCTGTAAGCCGTATCTGACTCAGGACGAACATATCCTCTGGAAAGGTAAGCCCGAAAAAGGGCAGATTTTTCATAAGCAGGATATTGTTATGATACCCTTTGCGGTTTTCTGGCTGGGTTTTTCTCTTTTCTGGGAATACACTGCACTGCAGAACGGCTCGCCGATGTTTTTTGCATTGTGGGGTCTTCCTTTTATTGCTGTGGGGATCTATCTTTTAATCGGCAGACATATTATGACTCTTTACCTTCGCAACAAAACTTTTTATGTTGTCACAAACAAAAGGCTCTTGATAAAAAAGGGCAACAAACTTGAAATGCGAATGGCAAATGACTTGCCGCCGATGGAAGTGCAACTTCATAAAAACGGCAACGGTACAATAACCTTCTGGGAAGAAGTTTACACAGGCAGAGGCAGACGCCACAACACTTTCCTTATGCTTGAAAACCTCAGTGATGTTGCAAGGGCACAGAATGCCATTGCTTCAATGGAGAGATAAAAATGTTCAGAGAATTACAACGTAAAAACAAACAAATATCAAATAGCGACTGCATAAATCTTCTGAAAACACAAAAAAGGGGAGTCCTCAGTGTTCTTGGTGATGAAGGTTATCCCTACGGTATGCCTATGAACCATTTTTACTGTGAGGATGACGGAAACATCTATTTCCACTGCGGCAAATCGGGGCACAGACTTGATGCACTCAGAAACTGCAAAAAAGTATCCTTTTGTGTTTATGATGAAGGTGAAAAAAAGCAGGGCGAATGGGCTCTTACAATAAACAGTGTTATAGTTTTCGGCAAAATTGAAATTGTGGATGATATGGAAACAGTATGTGATATTTCCGCAAGGCTCAGCCGAAAATTTACCGACGATGAAAACTATATCCGAAACGAAATTGAACAGTTTGCCGAAAAGACCTTGCTTCTGAAACTTTGTCCCGGGCATATCTGCGGCAAAAAGATTGTGGAGTCGTAACAATGCAGATAACAATAAGAGAATACACTGAAAAAGATGTTCCGCAGATGATTGCAATATGGAACGAAGTTGTTGAAGAAGGCGTGGCGTTCCCTCAGACAGAGTATCTCACTGAGGAAAGCGGCAGAGATTTTTTTTCTTCACAGACCTATAACGGTGTTGCAGTTGACAGTGAAACGGGAAAAATTTCAGGTCTTTACATATTGCACCCGAATAATATCGGCCGCTGCGGACATATCTGCAATGCAAGTTATGCCGTATCTTCATCCTTAAGAGGTCTTCACATTGGTGAAAAACTTGTTCTTGACTGTATTGAGCAGGGAAGACGCCATAACTTCAGAATTCTGCAGTTTAATGCGGTGGTGGCATCAAACTGCCGTGCAAGGCATCTTTATGAAAAAATCGGATTTGTTCCGTTAGGGATAATACCCGAAGGCTTCAGAATGAAAGACGGCCATTATGAGGACATCTGTCCTTATTATCTGACACTGTAATTTTTGTGTAAGTCTTAATTAAAAAACAAAAACGGGGTTAAAATCCTGTTACCGAAAGGACTCTTTTATGACATACGAATATGAAAAAGCCGCCATTGCCGAAGGCTTCACATCGGTTTGCGGCATTGATGAAGCAGGCAGAGGCCCACTTTGCGGACCCGTTTGTGCCGCAGCGGTTATTCTGCCCCTTGACTGCGAAATAGAAGGTATAAACGATTCGAAAAA
>JAZOAX010000057.1:0-2528 GCA_045595685.1 Acutalibacteraceae bacterium
AAATTGCATACATTTTTTACTTTGCAAGATTTCTCAGACATTCCAGCGCCTCATCTCTTTTATCTTCGGGAATGAGACGGTAGCACATAAGAACGAGTTGTTCTTCTTTTTCAAGCTGAGAAATAGCATCTGCCTGAGAAGATGCAACAAAACCCTCTCTTAGTCTGCGCTCAGGATGGTTTTCTTCCACCCCTGCAAGATATCCCACGGTGCAACCGTAAAGCTGTGCGAGTTTCACTGTGGTGGAAAGTGACGGAGGAGTTTTTCCTGTTTCGTAAAAAGCATAGGTGCTTCTGTCTACACCGAGCACATTTGCAACATCCTGCTGATTAAGTTTGTGTTCCTTCCTCACTTTTTTCAACATTTCATATACCATTTTTACCACTCCTTCAGTTGAAAAATATAACATATAATCCTTATGAAATCAAGATTTTTGTCGATATTTGGCGAAAAGTTTTTTAATAATAGAAATGATAAATTCACTCACATTATTTTTCGGTGTTGAAGTAGCGGTGAACAGCCACAGCATCTTTTTCACCTATACCTTTCACCTGACGCAGTTCTTCCAAAGATGCAGTACGGATTTTTGACATTGTTCTGAAATGCTTAATAAGAATTGCCGCCTTCTTTTCTCCTATGCCCTCAATTTTTGTTAAAGAGGTCCCCACTGCAGACTTAGAGTGCTTTTGTTTATGATAGGTAATTGCAAAACGGTGCACTTCTTCCTGAATTGTGGAAACAAGAGTAAATACCCTTCTTCCCGAAGAAAGAGATATCTCTCCCCCGTCTGCCGCGATTGCCCTCGTTCTGTGCTTTGAATCCTTGACCATACCGAAAACGGGAATATCAAGTCCGAAGGCTTCAACAACAGGCTTCACCGCATTAACCTGTCCCTGTCCGCCGTCAAGAAGTATCAGGTCGGGAAGAACGCCGAAGCCTTCACCTGAATCTTTTTCTTCAATATATCTGTTGAGTCTTCGGCTGATTACTTCACGCATTGAGCCATAGTCGTCCTGACCGCTGAAGCCTTTAATGGCAAAACGGCGGTATGCACTTCTGAGAGGCTGACCGTTTCTGAATACAACCATACCCGCAACATTGTCACTGCCTGCGGTGTGAGAAATATCGTATGATTCAATGTATTCGGGTGTTTTGCTGAGACCGAGCAGTTTTGCAAGTTCGTCAAGAACAGCCGTCTGTGTGCCCGTTCTGCCCATATATTCACCGAGTTTCTGTGCTGCATTACTGATGCACATTTCCATAACTTTGGCTTTTTCGCCCCTTCTGGGCTGAAATAGCGTTACTTTTTTGCCCTTTTTCTCACTGAGCCACTGAGATATGAGTTCACTGTCATTAACCTCACCGTCAACTACAACAAGCGCAGGAATACTTCTTTCCATAGAATAGAAGGAAGTGATTGCCTCGTATCTTGCTTCAGGCAGATTTTCGTTGGACGGAAGAATAAAATGCTCTGTTGATGTGAGAAGCCCTTCGCGGAAACTAAGCACCGCAAGGCAGGCTTTTTCTCCGCTTTGCACCATTGCAAAAACGTCTTCCTGAACACTGTCGGCAACAACAACTTTCTGTCTGCTTGTAATACGCTCTATGGCTTTGATTTTATCCCTGATTTTTGCCGCCTTTTCAAACTGCAGATTTTCCGATGCTTCTTCCATTTCGGCAGTAAGGCGTTTTACCATTCCCCCGCTGCCGCCTTTAAGAAACTCAACGGCTTCGGAAAGATTCTGCTGATATTCGGAAAGGGTTATTTTTTTTGCACAGGGGCCCGAACATTTTGAAATGAAAAAGTTAAGACATGGTCTCCCCTTGCCGATATCACGGGGAAAAACCTTGTTGCAGGAAGGCAGACGAAAAATCTCCCTTGCCTGATCAACTGCATTTGTTACAGAAAAGTTTCCGGTATAGGGTCCGAGGTATTCGGCGGTGTCATCATCTTTTCTGAAGCAGGCGGATATTTTACCCCAGGGGCCCTTTGTTATTTTGATGTAACTGTAGCCTTTATCGTCTTTGAGAAGAATGTTATATTTCGGGGTATTCTGTTTGATAAGACTGCACTCCAGCACAAGTGCTTCAAACTCACTGTCGGTTAAAATATAGTCAAAATCGTCAACATTTTCAACCATTTTACGAACTTTGATGCTGTGTCCGTTCTGAGAGCCGAAATACTGACTGACCCGGTTTTTGAGTTTTTTTGCTTTACCGATATATATAATTTTGCCGTCTTTATTCTTCATTATATAAACACCGGGAGTGAGAGGCAATTTCATTGCTTTTTGCCTGAGCACAGAAAGTTTAGGATTTTCCGACATTGTTTTTCACCCCGTTTCGTAATAATATAATGCGATTAAGTATGCCTTTTTATTTTATCACACAAGCATAACTTAGGCAAGAAAAAGTTTTATTAAAACTGCCCGTGACAACTTTGTGTCACGGGCATATATTATTTGGCTTTGATTAAGTCGGATCGTAGCCATGTCGTTCTGTGAGCCAAGGAGTTGGCACAATAATTT
>JAZOAX010000058.1:0-16067 GCA_045595685.1 Acutalibacteraceae bacterium
TATAATATCTTCTTGCTTCCTGAGACCAGTCTTCCTGAGATTCAGCCTCGCCGAATCTGCCGAATCCGTCTGCTGAAAACAGAACTTTATCTGTACTGTCATAGGTCATCATTACTTCGGGCCAGTGCACCATAGGTGCAAAAACAAAAGTGAGGTTGTGCTTTCCGAGGCAAAGACTTTCTCCGTCGGCAACACAGAGGCTTCTTGCCTCATAGTTCTCTCCGAAGTAAAGTTCAATCATTTTAAATGTTTTTTTGTTGCCCACAACAACTGCTTCGGGATATTTTTTCATAAAATTCTGTATGTTCGCGCTGTGGTCAGGCTCCATATGCTGAACAATAAGATAATCGGGAGTTCTGCCCTCAAGAACTTTTTCAACATTTCCGAGCCATTCATCACCGAATTTTCCGTCAACGGTATCCATAACCGCAATTTTTTCATCAAGGATAACATAAGAATTATAAAGCACGCCATAAGGCACTTTATACTGACCTTCAAACAAGTCAATATCTTTGTCGTGAACACCCACATAAATAATATCTTTTGTAATTTTCATCATTTTCACCTTACCTTAATTAAACATATCTTTTACAAAATCCATACCGAACAGTTCAAGAACGGTGTTGAGACCTTCCTTTATTTCTTCCCTTGAAAAATCTGCTTTTTCAAGTTCTTCATCGGAAAGAAGATTAAGCCTTTCATAAAAATCCAGCGCCAGAGCAAGATGGCATTTAAAAGTTTTATCGAGATTTTCGAAAAGCAGGTTTTCCGCCTCACAAACTTTTCCCTGTTTTACAAGTTCCGTAAGTTCACGGTGCAGCAAATCTGTACCTGCAAGACTTTCTTCAACAAGTTCTTTGTATTCTGCCGTATCTTTTTTAAAAACAGCCCTTGCAACAAATCGGACAAGGAGTCTTATCTGTTTCATAACCCAGTCCTGCTCATAGAACATGCCGAAATCTCCCTTTTATAAAAGTATGTGATTAATATATCATAAATACACTTTCAAAGTCAAATAAAAAAGGGCTATAAGCAAAATTTGGTTATAGCCCTTTTCGGTTCTTTCAACAGAAATATATGAGGATTATCTGTCAGTTGAGATATTTATTACAGTATTCAATAAGAAGGTCGTTTGCAATCTTTCTGTTTGCTTCATCATCTCCGAGGTCGTGGTCGGAGTTGGGATAGGAATTGAGCACGTGAGTCACACCGTACTGTGTGAGTTTTGCATCAAGTGTTACGGCATTGCTGTAAGGCACAATACTGTCTTTCATACCGTGGTTTATAACTGTAGGCACTGTGTTTTTGTTCACATAGGAAACAGGAGAAACCTTTTCAAGTGCTGCTTTTGCGCTCGCTCTGTCCGCATATTTGAAACTCTGTCCCGATGCGTATGAGAACAGCAAAGATACATATTCTTCATCGCCCATTGCATTGTTGATATAGAAATTTTCATCGGTAAGGTCTGCAGGGCCGCTGTTACTTACTACTGCAGCAGGCTTAATGGGAGCAGTCTGTGCCCTTGAATATGCATAAAGCATTGCAAGGTGTCCGCCTGCTGAATCACCTGTGAGAAGAACCTTGTTAATTTTCACACCGTTTTCCTCACCTTTTTGTTTTATGCACTTGAGTGCGAGGTCAATATCATCAAGAATATCGTGGATGTCAACAGTTTCACTGATATAGCGGTAATTGATTGAAGCACCTGCAAAGCCGTAGGTTTCCGCCGCTGCTTTCACTCCGCTTTTATATCCCTCTTTGTCACCGGCTATCCAGGCACCGCCGTGAATGAAAAGCACAAGACCGATTTCACCGTCGTTATCTTTTGGTATATTAAGGTCAAGAGTCTGTCTTTCGTGGCTGCCGTAAGACAGATTTCTGAATTCATTGCTTTTTGCCTCACCGCCAAATCCGAACAGACCTGCAAAAAATGCAATGATTGACATAAAGAATGCCATTATTCTTTCCCACATAAAATTCATCTCCTTTAATGTTATTTCAGCAAAATCCCTGCTGTTAATATTATGTTAACATATCGGTTTTTCTGTGTCAATAATTCATTTTAACGAAATTTTATATGCAAATATATAAAAAATACAGAAAAAAGCCTCACTCAAATGAGTGAGGCAACGGTTTTTGCATAAATTATGCCTTGTCTGCGCAACCGAGAACTGTTTCAATTTTGTGTGAAACAACGCCTTCAATGGCATCTCTTGCGGGAGTAAGGTACTGTCTGGGGTCGAAGTGCTTGGGATTTTCGCTGAAGTGCTTACGAACTGCAGCAGTCATTGCGATACGGATATCGGAGTCAACATTGATTTTGCAAACTGCCATTGATGCTGCTTCACGAAGCATTTCTTCGGGGATACCGATAGCATCGGGCATTTCGCCGCCGTATGCGTTGATTGTTTTAACGTCATCCTGATTAACAGATGAAGCGCCGTGAAGAACGATGGGGAAGCCGGGAAGTTTTTCTTCAACTTCTTTAAGAATATCGAAACGGAGCTGGGGCTTCTGGCCGGGCTTGAACTTGTATGCGCCATGGCTTGTGCCGATAGCAATTGCAAGTGAGTCAACGCCTGTTCTTGTTACGAAGTCGTAAACCTGAGCGGGATCTGTGAAGTTTGCATCTTCTTCGCTTACATTAACATCGTCTTCGATACCTGCAAGCTGACCGAGTTCGCCTTCAACAACACAGCCGTGTGCGTGAGCATAGTCAACAACCTGCTTTGTAAGAGCAACGTTTTCTTCATAGGGAAGGTGTGAGCCGTCAATCATAACTGATGTGAAGCCGCCGTCGATGCAAGCCTTACAAGTTTCGAAGTCGGGGCCGTGGTCGAGGTGAAGAGCAATGGGAAGACCTGTTTCTTCTGCTGCAGCCTTAACCATTGCAACAAGGTAGCCGTGTGAAGCGTACTTTCTTGCGCCTGCTGAAACCTGAAGGATAACGGGAGCGTTGTGCTTCTTTGCGGCTCTTGTGATACCCTGGATGATTTCCATGTTGTTTACATTGAATGCACCAACAGCGTATCCGCCCTTGTATGCATCTTCGAACATTTTCTTTGTTGTTACTAATGCCATGATAAAAACTCCTTTTTGATTATTTATTTGAATGTTTTAATTTGCCAACGAAAAGTATACCTTAATAAACAAAGGTTGTCAAGATTTTAAAAAGCATACTGTTATCACATTTGGGATATATCAGTTTGCATCGGGTGTGTAGGTAAGAATGAAACAGTGTGAACGGATTCTGCCTTCCATAATTTTTGTTCTGAAGTCGTTACCTGTCATAATCTTGCCGCCGACATTGATTGATGAAACATAACCTACATTACCGTCAATTGCACTGTCGTGTGAAAGCACGGTAAGCCATGTTGCAGGGTCGCCTGTGAGTTCAATGTCTCCGTTTGTTTTAACAAGAGCCTTGAGGTCATCACTTGAAATTGAGTATGTTGTTGCATAATCGTTTTCAAGGTAGTCGCCGTAACTTCTTCTTGCGCCGCTGAGGTAGGGAAGGTCTGCACTGTATTCTCTGCCCCATACATTATAATATGCAGTGGTCATACCTGCACTCATTGCGTGGAAAGGTGTCATTGCGCAGGAACCGCCGTAGGAGATATAGGGTGCGATACCCATCATTTCATCAACAATTGCATAAGTTGACTGAGCAGGTGTTCTTCCGCTGCCGAGAATTGCACAGGCATCGGCTGAAAGTTTGAATGAATAGTATTTTGCAAAGGTGTAAATTGCAACAACCTGAGCCTTGAGAGCTTCTGCGTGTGCTCCTGTTCCCATTTCTGCTTCAAGGGCTGATGCAAGGAACTCTCTTGTGTTATAACTGCTTCCTGCGTAGGTGATTGTTTCGGGGTATGCATCGCCTGTTACGATGGAAGTGTTTTCATTATAATAATAGTGAGCAAGAATTTCTGCCCAGTTCCAGCCCTGCTTTGCAAGGTAGTCTGCACCTTCCTGGCTCATACCTACACCGTGGCCGTAACCGAAAACGTTAAAGGTGAACACACCTTTTGTTGATGGTGCCGGTGAAACTGTAGGTGCCGCACTTACATCGGATGCGGAAGGCTCTGTTACATTGCCGTTACCTATGTATCCTGATGAACCTGTTGTGGTGAAGGGGTTATACTGTGTGGTGGGCTGTGTTGTGTTTACTGTTGCATCAACATTGTTGGTTGACGGATTATACTGAACAGTGGGTTGTGTTGTAGCCGGCTCTTCACCGCCGAAAAGGCTCACTGCAAGAATAATGGGGCTGATGATTGCAATTGCAATAACAACAATGGCAAAAATAAGAGTATTTTTGCTCATTTTCTTGCTTTCTTCGGGTTTTGCCTTCACTTCTTCATCGTCGTCACCGCTGTTGAGTTCTGCTTTGATTGCCGCAGTTTTGTGGCGTACAAGGTCTGCAAGAACGGTTACTGCGTGGGGAAGAATTGCTGCAAGATCATCGGGATTCATTGTGTTGATTTTCTTTGCCTTGGCGTTGCCTGAATCAACAACTGCTGCATAAGCAAAATAAACCGTGTGCCCTTCTGCATTCTGAGTTGAATAAATTTCTGAAATTGCGCCGCCGAAGTCACTGCCCGAATTGAGCATTGCTTCTCTTGCGTGACGGATAATGCGTACAGATTCACTTTCTGCAGTGGTTTCTTCGTCTTCAACTTCATCAATGACTTCAACAAAACGGATGGCATCGTTAAAATCGTCAACCTTATCGTAAAGGTTATATACCCACATTGTTGCTTCACTTGTGGCAAGAGCAATTGTCCTGTCAAGTTCTGTGAGTGAAGATACCATGTCACTGATACAGGGAACAAAATCGAAGTCCGGCATTCTGATGGGAGCGGGCTCGCCGTTCATCATCGCCCGAAGAGGAATGAGTACTTCCTCTTTCAATGAAGCAAGAATTGCGTCAACTCTTTCAAAATCAAGAGGAACACAGGAAAGTTTACCAATAAGCGCATCACAGGTAAAGCCGCTGTAAAGTCCGTCGATACTGAGGTGGAACACACATCCTGCAGGAACAAGAGTGTGGCCTGTCATATCGATTTCTGCAACATCGTCGCCTGCATTGAAGGCAATTGCATCTGCAATGCCCTGACTCTGATGTTCTTCAAGAAGCATTCTGCCGATAAGTTCTCTTTTTATGGGGTTATATTCACTGTTGTCAACACCAACAAGAACATGGTCCCCTCTTTCAAGGGCAACTATTGCTTCGTCAAAAAGTTCGTCATAACTGTCAAAGGTGACTGTCTCTTCTTCGGCAAGACCGAATTCCTCAAGGGAAAGACAGATTTTATAAACAGCGTCGGCGGAAAATGCTGAAAGGTTTCTGAGTGTGAAAAACTTAATCATTTTTACCTCCGTGAATTAATTATATTCTGAATTAACCTACTTCCCAACGGCTTGCTTCTTTGAAAGGATTGGTTTTTCCTTTTTTATCGTAGTAAGCCTGCGGGTAGCGGGGATTCGGATTTACTGTTGCCTGTGAAACGTCAACATCTGCAGTTTCACCGTTTCTCACAAGCCTTGCAACCACAACAAATCTCGCATCGGTAAACTCGTGTGAGCAGGTTGAAAGGGTGAGGATTTTATCTGTGGGAAGAACATCAACGCCCGTATCGTAAAGAGAACGCTGACTGAGTTCGTTAAGGAATGCCGCATATCTTTCTTCTGAGGAAAGAGATGTGAAGTAGTATCTGAAAATATAGCCGTTATCGTCTTTTTCATAGGCATTGGTAATGAATGCCGCAATAACTTTCCACTGATAGTCTTTATACATTGTGTTGAAAGAAATTACCGGAGCCGCCTTGAAGCCGTCAATTGACTTATATCTGTCAAGGGCACCGAAAACCGTTCCGTCATTCATATGATGGCCGAAAATAACGGTGTTCATATCAAGTTCTGTTATATTGTTAAGGTGTGTGACAAAGGGGCAGCCGTACTTGGTGCTTTTGCCGTAGAAGTTTTTGTTCATATAGTCTTCGTCATTTTCTGTCTGAACAATGGGAAGGCTGAGTTTTACGCCTTCTGCTGAAAGATATCCCACAAAGTCCTGATTGGTGGCATAAAGTTTTGCATATTTCAGCTGAAGGTCAACGGGAAAGATAACGTTGGGATATTCTGCTTTTATCTGTGCCCACTGCTGAGCGGGAGTGAGTACCTGCTCGGTAGTATCAGCCGGTTTGGTTGTTTTATTATTATTGTTTTTAGAAGGCTTTTTTGTTGGTGCTTCTGTTTCCGGCACATCAATAATAAGGTCGGAAATTTCACTTTCAAGGTTTTTGTTTTCTGCAGAAAGTCTCCACTGGTTAAGAAGCATTGCCGCTGAAACAACAATAAGCACAAGTGAAATTGCAAGAATTATCCGTCTGATAATTTCCGATGTTGAAGTCTTTTTCTTGCCGTCAGGGATGGGATCAAGAGCATCATCGGCAAAATCTTCAAATTCTTCATCAATTTCCTGCTCGAATTCTTCCACTGCAAGACCTTTTTTCATCTGACCGGGCTGACGCACGGATTTCACCGTTGTGGGTCTCTGATTGCCCATTGCGTTGAGTTCAAAAACACTCATTTCAACATCAGTCTCACCGAAGTTGCCGCCTCTTCTCTGAGAAGGTCTTACAACAGGAGTCTGCTTTTTCACCTGAGGTCTTGAGGGTACCGTTTCGTCGGAATAGTCAACATTTTCGTGAACAATTCCCGTCTGAATTACAGGCTGTGAATATGAAGGCTGAACGAAAGAAGATGCAGGTGTCTCCGCTTTTCTTTCAGGTCTGTCAAAATCGGGGCTCTGATATAAAACTCTTGTGCCCGGATTATTTCCGTCATCCTGCACTGCCGCAGGCTGTGCGGGGTACTGAGGCATATAAGGTGACTGAGGATACACTCCCTGAGGTACACCCTGAGGTACTCCCTGATATATGGGATAACCGTGAGGGTACTGCTGCTGAAAAGCCGCTGCCTGCTCGGGAGTGAGCATATACCCCTGTGGCACATATCCCTGAGGAGCATACATAGGAGGTATGCCTTGAGGATAGTTGGGAGGATAAGTTACCTGGCCGTTCTGCTCTGAGGGAGCAGGATTCTGAATCTGAGGTCTGAGAGTCGGAGAAGGGCGTCTCACAGGTCTTACGGGCTTTTTTGCACCGGGAGCACGGACACTGTCACTTGAAATGTCTTCAAAGGTTACTGTGCCTTCGTTTCCTTTTTCGTTTTCCTGCGGAGTGTTTCCGTCTTCGTAAATAATCTTCATCTCTTTTTTCCTTTAAAAAGAATCTATAAATTCGTTGATATCAACACCCTCTGACCTTTTTTCAGGGTGTGCCGCTGCAAGAAGGCGGATTTCGTTAATTACATTTGATGCACTTACAGTCCGGTTGTAGTCACGGCTTGAACTGCCTTCGTTGTGACCTGTGACAAGTTTTTTCTGCCACAGAAGTTCACCGTCGGTAACTGCGATATAGATAAGTCCTACGGGGTCTTTACAACCTTCATAAAAGGGACCTGCATAGCCCGTTACTGCCGCACCGAAAGAAGCCGAAGCAATTCTTTTTGCGCCAAGAGCCATCTGAGCCGCCACAACGGGACTCACTGCAGTGTATTTTTCAAGGTGTTCTTTTTTAACACCGAGAACTTTGTTTTTGATTTCGTCGGAATAAGATACCACACCGCAATGGAAAATTTCCGATGCGCCCGAGATATCCGTTATGCGTTTGGCACACAGACCGCCTGTGCAGGATTCTGCAAAAGCAACTGTGAGGTTTTTTTCTTTAAGAAGTTTTACCGTTGCTTCTTCAACAGAGTTCACATCTGTTCCGTATATACTGTCACCGAGAATTTTTTCAATTTCCCTGATAACCGGTTTCATCAGTTCTTCTGCCTTTTCCTTGCTTTCCGCCTTTGCGGTAACCCTTAAAAGAGCCTCTCCGCTTTTGGCATAAGGTGCAACGGTGGGATTTGAAAGTGAAAGAAGATGTTCCACCTTTTCGCTCATTGCACTTTCACCTATTCCGAATGTACGGATAGAGTGGGATACAATAACTTCTTTTGTATATTTTTTAAGGTACCCTCTCACCTGCTCACGGAACATAAGTTCTGCTTCCTTGGGAGGACCGGGAAGAATTACGATAATTCTGCCGTCCTTTTCCATTATAAAGCCGGGAGCTGTTCCGTTTGCGTTGTGAAGCACCGTGCTATTTTCAGGCACAAGTGCCTGCTTTTTGTTTGACGGCGGCATGGGTATTTTTTTGTTTGTGAAATATGATTCAATATTCCTGAGTATTTCTTCGTCTTCATAAAGTTCTGCACCGAAAAATTCAGCACACACTTCTTTTGTAAGGTCGTCGGGCGTGGGGCCGAGTCCCCCTGTGAGAATTACAAGTTCACACCTTGAAAATGCAAGGTCCAGACTCTGAAGAAGCCTTGTTCTGTTATCTCCCACTGTGGTCTGATGCAGCACATTGATACCCAGCGCCGCAAGTTCTTTTGAAAGATACTGTGCATTTGTGTTAAGAATGTCACCGAGAAGTATTTCCGTTCCAACACTTATAAGTTCACAGTTCATGCCTTCACCTCAGAAAATATTTTTTCAGTACATTATAGTATATCACAGATTATTGTGTATTTTTAAATGTAAGTAATAACAATCGGTAAATTAAATATTAATCAACGGACATATATCTTACAGTTTCCACTGCTCTGTCTATCATCTCACTGAAATCAACGGCACTTTCCGCTTTTTCAATAAGTTCAATTGTGGGTCTTGTTCTGGGATGTTTGGGAGTGAAAACGGTGCAGCAGTCTTCATAAGGAAGAATTGATGTTTCAAAAGCACCGATTTTTCTTGAAATTGTTATGATTTCGTCTTTATCCATACCGATAAGAGGACGAAAAACAGGCATATCCACTGCAGCATCTGTGCAGGCAATGGCACCGAGAGTCTGCGATGCAACCTGACCGAGACTTTCACCTGTTACGAGAGCGCCGCAATCATCCTTCTTTGCAAGACGGACTGCAATTTTCATCATAAGCCTTCTCATAATAATTGTGAAAAGTTCTTCGGGGCATTTTTCTTTTATGGTTTCCTGAATTTCCGTAAAGTTTACAACGGCAAAATTTACTCTTCCGCTGTATTTTGCAACTATGGAAACAAGGTCGTGAACTTTCATTTCTGCTTTTTTGCTTGTATAGGGAGGCGCGGCAAAATGAATTGCGTCAAGTTGAAGACCTCTTTTTGCCATCATCCAGCCCGCAACAGGAGAATCGATACCGCCTGAAACGAGCAGTGCAACTCTGCCTGCAGAGCCGACGGGCATACCGCCTGCACCTTTTATCTGATTGCCGTGAATGAACACGTTTTTGTCACGCACTTCAACGGTAACAATAATATCGGGGTTATGCACATCAACGCTTAAGGATTTGATGTTGCGAAGAAGATGTGCACCGACTTCACGGCAGATTTCGGGTGAAGTCATAGGAAATCTCTTGTCGCTTCTTTTTGCGTTGACCTTGAAAGTTTTCACTTGTCTCAGGTCGTCACCGAGATATGCGAGGGCAGTGTCCTTTATGCTTTCAAAATCTTTTTCGCATACTGCTGCCCTTGAAAAAGCGGCAATACCGAAAACTTTCTGCAGAATTTCAACTGCCTTTTCAAAATCGGCATCTTCTTCCACAGCCTCTGCCACAATGGTGGACTGAGATTTTGTAAACTGAAATTTACCCACAGAGGCCTGAAGTCTGCGCTTCATATTTTTTACGAGTATATCTTCAAATGTTCCGCGGTTGAGACCTTTAAGGGCAAGTTCACCGTTTTTAATAAGTAATACTTCTTTCATTTCTTACCTCTTCATAATAACTTTCATAGCCTTGGTTATGCCTTCAATGAAATATTGCAGTTCATTCTTTGTTGTGAACCTTGAAAGGCTCACACGGATGGAAGAATCTATAGTTTTATCGGAAAGTCCCATTGCAGTGAGAACATAACTTTTGTGTCCCTTTGCGCAGGCTGAACCTGAGGAAATGTATATTCCCATATCCGAAAGGAAGTTAAGCACCGTTTCTGAGCGAAGTCCCTCAAGAGAAATGTTCACGATATAGGGCAGTGCATTTTCGGGGCTGTTCACCGATACGCCCTCAATCTGTCTGAGTTCTGCAACAAAGCCGTTTCTGAGTTCTTCCAACTGAGCATAACTTTTTTTCACATTCAGCGCCTCAACCGCACCGCTGAAACCTGCAATTGCAGGCATAGGCTCGGTACCGGGACGGATATCGCCCTCCTGACCGCCGCCGACGGTAACGGGTCTGAGTCTGGTGCCTTTTTTCACAAACAGAGCACCGACACCTTTGGGACCGTGGATTTTGTGAGAACTTACAGTCATAAGGTCAATCCCCCACTTTTTAGGTGTGAGAAGAATTTTACCGAAAGCCTGCACCGCATCAACATGAATCAGGGCAGGTGCTTTTTTTGCCCTTACAATTTTTGCAAGTTCTTCCACCGGCTGAACCGTACCCACTTCGTTATTTACAGCCATAATGCTGACAAGGACTGTTTTTTCATTAACGGCATTTTCAAGTTCTTTCATGTCAATGTTTCCGAAGGAATCGGTACCGATATATATAACCTCAAAGCCTTCTTCCGAAAGGCGTTCAAAAGCCTTCATAACACTGGGGTGTTCAATTTTTGAAGTTACCACACGGTTGCCTTTTCTCCGGTTCTGATACGCCGCACCGAAAACTGCAAGGTTGTTGCCTTCCGTACCGCCTGAAGTGAAAACAACTTCGCCTTCATCGCAGGAAAGAGCCTTTGCAACAGTTTTTCTTGCATTTCTGAGAAGAATTTCCGCATCCACGCCTTTTTCGTGCAAAGATGAGGGATTGCCCCAGGAAGATTCAATAGCCTCAAGCATTTTTTCTTTTGCCTCAGGGCACATTTTTGTTGTTGCACTGTTATCAAGATAAGCAGTCAAAGGGCACACCTCCTCATTTTAAACCATAATTACTGATTATTATACTATATTAATAAGAATTTTTCAATCGTCGTAATAAAAAAAAGGGATATTTTTCACTGTGTTTCACAAACTATTTTAGTAAAAATGCACTTAAACCCCGTTATGAGTGCTTATTTTGTGAAACCATCACCCCGAAAGGAGTCAAATTCCCTTGACACACAAAAAAGAGAAATTTTACATCAGAATAATAAGTTACCTTGCAGTTTTCACCCTTCTTTTCGGCATTACCACCGTTCTTTATGCAAAAAAAGCAGACAGATATGAATTCGCAAACGAAATCAACAATCAGCGCGCAATCAACGAACTTTGTGAAAGTCTTGACAGCATCACCGTCAGTTTGCAAAAATCCCTTTATTCCGGCACAAGAGATATGCTCCGGGATATCGGCAACGACCTTTGCCGTCAGGCAGTTGTGGCAAAAGAGAGCCTCAGTGAACTCACGCCCGAAAACAGTGACACCGAAGAAATTTTCAAGTTTCTTTCTCAGGTGGGCGACTACACCGTATCCCTCAGCCAAAGCGAAGACAATATGCTTTTTCTTTCTGCCGAAGACAGACTTGCCCTCAGGTCACTTTATGAGTATTCCGACTCACTTTCAGAATCCCTGACACAGATTCTTTCGGACTATAACAACAGTGCCGTAAGTTTCACAGAGAAAATACGCACCGTCAACCTTGACGAAAGTGAACTGCCCGAAAGTTTCAGCGTCCGTATGGAAAACACAAAACAGACCCTGACGGACTATCCCACCCTTTTATACGACGGTCCTTTTTCCGACAGTATACTGAGAAAAGAATCGGCGTTTCTGAAAAATAAAAAAGAGATTACCAAAGATGAGGCAAAAAAACTTGCTTCAAAAATACTCGGTGAAGATATAAGTTCTTTAAGAGAAGATGCCGATGTAAATTCCGCAATTTCCCTTTACTGCTTTTCCGTCGGTGACAAATCCGCATCCGTAACAAAAAAAGGCGGCTACCTTTGCAACCTTACTGCCGAAAGTCAGACGGGTGCCGCAACAATTTCCGAAAAAGAGGCAACGGACAGAGGCGAAGACTTTCTCGACGAACTCGGTTTCGACAGTATGGAAGAGAGTTATTATTCCGTATATGACGGAATCTGCACTGTTAATTTTTCCTATGAAGAAGACGGTATCACCTATTACAGCGACCTTATCAAAGTGAGCATTTCCCTTGAAACGGGCAGACCCGTCGGCTTTGACGCAAGAGGCTATCTGATGAATCACCATGAAAGAAAACTGCCGAAAATCAGTACCACAAAAAAGGGTGCCGAAAACATTATTTCAGATTCTCTCACCATTCTTTCTTCAAAAAAGGCTCTTATCCCCCTTGAAACAGGCAAAGAGGTCCTTTGTTATGAATTCCGTTGCCGTGACAGGGATAAAAACGAATGCCTTGTATATGTCAACTGTGCAACAGGCAAAGAGCAGGATATTATGCTGCTTTTATACGAAGACGGAGGCGTTCTTGTCAGGTAGAGACTAGGGCCTAGGGCCTAGGATCTAGGGTCTAGGGGCTAGGGATTAGTAGTCAGTAGTTAGTAGTCAGTGTTCTTTGCCTCTCCTCTTGAGGTAATTCCCTCTGTTAGAGGGAGTGTCACGAAGTGACGAGGGAGTGCCCGTTTGCGTAGCAAAAGGTGGCGGTGTAGCCGTCGGAGAGGTTACAATGTGCCGAAGGCACCACCACAACATTTGCCCGAATGGCAAATATATCACTTTGCCGAAGGCAAAATATCACTCGCCACAAGGCGAATATCACATCTGCGAAGCAGATATATCACTTCGATGCCCGAAGGGCAGCGTGTGACGGAGAGGACATATTCCCCCCGGAAAAAGCCATAAACTTTTCTTAGGGCAGCCGTTAGCCGTACCTCTATCACTGAGAAAAATCACAGTTTTAATATAAAATTTTAAAAATCATAAGTTAGCAAATGATATAAAAAACAAAGAAAAACGAAGAAAATCAAAGCAAGTAAAATGTAAATTAAAAAATTGCAAAAAAGGTGTTGACAATATTGTCCTCTTGTGATAATATATCAAGGCAATTTGACAAAATATTATTTGGAGGTAAACAGATATGTCAACTTATATGCCCAAAGCAGGCGACATCACTCGTAAGTGGTATGTAATTGATGCTGAAGGTAAGCATCTCGGACATGTAGCAGCAAAAGCAGCTGAACTCCTCAGAGGTAAGCACAAGGCTACATTCGCTCCCCACGCAGACTGCGGCGACCACGTTATCGTTATCAACGCTGACAAGGTTGTTCTCACAGGCAAAAAACTCGACCAGAAAATGTACTATCATCACACAGGTTACATCGGTAACATGAAGAAGGTTAAGTATTCAACTCTCATGAAAGAAAAGCCCGAATTCGCAATGACCAAGGCTATCAAAGGTATGATCCCCGACACAGTTATCGGCCGTAACGCACTCACAAGACTTCGCGTATATGCAGGTGCAGAACACGCACACGCAGCACAGAAGCCCGAAGTTGTTGAATTTTAATAGAAAGGGAGGATAAAGTAAATGTACGAAACAACACCGTTCTTCTACGGCACAGGCCGCAGAAAGAAATCAATCGCAAGAGTACGTGTATATGCAGGTACAGGTAAAATCACAATCAACGACAGAGATATCGACGATTATTTCGGTCTTGACACTCTTAAGCTCATCGTTCGTCAGCCTCTCAATCTCACAGAAACAACAGAGAAGTTCGACATCGTTTGCCGCGTAACAGGCGGTGGCGTAACAGGCCAGGCAGGTGCTATCCGTCACGGTCTTTCAAGAGCTCTTCTTCAGTATGACGAAGAACTTCGTCCCGCTCTCAAGAAGGCAGGCTTCCTCACTCGTGACCCGAGAATGAAGGAAAGAAAGAAGTACGGTCTCAAGGGCGCTCGTCGTGCACCTCAGTTCTCAAAGAGATAATCAAATTGTATTATTTTCGCACACTTCCGAGAAATCGGGAGTGTGTTTTTTGTTGTATAAAAAAACACTTTATGACCGTTAAATCATAAAGTGTTTTTTTACAGTTTATTTATCTTTACTTATTACTTTTTTCTGCCACGACCATTTATGGCATTCGGGGCATTTCATATACCGTGTACGATTTATATGCATTGCCCATACCACACTGTTATATGACGGAACATATTTGTTGTGACAATGCTTACACTCGTAATAGCCTGCAACCTGTTCTATTTTCAGCATACAGAAAGCTATAACAAAAAGGAATACAAAACCGAGAAGAAACAACACTGCTCTTAACCAACTTACCATTGGTACATAAGCCGCCACAAAGCAAAGTGCCAATGATAACACCGTGCTGACAGTACCTATAATTATTTCAATAGTCAATAGTCTTTTATCGGATCTTTCTTTTTCCTTTACCATTTCTAACAAGAGTTTTTCTGTTTCTTTGTTGTAATTATCCACTGTAACTACCTCCCCACTTAATAAATCATTCACTGTGATTTTAAGAACATCACACAGTTCAAGCATAACGGAAGAGTCAGGCATCGATTTTCCTCTTTCCCACTTTGATACCGCTCTGTCGGTGATGTTCAGTTTTTCTGCCAGTTGTGCCTGAGTTAAGTTTGATTTTTTTCTGCACTCGGCAATAAACTTTCCAATTTTTACTTGGTCCATAAACTGCCTCCTTTCACTTTCAGTATAGATAAAAAAACACAGAAAAAACACACACCGACGGTTGAGTGAGGAGAAATCAACCGTTGGTAGAGCGAATTTGACCGCCAGAATTTTAATTATCGGTTAAATTATATCATTATTTTTCGGATATTTCAACACAAACTGATTGGTATATGTTCCCCGTGATAAAAAGACGAAGCAGAAAACTATCCGCTTCGTCTCAAATTTAAAACACTACCTTTTCGGGTGTGCCGCCGTTTTCTCTTGATTTATCTGCAAGGTAAACGCTGAGGTGACCTGCCACAGAATCAAAAATTGAAGTGCAGGCAAGTGACGGCTTTTCCCCGCGGATGAACTTAACAAAATCTTCGGAAAGTCTCTCGTCTCCGCCGCCGTGGCCGCCGTAAGCGCCTACCATATCACCACTCACTTTAAGGTCAATAACTTCCACATCACATTCTTCGTTGTGGGCATCGGGCGAAGGATTAATCTTCAGCACAGTGAATTTGGATTCTTCAAAATTACCGAAAATTTCACCCTTTGTGCCAATGATATGTATCTGTCTTCTCGGTTCTGCAGAACCGCCCACCATATTGTGAGTACCCGTTGCACCGCTTCTGAAGTTAACAAGAACACTCTGATGGTCAACAACATTGTTGTCGCACTTGTAAATACATCTTGCATAAGGTGAATCTGATTTCATAAGTGCAATTTTATCTTCAATGGTGGGATTTTCAAGATGTTCAAGGGCGTCCCACACATAAAAACTCCATCTGTCAGGGTGGTCGATATAAAGACGCTTAGTTGAATAAACACAAGTGTCAACCAAGGGGCAGTCTTTCATACAAACTGTACCTGCGCCTTCGGGAGCATTTTCAGGTCTGAACTGATATTTGCCGCCGAAAGAACTGATTGAAACCGGCTCTGTTTCAGCCATCATCCACATCATAATGTCAATATCGTGGCAACATTTTGCAAGAAGCATTGTTGTGTGACATTTATCACTGTTTGCCCATTTACCTCTTACATAAGAAGTTGAAAGGTGATGGTAAGAAACGTGTTCACTTGTCTGAATGTTGATTATGTCCCCGATTTCACCGTTGACAACTCTCTCTTTTATGCCGTAATAGAAAGGTGTGTATCTGAGAACATGGCATATCATAACCTTTGAGCCGTTATTTTTTGCCACATCAACAAGATATCGCATTTCTTCTTCGTTTACGGCAAAAGGCTTTTCGAGAAGCATATCATAGCCCTTTTCAAGAAGTGGCACTGCAGTTTCAATATGCTGTTCGTCCATTGTGCCGTTGATTATGGCATCGGCGAGTTTTCCCTTTTCTGCAAGTTCCTGAGCCGATTCAAAGCACATATCTTCAGAAAA
>JAZOAX010000059.1:0-6207 GCA_045595685.1 Acutalibacteraceae bacterium
TGCTCACGATTGGGACGAAGGTGTTGTTACAACAGATCCCACCTGCTCAGAAGTTGGTGTCAAGACATTCACTTGTAAGCACGATGCAAATCACACAAGAACAGAAGATGTTGCAATTGATGCAGATGCTCACGATTGGGACGAAGGCACAATTACTACAGAAGCAACCTGTGTAAGCACAGGTGTTAAGACCTTCACCTGTAACCACGACGCTTCCCATACAAGAACAGAAGAAGTTGCAATTGATGCTGATGCTCACGACTGGGATAACGGCACAATCACAAAACTTTCCAACTGTACAGAAGAAGGCGAAAGAACTTACTACTGTAAGCATGATGCAACTCATACAAAGGTTGAAATAATCGCCACAGTTGCTGATGCTCACGCTTGGGACAGCGGCAAGATTACAACAGAACCCACCTGCTCAGAAGAAGGCGTTAAGACCTTCACCTGTAAGCACAATGCAGAACACACCAAGACACAAGCTGTTGCAATTGATACCACAGCACACGAATGGGACGAAGGTACAGTTACTCTTGAAGGTACCTGCTCCAAGAGCGGTGAAGTGACATACATTTGTAAGCACGATTCAACTCACACAAGAGTTGAATACACCGGTATCGTTGGTGATGCTCACGATTATGACGAAACCAAGTCAGAAGACAATCTCACCCGTCCTGCTCCTCTTGCAAATGGCGGTTGGTCACAGGGTTATTACACATTTGTCTGCGGACACAATGAAGCTCATAAGACCAGAGAATATGTTGACAGAGCAGATTACACAGAATATGACAAGGTAAAAGAAGAACTTGAAGGTCTTCTTGACAGCGAATACATCACAGACGAAATCAGAAATGATATTGAAGATGTACTTGACAACCTTGCTCAGAATCTTATAGTTGGTGAAGAATCTGCAATTACTGAAGCAACTGCTGAACTTGAAGAAGTTAAGGCAGAGGCAGAAGAAAAACTTCAGATTCTCGAAAACTGTGCTAACGGCAACCACGAATATCCCGTTGACAGCGAAGGCAATATCGTTTACGACGAAGTTGTTGAAGCAACCTGTACAGAAGACGGATATTACATTTACAGTTGTATCCACTGCGGACTTGAAGGCAAAGAAACTCTTGCTTCCACAGGCCACGATTGGATTGTAACAGAAGATACCGACGCAGACGGTTGGGCAATCACAACTGCAGCAACCTGTTATGAAGACGGCGAAAAGACAAGAACTTGTCAGAACGGCTGCACAGAAACAGAAGTTGTTCCTGCAACAAACCACGAAGACTCATGGGTTGTAATGCCCGGTAAGGCTCCCACCTGTATTGAAGGCGGCTACACAGATTATATCGTTTGTGAAAAATGCGGACTCGAAGCAGGTAAGGATAAACTTCCTGCAACAGGTCACACGGACGAAGACAAAGACGGCAAGTGCGACGGTTGCGGACGCAACTACAGCGACAAGCAGGGTGAATGCGGATGTATCTGCCATAAGGACAATCTTCTTATGCGCCTTGTTTACAAGATTATCAGATTCTTCTGGAAACTCTTCGGAATCGGTAAATCCTGCGATTGCGGTACAACTCACTATTAAGTTTAATCAGTCAGATAATTAAATAAAAAATATCCCGCCGGGGAGAAATCTCCGGCGGTGAATTTTTACTTTAAAAGCAAAGAATCTGTTTATAAAATTACATATGGTAAAAGCGAGGTGATTTCACCCCGCTTTTTAGTTGTGCTAATTACTTAATATCATATTTTTTCACATAGTCAAGAGCGATATCACGAAAATGTTCATGTTTGAAATTTCGTTTGATATCAGTTGTATCAACATAGTAACCCATTTTTAAATTTTGGATGATTGCCTCTGCAACAAATGCTTCAAAAATGAATTCATCCTTAAACGCAGCTTCGATATCTGTGTTCATGCCTTCGTTTATTCCATTTATAGCGTGACGATAAATGATATTTTCTTTTCCCAAAAGATCACCCATATTTTTCAAACAATTAATTCCATCTATCATATAGCCTACATTGATTTTTCCTTTAAATGATAACGCGGATTCTCCTGAACGAAGAAGATAATCTGTTGTTGTTTCAAGAACATCTGCTAAGTCAGTTAATATGGATATATCGGGATAAGTTTCTCCACGTTCCCATTTGCTGACAGCTTGAAAAGAAACACCCAATCGTTCACCAAGTTCTGCTTGTGTAATGCCTTTTTGTGTACGTAAAAAAGTAATCGTTTTACCAAATTCTTTGTTATTAATCATTAAAATACCTTCTTTACTTTTTAGTTAAGCCGACTTACAAGTATATTATATCTTTTGGCTTGTTATCTTTCAATAACTCGTTGGATGAGTTTTGATTCTGCTTATTCAACTGCGGCATATGAAAAGGTGTATATTTCTTCTTGATTTACAAATACTAACAACACAATTTGTAATTTAAGGGAGAGAAAGATATATATGAAAGCAACAGGAATTGTTCGTAGAATCGATGACTTAGGCAGAGTTGTTATCCCAAAAGAAATCCGCCGCACAATGCGAATAAGAGAAGGCGACCCGTTGGAAATCTTCACATCTAACGACGGTGAAGTGATTTTTAAAAAATATTCGCCTATAGGTGAACTGGGCCCTTACACAAAGCAGTATGTTGATGTGCTTAACCGCACAAGCGGCCTTGCCGTTATTATATGCGACAGAGACCATGTTATTGCCGTTTCAGGTATGCCGAAAAAGGAAATTATCGGGAAAAGGATTTCACCTATGGTTGAAAGTTATATGGAAAGACGGGCTTCTTTTGTGCTTGGTACCGATAAGGATGAACTGGTTGTGAGTGAAGAAATGCCCGTTAAAATTGCCGTAATGAACCCTATAATCGGCGGCGGTGATGTTATGGGTGCAGTGATGCTTCTTTGCGGAGAAAAGGCTTCTCAGCCCAATCAGACGGATATTAAACTCACTCAGGTTGCGGCAGGCTTTCTGGGTAAGCAGATGGAAGAATAAAAAAGAGAGACCGTGAGTTGTCAGACGCTCACAGTCTCTTTTTCGTTTGTCGTGTTCTTGTGATATTGTCGCTTTTCCTGTACCCACATTCCCGCAATGCAGGCAATGTAAAGGAACATTATTGGTGTTGTGAAAGGTTGTGCAATGTTAACGGCACCCTGAATCCAGTAAGCAACAAGGGAAGCAAAAATTCCGACTGCAAGGGTGCTGTGCCTGAGTTTTGCAATAACGGTTATTGTTGTTGCAAAAAGTACCGAAAGGTATGAAAGAGCGCCGAAAATTCCCGTTGTCATAAGATACTGAATGTATTCGTTATGTGCCTGGTCAAGAGTCTTATCGGTGAAAAGTTCACCTCTGCGGCTCAGATTGTGCAGGGATTCGGGACCTATTCCGAAAAGTATCTCTTTAATGTTGTAGTTTTTGAATTCCTTAAGACAGAAACGCCATATCTTGCCTCGGTATGTGCCCCAGTCAGAAGTGATTCTGAAATACTCGTCAAGTTCACCCAGTCCTTTTGTGTTGGCAATAAAGAAACACACTCCGAGTAAAACCACAGTCAGAACAAGAAATACAATGTATGCCTTTTTGAAAAGTTTCATTTTGTCAGGGAAAACATTCAGGAAAATATATACTGCCAGACAAAGAAGAAACGCCACCAGGGAAACCGTCGGTTTAAGGAAAAATGACAGGGATTTTGAAAGAGGTACATTGGTTTTTTCAGCGTTGTCATAGAAGAATTTGTATGCCTGAGAGGCTACAATAATAATCACAATGCTCTGAAGATAATATACGAGTTTTTTGCGGTCTCCGAAAAAGAAAATGGGAATAATGAAAAGTGAAACTGCAAAACCCAAAGCGAAACTTTCACTTGCCGTTACCATCATACCGAAGGCACCCATAACAAGCGCGAAAGAATAGACAATACGGCTCACAGTCTTTTTGGTGAGGGAATATCCGCAAATTACCAAGGGGAAAAGCAGACAGAAATATGCCGAATAAAAATTGATGTTGCCTATAGTAGATATGTAACTTGTTTTGTAATTGCTGCTGAGTCTGTGGTAAAATCCGAACAGGTCAATGTTAAAACAGTTCAGCACACCAAGAAGACTCACAATGCAGAAGGCAATAACGGCAAAAAACAGAAAATGCTGCGTTAAGTGGTAATTCCTTGAAACAAGAAAATACACAACAAGATATGCGAGAACAGTCAGCGCACCCTGGTACCGTGCCGAAGCACCAAGCCAGGCATCAGCAGGATAAGACGAGAAAAGTGCGGACAGAACAAAGCATATACCAAAAGCGGAAACGCACCAGTCCATTGTTGTCATATCCGAAGAGGAAAGGGGAAAAGCGCCTTCTTCTTTTGCTGACGAAAAGTTTTTTATTATATGTGAAAAAGAGGGGATAATAAAGAAGATAGCGGCAAGAATATAGAAAACATATTTTGTTTCAGTTATGTTGAAAAATCCGTTAGTCATAATCAGCGGCAAACCGAACATAACCGCCGTTAAAAAGTATCTGACACCGCATTGAAGATAACTGCCTTTGCTGTTTTCCGTCAACTTATATCCCTCCTGTTCTTTTTAGTCATAACATTTCAATTATAGTTTATTTAATCATAACTGTCAACAACAAAAAACTCCTCTCAGATTAAGACCTGAGAGGAGAGATTCAGAAAAAAATCAGTCTTTAAGAAAACGGGCCATAATTGTTGCGCCTTTTTCAATAAAGTTGCCTGTGGCTTTTGCAGTTTCTTCGTTTATCGTGTCAACACCGTTTTTGTGGTTGAGTTTGTGATAAATCATATAGGGTACGGGGTCTCTTGCGTGGGTTTTTGTGACGATGGGTGTGGGATGGTCGGGGAGAATCATAATTTTGTAATCCTCATATTCCTCAAGGGCGGGAAGAAGAACGGAAAGCACCTGCTCGTCGATAAGTTCAATGGCACGGACTTTGTTTTCAGGCTCATCTCTGTGTCCGCATTCGTCGGGCGCTTCAATGTGAATATACACAAAATCTTTGCCGTTTTTCAGTTCTTCAAGGGCACATTCGGCTTTTCCTCTGAAGTTGGTATCGATATATCCCGTTGCACCCTTTACATCGGGAGTTGCCATGCCAGCGCTGATGCCGATACCTTTGAGAAGGTCAACGGCAGAAATCACGGAGCCCTTAAGACCGTAAAGGCTTTCAAAAGAGGGGAGTATGGGCTTGTTTCCTTCACCCCAGAGCCAGATTGAGTTGCCGGGTCTTTTACCTTCGGCAATTCTTCTTTGGTTAACAGGATGGTTTTTGAGAACGTCGTAACTTTTCTTCATCATATCGATAAGTTCTGCGGCATTCTCGCTTTTTGAAATGTAGGGTCCTACCACTCTGCCGCTGATATCATGGGGAGGGGTCATATCACCAAGGTCAGTTGTGCCTTTGTGTACCGTGAGACAGTGACGGTAACTTACACCGCTGTAATATGTATATTTTTCGTTGCCGAAGGCTTCCTGAACGGCTTTTATCAGTTCGGCAGCATCTTCGGAACTGATATCACCTGCAGAATAGTCAACCATTGTTTTGTCTTCGTAATTTTCTTCGTCCGAAAGTGTAACAAGGTTGCAACGCAAGGTAACATCGTCGTCAAGAAGTTTAACACCGATGCTCACAGCCTCAAGGGGCGATCTTCCCGTGTAATATTTAAGAGGGTCAAAGCCCATAACGCTCATGTTTGCAACATCACTGCCGGGTTTGAGTGTGTCGTCAACGGTTTTTACAAGACCAACCTCACCTTTTTGTGCAAGGGAGTCAAAAAGAGGCTTTTTTGCACACATCATAGGGGTTTTGCCATCCAAAGCAGGTACGGGATAGTCTGCCATTCCGTCATAAAGAACAACAACATATTTCATATTTTTATCCTTCCTTTCAACAGGTAAATAGTTTTAAGAAAATTTATTTCAAGATTTTTGCATAAAACTATTGACATTTTTTTCATTATAGGTTAGAATATATCACGCTGCACAGATGATCCATTAGCTCAGCCGGCAGAGCACTTGACTTTTAATCAAGGTGTCCGGAGTTCGAATCTCCGATGGATCACCAAAAAAATCCTGTTCTTCTGAACAGGATTTTTTTTGTCCATTGCGAAAGCAATGGTATATCATCCCGTCAGGCGTATATCATCATACGAAGTGTGCATATCATCAGCCGTAGGCTG
>JAZOAX010000060.1:0-13457 GCA_045595685.1 Acutalibacteraceae bacterium
TTCATTCCGCATAAGGATACTCCTTTTAAGGTGTATAAACCGGGGACTGTAGAACTCACTTGTTTTTTACTGTCGGTAATAAGAATAATACATCCGAATATACTTCTTCCGTCAACAACGGCTCTGGGCACTATTGAAGACGGAGGCAGGGAGAAGGGGGTTCTCTCGTCAGCGAATGTTGTAATGCCGAATTTGTCGCCGACAAATGTACGCAACAAATACGAACTGTATAACAATAAACTCAACACAGGTGCTGAGTCAGCAGAAAAACTTGATAAATTAAAAAAACTGATTGTCGATATCGGTTACGAAATTGTTTGTGACCGCGGTGATGTTATAAAGAATTAAATTGAAAGGATGATTATATATGGCAGTTTATAACCCGAAATCACTCAAAGCAGAAGAATTTATCAATGATGAAGAAATTCTTGCAACACTCGAATACGCTGAGCAGAATAAGAGAAATGTCGAACTTATAGATCAGATTCTTGAAAAAGCAAGACCGAAGAAAACAGAAACAGGAACGGTCTGCAGCGGTCTTACCCACAGAGAAGCGTCGGTACTTCTTGCTTGCGATATTCCCGAAAAAATTCAGAAGATTTATGAAATCGCCGAAGAAATTAAACTTACCTTTTACGGAAACAGAATTGTTATTTTCGCACCGTTGTACCTTTCAAACTATTGCGTCAACGGTTGTGTTTACTGTCCTTATCACTTAAAAAACAAGCACATTGCAAGAAAAAAACTTACTCAGGAAGAAGTCAAAGCAGAAGTTATTGCACTTCAGGATATGGGACATAAGCGCCTTGCAATTGAGGCAGGTGAGGACCCGAAAAACAATCCTATAGAATATATTCTTGAGTGCATAAAAACAATTTACAGTGTTCATCACAAGAACGGAGATATCAGAAGAGTTAATGTCAATATCGCTGCAACAACTGTTGAAAATTACAGAAAACTTAAAGATGCAGGTATCGGAACATATATTCTTTTCCAGGAAACCTATCATAAGGAAAGTTATCTCAAACTGCATCCCACAGGACCCAAGCACGATTATGACTATCATACAGAGGCTATGGACAGAGCTATGGAAGGTGGTATTGATGATGTAGGTCTCGGTGTACTTTTCGGTCTTGAACTTTACAAATATGAATTTGCAGGACTTATTATGCACGCAGAACACCTTGAGGCAGTACACGGTGTCGGTCCTCACACAATCAGCGTACCCAGAATCAAGAAGGCAGACGACATTGACCCTGCAGCCTTTGACAACTCGATTTCCGATGAAATTTTCGAAAAAATTACTGCTTGCATCCGCCTCGCAGTACCTTATACAGGTATGATTATTTCAACAAGAGAAACTGAAGAAGTTAGAACAAAACTTCTCAGACTCGGTGTTTCTCAGGTAAGCGGCGGCTCACGCACATCTGTTGGCGGATACACCCAGGAAGAAAGACCCCACGATACTGAACAGTTCGATGTTTCCGACCAGAGAACACTTGACGAAGTTGTTGCGTGGCTTATGGAAAACGGACACATTCCCTCATTCTGTACCGCTTGCTACAGAGAAGGCAGAACCGGTGACAGATTTATGTCTCTTTGCAAAAACGGACAAATTATAAACTGTTGTCACCCTAATGCACTTATGACGCTCACAGAATATCTTGTTGACTATGCGAGTGATAAAACTAAAGATATCGGCTTTAAAATGATTGATGAGGAAATCGAGAAAGTAACAAAAGAAAAGGTTAAACAGATTGCTAAGCAGAATATTGAAGATATCAAGCAATCAAACCGCCGTGACTTCCGTTTCTGATTTAGGAGGTGCAATATGAGTCTTAGTTCGGTTCCGTCTTCCGAAAGAATTCATATCGGTTTTTTCGGCCTCAGGAATGTAGGCAAATCAAGCCTCGTAAACGCAGTTACCGGTCAGTCACTTTCTGTTGTTTCCGATGTTAAAGGCACAACAACTGACCCCGTAAAAAAAGCAATGGAACTTCTGCCGGTCGGCCCCGTTGTTATTATTGACACACCCGGAATAGATGATGTTGGTGAACTTGGCTCTTTGAGAGTTAAAAAAGCAATTGAAGTTCTTGAACGAACTGATGTTGCAGTTCTTGTTTCGGTTGCAGGTAGAGAGCTTTGCAAAGCAGAAAAAGAACTTATAAGAATTTTTGAGAAAAAGTCTGTTCCTTATCTTGTTGCATTTAACAAATGCGACTTAACAAACTGTGAGGCTGATAATGACAATGAAATTGCTGTCAGTGCTCTTTCAGGAGAAAATATATTTGAGTTAAAAGAAAGAATTTCGAAAATAGCAAAACTCAATGAAAAAGAAAGAAAAATTCTCAGCGGTATTGTAAACGCGGGAAACACTGTGCTTCTTGTAATCCCGATTGATAAAGCCGCTCCGAAAGGCAGACTGATTTTGCCTCAGCAAATGACTATGCGTGAAATTCTTGATTGCGGCGCCACTGTTGTTGCCTGCAGAGAAACAGAACTAAAAGATACACTTTTAAAACTGACTAAAAAACCTGACCTTGTCATAACAGATTCTCAGGTTTTCGGTTTTGTTTCTGAAATTTTACCAAGAGATATACCACTTACATCGTTTTCTATTCTTTTTGCTCGGTATAAAGGTGATCTTGCTGAATTAGTTAAAGGTGCATCTGTTCTTAAGAATCTTAAGAGCGGCGATAAAGTTTTAATCAGTGAAGGCTGTACCCATCACAGACAGTGCAATGATATCGGCACCGTTAAAATGCCGCAGTGGATTAAAAACTATTCGGGAGTAACTCCTGAATTCGCTTTCACCAGCGGGGGAGAGTTCCCGGAAAGTCTTTCAGAATACTCTCTTGTTGTTCACTGTGGCGGATGTATGCTGAATGAAAAAGAAATGAATTCAAGAATATGTAAGTGTAAAAATTCTTCAACACCCGTCGTAAACTATGGAGTAGCCATCGCTCAAATGCACGGCATTTTGGAAAGAAGTCTCGAACCCTTTCCTGATATTCTCAGAATTATGAATGAAACAAAATAAAAAACAGCGGATATCTTTAGGTTAAACCTGAGATATCCGCTATTGATTTTTAATGATTATTTAAGATTGTACTGATCAATGTAAGCGTTGATTTTTTGAATAGGGTTGAGGAAGGGACTCACTGATCTGTCGTGGTTGAGTGTGTCAATAATAAGAGCAACATATTTTGACATATCAACAGAATAGTACCAATCTTTTGTAAGAAGTTCGGGAGTCTGATAAATAAGGTTGGTTGTGAAAATCTTATCGAAAATTCCTTCTTTGTGTGCCTCATCAAAGCGTTCAAGACCTGAGGAGAAAAGACCGAATGATGAGAACACGAAAATCCTCTTGGCATTAAGTTTTTTAAGCTGACGGCAAACATCAAGCATTGAGTCACCGCTTGAAATCATATCGTCGACGACAATAACGTCTTTTCCGTCAACATTCTGACCGAGGAATTCGTGAGAAATTATGGGATTTCTTCCGTCAATAACTCTTGAATAGTCTCTTCTCTTATAGAACATACCAAGTTGAACTCCGAGCACCTGTGAATAATAAACACATCTGCCCATGCCGCCTTCGTCAGGGGAGATCATCATTGTATTTTCAGGGGTAAATTTAATATCGTTGTTAAGACTCTTAGCAATAGCCTTAATCATCTGATATGTGGGAGAAACACTTTCAAAACCAATTTTAATAGCATTCTGAATTCTGGGGTCGTGAGCGTCAAAAGTGATAATGTTGCTGACGCCCATGTTTTCAAGTTCCTGAAGCGCAAGAGCGCAGTCAAGTGATTCTCTTGTTGTTCTTCTGTGCTGTCTTCCTTCATAAAGCATAGGCATAATAACAGTAATTCTCTTTGCTTTACCTGCACAAGCCGAAATAACTCTCTTAAGGTCTGCAAAATGATCGTCAGGACTCATAGGCACCTGTAAAGGATTACCGTCTGCATCTTTAAGATTATACATTTTGTAAGTTACACTGTAGTTGAAGCAGTCGGAAATGATAAAAAGGTCGTAACCTCTGATTGACTCATTGATAACGCCCTTACCTTCACCGGTGGAAAATCTCGGGAATGTTGCATCAAGAATGTAAGAATCTCTGTGATAGCCCTTGAGATGAAGATTGCTGTATTCTTTTTCAAATTTTTCTCTGCACTCAACAATCTGATCACTGACTTTCTTTGCTAATTCTTCACAGCCTCTCATGGCAATAATTCCGAGACGGCCCTGAGGAATTGTGTCAAGATATTCGGTTAATGAAGTTGAAGTTGACATTTTTATTTACCCCCAATTCTATCTTAATAGCTGAATTTTAATGTCACTATATATATTTTACTTTTTTCTACAAACTTTTCAATAGATTTACGTTAATTGACAGTTAGAATTATCTAACGATTTTTATACCATATTTTGTGCACTTTAACAGTTTATGTGTCATATATACTAAAAACAGCCCTTTACACTGTGTGTAAAAGACTGTTTTGTTTACATTATTGGTGAATATGTACATCAAGCTGGTTATAGGGGATAGAAATACCGTTTTTATCAAATGCAAGTTTTACGTTTTCCTGCATTGAAAAATATGCATCCCAATAGTCAGCAACATTACACCAGACTTTTGCGACAAGATTAACAGAACTTGCACCGTGTGAATCAACAAATACTTTTGCAGCAGGATCTTTGAGTATAAGAGTATTACTGTCAGCAACATCAAGAATAACATTCTTTGCCTTAGTGATATCATCAGTGTAACTGATAGAATAGTGCAGATTGATCAATCTCTTGTCTTCTGCTGAATAGTTGATGATGTGATTTGAGGTGATATGAGAGTTGGGAATAATAATTCTCTTGTTATCGGCAGTGATAATGACAGTATCCATAAATCTTATGTCAGCAACGCTGCCTGAAACACCGTTAACTTCTACAAAGTCACCGGTTTTAAACGGTCTGTTGATAAGAATCTGTATACCGCTTGCAAACTGAGATACACTTGCCTGAAGTCCGAGACCTGCAGCTAGACCTGCACCACCGATTGCGGCGATGAAAGAACTGAGATCAAAAAACATTGAAACCGCAGTCATAACAACAAAAACTTTGATAAATGCAGAAACAATACGTCTTATAAAATTATAAACAGACGGATCAACGTTTTTTGCCTGCATTGTTTTAACAATAAGTCTTGAAATGAGTCTTGCAGCAAGAAAACCGAGAACAAGAATGACTACGGCAATGATAAGGGTAGGAACTTTTTCTATTACTTTGTTAACTAAATCAAGTTCTTCCCACCAGGTAGCAACATTATCCACTGCCTGAGAAGCATCAACAAACTGGCCGCTTTCATCAAGGAATATATTGCTTGTGGTTGTTGCATCGGTAACCGCTTCGGTTGTTTCTGCAGTTAAAAAATTAAAGAAATTTTTCATAAACATATCCTCCTTTTTCAAATATACTAACATATTAATTTCTATTTTTCAATAATATATTTTCTTGACAAAACAATTTTTTGTTGTATAATTTGAAATTGAAATTCATTTTCGATTCAGAGGTGCATTATGTCTACATATAACACAAAACAAAAAGCGTTAATAGATGAAATACTTAAGAATAACTGTGATAAAGAGTATACCTGTGAAGAACTCTGCGATATTCTTAAATCCAACGGAACCCCAGTAGGAAAAACAACGGTTTACAGATACCTTGAAAAACTCAGCCAAAGCAGTATGGTCAGAAAGACAACCGGTCTTAACGGTCGTTTTGCAACATACCGTTACATTGATGAAAATCTGAACTGCGATGGTCACTTGCATCTCAGATGTATAAAGTGCGGAAAAATTATCCATCTTGGCTGCGAGTTTATGCACGGTGTGGGTGATCACATAAAAAATCATCATAATTTTGTTATCGACAATTCCAAAACTGTAATTCTTGGTCTTTGCGGAAATTGCTGTTAAAAATATGGGGTGATGAAATGACACTTATAAGTTGTAAAAATGTATATCTGAGTTATGAAAACAAAAGTGTTGTTGAAGACTTGAACTTCAACGTAGAAGAAGGTGATTGTCTTTGTATTGTTGGAGAAAACGGCAGTGGTAAAAGTACGCTTATCAAGGCAATTCTCGGTCTGAAACAAACTTCTTCAGGTCACCTTCATTTCGGCAGTGATATTAACGTCGGAGATATCGGTTATCTCCCACAGCAAACTACTATGCAGTCTGATTTTCCTGCGAGTGTATCGGAGGTTGTTTTGTCGGGTTGCATTAACGATAAAAAAGGTATATTTTTTTCAAAAAAGAACAAAGAACGCGCCTTTGAAAATATGAAAAAATTAGATGTTCATGAACTTAAAAACAGGAGTTTGCGTGAACTATCAGGCGGGCAGCAGCAACGAGTTCTGCTTGCGCGTGCTTTATGCGCCGGCAAAAGAATTCTTTTGCTGGACGAGCCCGTAACCGGACTCGATCCTGTGGTTACAAATGATTTTTATAATCTTATAAAAAAAATCAACAAAGAATTCGGCATAACTGTTATTATGGTAACACACGACCTGAATTCGAGTATCAATCTTGCATCGGATATATTGCATATAAAAAAGCAGAACAGTTTTTTCGGCACAAGAGATGAATACCTTCAGAGCACTGTTTATTCCGAATATCAGGGAGGGCACTGTTATGATTGATGCAATTAATCTGATTCTGACTCAGGAATTCCTGCAAAGAGCGCTGATTGTTGGTGTACTTATCTCACTTTGTACGGCACTTCTCGGTGTTACTCTTGTGCTTAAAAGATTTTCAATGATAGGTGACGGCCTTTCTCACGTTGCCTTCGGTGCTATGGCTATTGCCTCTGCAGCAGGTGTTGCACCTTTATATTTTGCTTTACCCATTGTTATTGTTGCAGCGTTTCTGCTTCTCAGACTTAACGAAAGCGGCAAGATTAAAGGCGATGCCGCAATAGCACTGATTTCTACGGGTGCTCTTGCAGTAGGTGTTATGGCAACTTCGATGACAACCGGTATGAACATTGATATTTATAACTATATGTTCGGCAGTATACTCACTATGAGTGAAAACGATGTAGTTATAAGTTCAATTATATCTGTTGTGATAATTGCACTTTTCGTGCTGTTTTATAACGAAATTTTTGCAGTAACCTTTGACGAAAGTTTTGCAAAAGCAACAGGAACAAAGGTCAGCGTATATAATATGCTGATTGCCGCACTGACTGCAGTTACTATTGTAATCGGTATGAGAATGATGGGTGCACTGCTCATATCTTCCTTAATAATATTCCCGACTGTAACATCAATGCGGGTATGTAAAAGTTTCAGAAATGTTGTTATAAATTCAGTGTTCGTTTCACTTTTTTGCTTTGTATCCGGACTTGTTTTATCTATCAAGTACGAAGCACCGACGGGTGCAAGTGTTGTGATTATGAATATATTTATGCTGCTTGTTTTTTCTTTAATAAAATCAGCGCTGAAAATACCCGAACAAAACAGATTTTATAGATTCAAGAAAGTTTTAACAGCATTAATCTGCGTTATTTCTGTTCTCGTGTTTACTTTGTTCGTATTTCAAGGTACATACACCAGACAGACAAAAGAAAAACTTTCAGTTATAGCAACCTCTTTCGCACCTTATGATTTTGCTGAACAGATTGCATCAGATAATGCTGAAGTGGAAATGCTGCTGCCGCCCGGGGCTGAGAGTCATACATTTGAGCCTACTCCTGCAGATATATTAAAAATTAAAGAGTGTGATGTATTTATTTATGGCGGCGGCGAATCAGAAGCGTGGGTCGAAACTATTCTGAATTCAATTGACGGTGATATCAGAATAGTAAAAATGATGGATGTTACTGAACTTTATGAAGTAGATTCCGAGCACGAAGACCATGGGCATGATCATAAGCACGAATTTGATGAACATGTATGGACCTCACCTGTTAATGCAATTGAAATATGTGATAAAATATGCAAAGCACTCTGTGATGCCGACAGTGATAATCAGAAAGAATATAAAGAAAACTTTGCATCATATTCCGAAGAATTGAGGGTATTAGATGCTAAGATATCAAATATGGTATCGAATGCCGCGAGAAAAAGCATAATTATCGGCGACCGTTTTCCGCTCAGGTATTTCACGGAACGATATAATCTTGACTATCACTCAGCTTTCCCGGGTTGCTCCGCTCAAGCAGAAGCAAACCCTGTAACCATTTCCGAATTGACTGATATTATTGTTTCTGAAAAAATCCCCGTTGTGTTTAAAACAGATTTGAGCAAAGGCTCTGTTGCATATACACTGTCGGAGCAGACAGGTGCAGAGGTAATGACTCTTTATTCCTGCCACGTAATTTCTGCTGAAGACCTTGAAGCAGGTGAGACATATTTAAGTCTTATGACAAGAAATCTTAATGCATTAAATACTGCACTTAACTGATAGTAACATCGGTATGAATACAGTGTTCATACCGATGTTACTTTAATATTTCAGAGAAAAACTTTTGAGAAGATATTCCCGAGGGTCTGTTGAATCTGCCAAGATTATAGAGTGTGTCAAAATTTCCTTGCTTTACAGTGTTTATACGTTCTTCGCAGGTAAATGTAAGTTTAAAACCGTTTTTCTTTGCCAGGACGGTTATATCATCACTGTATATGCCGTAAGGATAGGCTAATGCGTTAGGAGTCTTTCCGGTTTTGGTTTTTAAAAGTATATTCATTTTCTCTAAGTCATTGTGTATAATTTTTTGGTAGTATGACATTGTTTCATCTTTCAGTTTTTTCATACCTTTACGTTTTCCAATCACGTTATAATGCAAATCATAGGTGTGACTGTTTACTTCAAGCAGCGGTGATTCATTGATATCTTCTATTTCTTCCCAGTTCAGATATGAATAGTTTATGTTATGGTCATCTGTTGATGAATACTTGTCTGCAAGTGAGCCCAGCACAAAAACAGATGCTTTCGTCTCATATTCTTCCAGTAAAGGTTTTGCCAAAACATAAAAACTTTCAAATCCGTCATCAAATGTAATCATAACAGGTTTTTCAGGAAGTTGCTTATTGTAGTAAACAAAATTAATGAGCATATCAGTATCAACTGCTGTATAACCTTGTTTTTTAAGATACGCAAGATCATCTCTGAATTCATCTGTTGTAACTGTATATTTGCCTGCTCTGTCTTTATTTTCTGTTATATGATGATACATAACAATGGGAAGTGTTTTTGTTTTGGCAGAATTATATTCTGCAATAACCGAAGTGGTTTCATAGTGCAAAAACAGTGATATCGATACCAGAACAAGCACAAACAGATTTGTAATTAGTTTTAAATTTACTTTTATAACCATTAAATCAACTCCGAAGTAAACCTTTTTATTATATGTAAATTTTCGTGTTATAATTACTAATTTATTTTACAAGTAATATGTTGATTTAATTATTCTGTTGTTGTATAATTACTGAGTATGTTTTTCAGATATAGAAGGAATGATATAAAAAATGGCAGTAAACTTAGTTTATAGAGCAATACCAACAGTTGCTTTGAGAGGAATAGTTATTTTTCCCGGAACAAGATTTCATTTTGATGTTGGAAGAAAAAAATCATTAATGGCAATCAAAGCCGCAATGAACGATAACCAGAAACTTTTTCTGGTTGCACAAAAGGATATTTCTGTGGAAAACCCCGAAAGCGAAGATTTATATAATATCGGTGTTATAGCAACTATCAAGCAGGTTATCAAATCACCTGATGCAGACTATATGCGCGTTGTTGTTGAAGGTGAATGCAGAGCACAGGTGAGTGAAGTATTACAGTCTTCACCGTACTTTATCTGCGACGCTAAAGAAAGAAAAAGCACTCAGCCTAAAGGCACTGATTCTGCATATGTCAACGCAATAATCAGAAAAGTTAAAGATGCTTTTGATGAATTTATTCATCTGTCTGCGGGAGATTTTTCTGAGGCTGTAAAAATCTTTTATTCGGAATCTGCTGACCTTGTTTCGGACACAGTTACATCGAGCTGCATAATTAAATACGATGACAGGCAGATGCTTCTTGAAGAACTCAATCCTGTTGCAAGGCTTGAAAAGTTGTATTCACTTATTCTTAAAGAAAACGAAATTCTGAGAATTGAAGGCCGGATTGAATCTAAAGTCAATGCTCAGATGGAAAAGAATCAGAGAGAGTACTATCTTAAAGAAAAAATAAAAACCATTGCCGAAGAACTCGGCGAAGGTGAAGATATCCTCAGCGAAGTTCAGAGTTACAGAGCAAAAATCGCCGCTATTGACTGTTCCGATGAAACCAGAAGCAAGTTAACATCAGAGTGTGACAAACTTTCAAAAATGGGCGGTAATTCTGCAGACGCAACAATTGCAAGAACATATCTTGATGCTGCTCTTGGGCTTCCTTTCGGTAAATACAGTGAAGACAGATTTGACCTTGAGTTTGCAAGAAAGACACTTGACAAAGATCATTACGGCCTTAAAAATGTAAAAGAGCGCTTTGTTGAAATGCTCGCAGTACGCGCAAGAACAGACAATATAAAAGGGCAGATTATCTGTCTTGTCGGCCCTCCCGGAATCGGTAAAACATCAATTGTGCGCTCGGTTGCAGAAGCTATGAACAGAAAATATGTGCGTATGTCACTTGGTGGTGTAAGTGACGAAGCAGAAATCAGGGGACACCGTAAAACTTATATCGGTGCAATGCCCGGCAGAATTGCTAACGCGTTAGCAAGAGCAAAAACTTTTAATCCCATAATTTTACTTGATGAAATTGATAAACTGGGAAAAGATTACAAAGGTGACCCTGCATCTGCACTTCTTGAAGTCCTTGACCCTGAACAAAACTTTGCTTTCAGAGATAATTATCTTGAATTTCCCATTGATTTAAGTAAGGTACTGTTCATTACGACTGCAAACGATGCCTCGACTATTCCGGGTCCTTTGTATGACAGAATGGAAGTAATTGAACTTACAAGTTACACACCTGAAGAAAAGTTCAATATAGCAAAAAAACACCTTACAAAAAAACAGATTAAAATGCACGGTCTTACCGGAACTGATATCAGGTTTACCGATGACGGAATAAGGTTTCTTATTAATTCATATACAAGAGAATCAGGCGTCAGAAGGCTCGAACAGGTAATCGGAACTGTTTGCCGAAAATGTGTTGTTAAACTTTCCGATGAAAATGTTAAACGAGTCAGTGTTACGAAAACTCTTATTAAAGAGTTTCTCGGTCCTGAAAAATATAAAAAAGATTCTGTGCTTAAAAACGATTATGTCGGTGTTGTAAACGGACTTGCTTGGACATCGGTCGGCGGTGAAATACTTCAGGTTGAAGCCTTAACAATGAACGGTGACGGTAAAGTTGAACTTACAGGCTCTTTGGGTGATGTTATGAAGGAATCTGCAAGAGCAGCGCTCAGTTATATAAGAAGTCTTTCGTCAAAATACGGCATTGATGATGAAGTTTTCACAAAGAAAAACATTCACATTCATGTTCCTCAGGGTGCTGTGCCGAAAGACGGACCATCAGCGGGTATTACTATTTCTACGGCTCTTTTATCGGTTCTTACCGGCAGGAAAGTTGACAGAAATGTTGCAATGACAGGTGAAGTTACTCTTACGGGCCGTGTGCTTGCTATCGGCGGTCTTAAAGAAAAATCAATGGCCGCATATAAAGCAGGAATCAAAAAAATCATTATCCCTCAGGATAACTTCAGTGACTTGTGGGAAATTGACAGTGTTGTTAAAGAAAATGTTGAGTTTATTCCTGTGTCAAACATTGATGAAGTGTTCAGCATTGCACTGAAAGAAAGTGGATCTGTTAAATCTGTTTCACAATCTTCGGTACACTTCGCACCCCACGATATAATCATCAGTGACAGGAGGAAAAAAGATGAAATTCGATAACGCAGTATTTGAAACATCCTTCGGTACCTCAAATCAACTTAAACCATCTGATTTGCCTGAAATTGCATTTTCGGGCAGGTCGAATGTAGGTAAAAGTTCTCTTCTTAATAAACTTCTTGGCAGAAAATCACTTGCAAGGGTTAGTTCTATGCCCGGTAAAACAGTGACAATCAACTTTTTTAAACTCAATGGTTGCCGTTTTGTTGATTTACCCGGCTACGGCTATGCAAAAGTATCTCACGATGAAAAAATCCGTTGGGCTGACCTTATGGAAGGTTATTTTTCGTCAAAGCGTGATATCAGGCTTGTTGTTCAGTTGATTGATATGCGTCACGCACCCTCTGAACAGGATATGGATATGCTTGATTATCTTACTACAAACGAAATTCCTTTTGTTATTGCTCTTACAAAAAGTGATAAACTAAATAAAAGCGAACGCACAAAACAACTTGAAGTTATTCACATGGCTGTCAGCGAATACGGAGACATAAGCATTGTACCTTTTTCAGCAACAAAAGGTGAGGGCGTTGATGAACTTCGCAAACTCATTGCTGTAGCCATTGAAAGATAAGGTGATTTTATGAAAAATGTTTTTTCTGAAATGATGAAAAAGAATCCTCTTATCGCCGGAGTGAAGGATATAAACAACCTGGACGATGCGCTCGACACAGACTGTGAAATAATCTTTCTTTTGTGCGGAACAATTTTTAATCTTAAAGAAACAGTACAGAAAGCAAAGAGCCGCAATAAAATGATTTTCATTCATATTGACCTTGTTGACGGATTTTCAAAAGATGCAACCGCTCTTAAATATATTCACGATGAGATTAATCCTGACGGTATAATTTCAACAAAAAACAGTTTGCTGAAAGCGGCAAAATCACTGGGAATGTTAACTGTACAAAGAATATTTATTATTGATTCACTGTCTATTGAAACCGCAGTTAAAGCATCGCAGATGATTAATCCTGATGCTATTGAAATTTTACCGGGTATTATGCCCAGGATAACAAAAAAACTCAGTTTAAATCTTGATGTACCTGTAATTGTTGGCGGTTTGGTCAGCGAAAAGGAAGATGTTATTAAAGCAATAGAGAGCGGTGCTCTCGGTGTTTCAACATCATCAAAAGAAATGTGGGAGATGAAATTATGATTAATATCAGAAAATACCAACCGAAAGATAAAGAAAACCTTATTAAAATACTTTATGAAACATCTTCTTTGCCTCTTGAAACAGAAAAGCAGCGCAAGTTCCTTGAACTGATGTTTAATGATTATTACACTGAGGTTGAACCTGATTGCTGTTTTGTTGCCGTAAATGAAGAAGACGAAGCGGTTGGCTACATACTTTGTGCAAAAGATTTTGATTCATACGAAAAGACTTTCAAAAACTTTTATATGCCCGAAATAAAAGAACTCGGCTACAACTTTTATTCTATGGCTGCGGGTGAAATTTTTGTGCATAAACTTCTTAAGAAAAAGTATCCTGCACATCTTCACATCGACATTC
>JAZOAX010000061.1:0-8805 GCA_045595685.1 Acutalibacteraceae bacterium
TAAGTTGCTCTGCTTCTTCGTGCACGGGAAGCAGTGAAACCGATTTGATATAGACAAGTCTTGCTGCCATTTCAAGAAAATCACTTGCAACTTCCATATCTGAATCTTCCATCTTACGTACATAATCAATGTACTGCTCAACAAGTTCGAATATGGGTATATCATTAATATTAAGTTTGTTTTTGTTAATGAGATGTAAAAGAAGATCCAGAGGCCCTTCAAACACATCGATTTTATACTGTATTTTTTCCATGTTTCACCTTAGAATAATCCAAACGGGAAAGATGCGATCTTCCAGAGAAGACTGTAAATAAGATTAGAAATTATAGATAAAGGAATGTCCAACACACCAATAAAGATCAGAGCAAAAACGATAAGGATAATGTATCTCTCGTACTGCATTATTTTGTAATAATACTTATCGGGAAGAACGGCGCTCATAATTCTTGATCCGTCAAGCGGGGGGATCGGAATAAGGTTGAACACTGCAAGACCGATATTTATTGTTGCAGCATATTCGAGAAACAGTGAAATATAGAAAGAAATTTCAAGTTGACTTAAAGATGTTTCTGTAAAAATACACTGACAGAACAAGATTAAAAGTGCCATAACAATATTTGATAAGGGACCTGCCAGAGCAGTAATTGCCATATATTGTTTTCTTTTGCTTCTGGGGAAATTCATAATATTAACGGGAACGGATTTTGCATAACCGAATCCTACGAGAATAATCATCAAGGCACCGATAGGGTCAATATGTGCCATAGGATTCAAAGAAAGTCTGCCATTGCGCTTTGCAGTCTTGTCTCCTAACAAAAAGGCAGTATAACCGTGTGCAAATTCGTGAAGCGGCAATACACATACAACAATAAAAACACTTGCACAAACGCAAAGAAGTGTTTCGGGTCCGAATCCGTATCTTGTAACTGTGCTTAATAAGCCCATTATATTTTCCTCCCTGCTACAAAACGTCTGATGTTATTATAATCTTTCATAACCTGACTGTCAAATCCGTTTTCTGAGAAGATTTCTGTAATATCTTCAGCCTGATCTTCGCCGCACTCAAAAGCCATTATTCCGCCTTTTTTAAGAAAGTTTTTGAGTACTGATATAATATGACGGTAGAAAATAAGTCCGTCTTCACCGCCGTCAAGCGCCATAACAGGCTCAAAACCAACTTCTTTCTGTAAATCGGAGATTTCATCCGTTCTGCTATACGGCGGATTGCTGACGATACAATCTGCTTTTGGTATATCGTTAAAACAATCAGGATTGAAAATGTCTCCCGATATGATATTTACTGATAAATCTGCACATACAATTTCTGCGTGTCTTTTTAGATATGCCAGTGCATCCTGACTTTTTTCAACAAGAAATACATCACATTCAGGAACAGATTTTTTAACGGATAATCCTATACAGCCGCTGCCTGAGCACAAGTCATATACTATTGGTGACCGCAGATTCTTGACTGAGTCAATAACGTATTCACAAAGAATCTCAGTTTCAGGTCTGGGAATAAGAACGCCTTCCCCTACTATGAATGTGCTGTCCATAAAATCCCATTCACCAATTATGTACTGCAGCGGCTCACCCGACTTTCTTCGTTCAACCGCATC
Organism: Acutalibacteraceae bacterium; assembly: GCA_045595685.1. GTDB lineage: Bacteria > Bacillota > Clostridia > Oscillospirales > Acutalibacteraceae > UBA6857. The sequence goes on from JAZOAX010000061.1 coordinate 1,620, forward strand.
ATAAATCTCTTCAATTTCATCATCTGAAAAATCATCTGCAGTTTTAAACAGAGATTCAGAAAGTGTGCAGTTTCCGATGTGACCGATTATAACTTTTGTTTCGAAATCAGCATCATCGGGACAAATTTTCATTAGTTGTGTTAAAACATCACGGTAAATCGTTTTTTTCATCGGCAGGGACATCCTCTTTTTCCTTGGGAATTACATACTTGAAAGCAGCAAGAGCAACTTCAATCATTGAATCATCAGGCTCTTTTGTTGTGAGTCTCTGCATCCAGAGACCCGGAGCAGCAAGTATTTTAACAAAAACATTGTCGTGTTTTCCGGCATATCTGATAAATTCATAACTGAGTCCTGTAACAATAGGTAAAATCAGTATTTTTGCAATCATCCAAAGAATAGTGTTGTCTCTTAAATCGGTGAAAATAGAAAGCGCGGAAGAAATAATAACACTTATAATAATTATAACAAAAATGAAACTTGTTCCGCATCTGGGATGAAAGCGGGATTGCTTTCTTACATTTTCAACTGTAAGGTCAAGTCCTTTTTCATAGCAGAAAATAGTTTTATGTTCCGCACCATGATACATAAATGTTCTTTTGATGTCTTTCATAATTGAAACAAGAGCAATATATGCCACAAAAATAACCATTCTGATAATACCTTCGAAAAGTGCTCTGAAATTGTCTAAGGATTCACCTGCAAGTTTATTGATGAAATCAACAGTAACGGTCGGAAGGTAGAAAAACAGAAGGAAGGCCAAACCTACACCGATAACAGATGCAATACCTGTCAGTACACCCATAACTTTCTTGTTTATATGGTCGTTGAGCCATTTATCAAGTTTTGACATATTTTCTTCGGATTCTTCAATATCCTCAAGACCGGACTTTTCTGCTGAAATCATAAGGCATTTGTAGCCGAATATCATTGACTCTACATAGTTTACAATGCCTCTGATAAGCGGCCAACCAAAAAACTTGAATTTATCTCGGATATGCTTAACTTTAATTTCTTCGGTATCAATATTGCCATCAGGACATCTTACGGATACTGCTGCAAGTCCGTCGGGGTTCTGCATCATAATACCTTCAATAAGTGCTTGTCCGCCTATAGATGTTTTTCTGCAACATACATCATTGTTTTGTTTGTTCATTTCAATCCTCCTTTTAGGATTAATTTAAAACTTTACTGATTAATAAAATTATCAAGAGACGATATATCAAGTAAATCAAATGAAACTAAAAATCTGCTGAGTTCCTGTGCGATTTTCTTAACTCCGCCTGTTACATCACTTTCAATGTTGAGCGGCATAATCGGATCGTGTACGCTTAAGCGTAATAAGAACCACCCCTTTTTATCTTCATCGTCAAGATAAACTCTTATTCCTTCACGATTGTCATCAGCGATGCGCCAACCGTTCTGTTTTTCTGCAAATTTTTCGAGTTCAGATATAACGCTGTTACCGTAACTTCTGAAATCATCGCATTTTATCTTAAATCTGAGTTCTTTTTCTTCTGCAGGGTCTTGAAGTTCTTTTATAAGTGAATCAAGTTTCTTTCCCTCTTTGCCCATCTGAGCCATTTTAATGATTATTTTTGTAATCAGATAAGCACCATCATCAAGATAATAATTCTCTCTGAATGCAGCGTGACCTGAAGTTTCAATTGCAAGTGGACAATTCACGCCTTCACTATGCAAACGAAGCTGTTCATTTATAACGTTTCTGTAACCGCGTTTGAAACGGTAGTGTTTGCCACCGAGAGTATTGTTAATAAAGTTGGTAAGACCTACGGAGGTCACACTGTCTGTAACTATTGTGCCGCCATCGTTACCTTCAAGTGCGATAAGCGCAGCAAGGGCAACAAGTCTGTTTCGGTTGATTTCTTTTCCGTTTTCATCAACACAACCCGCTCTGTCAACATCTGTGTCAAAAATTATACCCAAATCTGCTTTTGCAGCAAGTGTTGCACTGCATACAGATGCCATTGCCACTTTGTTTTCAGGGTTTGGTGCGTGGTTCGGGAACATTCCGTCTTTTTCAAGAAAACAACTACCTGTTATGTCCGCCCCTAAGGGAGCAAGAACATCAGTCGCATAAAAGCCGCCTACACCGTTGCCTGCATCAACTATAATCTTGTAGTTTTCAAGGGGTTTATCATAGTTTTCAGCATTAACACCGTCACATATAAGTTTTCTCAGCCTTTTTGCGTATACCGACATAAAATCATAGGGAATTACGGTTGCTTTTTTATTGTTTCTTTCATAAGGCAAAAATGCGAGTTCAATTATTCTTTCAATATCGCTCGAATTAAGTCCGCCGTTTTCTGTGAAGAATTTAAGACCGTTTTTGTTGAAAGGATGATGGCTGGCAGTTATCTGTACAGAAGCAACACAATCAAGATCAACGGTTGTCATAAACATTGCGGGAGTTGATGCGTACGAGCAGTCAAAAACTTCATATCCGAATTCACCGAGTGCCTCAATTACAGTGTTTTTGATTCTTTCAGCAGAAATTCTTGAGTCATGACCTACTGCGATTTTACTGTTTTTGTTATATCTGTTTTCATCGAGCCATTTGCAAAAACCGACCGTCAGATCAAAAACTGCTTTATCAGTAAGTTGAATTTCTTCTCCTGCTACTCCTTCAGCAGCAGTACCTCTGATATCTGAGCCGCTTTTAAGCACTTTATAAGGATTGATTCTCTGCATATTTATTCCCCTTTTTCATACATTTTTTCTGTAACTTTCAATAAAAACTGATACATCGGAGCGAAAGCTCTGAGCGCATAAGTAAGTTCTTCTTTAATGCTGCCGTCAATTAAATTTTTCATTTCAGCATTGAAACAGATAAATGCAAAATTCTTGCAGTTATAATACTTTTTCAGGTCATCGTCGATGTATTCAATACCAGGCTTATCTTTTTTGAAACATTCAATATGAAGTTCTGCGCCGGTGATTTCCAGAACTTTTAAAGCCTTTCTGAAAAGTTTCTGATTCTCTTTTAAAGTTTCCCTGAAACGCTCCAAATATGTCGCATCAGTTCTGAACATACCGACACCGTAACTGTAGCAGTTCGGAAAAAATTCAAACCACATACAAGGCTGATACTGCCACTGATGCTTGTCACGCATAAACATACACCATACATTTGCACGGTAAAGGTCTTTGTTTTTAGAAAAACGGGTATCTCTTCTTATTCTTGACACCATTTTTGTTGGGATAAGGTTCATTTTATCATCAATTTTTATAAGTTCTTCACTCAGATCCCCTGCTAATTGCCTCATTGGCACAATTGCCGTTTTTTTGATATCTTCTTTTACAGATTCATAAAAATCCTTACTGTCATTGAATTTGTTCATTTCCAAAAGCATAAAGGCATTTTGGTCAAAACCTTTGAAATTACCCATTATTTACCTTCTTTATCGAGAACTTTTAATACTTCCTGAGCGGCAAACATAACTGCAACTTTACTGCTGTGGAAATTAAGACCGCCCTGAAGCCATACTGCAAAAGGCTCGCGAAGAGGTGCATCGGCAGAAAGTTCAATTGATGAACCGAGTGTAAAAGCACCTGCTGCCATAATTACTTCATTGTCATAGCCCGGCATTGCCCAAGGCTCAGGAGTAACAAAAGAATCGACGGGTGCACCTTTCTGAAGTCCCTGACAAAAAGCAATGAGAAGACTTTCTCTGCCCAGTTTAACTGCTTCAATAATATCGTGCCTTGATTCGTGAATTTCGGGTGTAGAATCGAAGCCCATTTCTTTCATAATTGCGCTTGTGAATACGGCTGTTTTCAGCGCTTCACCAACAACATGAGGTGCTGAAAAAATTCCCATAAACAAATCTCTGCTCTGACCGAGTGTTGCACCGACTTCTTTACCGAGACCCGGTGTTGTGAGTCTGTATGAACAAAGTTCAATAAGATCTCTTCTACCTGCGATATAACCGCCTGTTTTTGCAATTCCTCCGCCGGGATTTTTGATAAGAGAACCTGCAATAATATCGGCACCTACATCGGTCGGCTCTTTTGTTTCTGTCCATTCACCGTAGCAATTGTCAACCATAACTATAGTATTTTTATATTTGTGTGCAATGTCTACTACCTTTTTGATTTCATCAACAGAAATTGACGGTCTCAGACTGTAGCCTCTTGAACGCTGAATATACACCATTCTTACAGGCTCTCGCTGAAGTCTTTTTTCTATTGCATCAAAGTCGAGTCTACCCATTGAATCAAGAGAAATTTCGTCATATTTTATGCCGTAGTTTTTGAGTGAGCCCATATTCTCATTTTCTGTTGAACCTATACCGATTACGGGAAGAATAGTATCGTAGGGTCTTCCCGAAACACTGAGCATAGTGTCACCGGGACGAAGCACACCGAAAAGAGCAACAGTAAGAGTGTGTGTTCCGCAGGTAAAATTATGTCTCAGAATTGCATCTTCAGCACCGACAGCCTGAGCAAAAACTCTGTCGATTATTTCTCTGCCCCTGTCGTTGTATCCGTATCCGGTGCTTTCTGCGAAAATGTTTTCTGAAACACCGTTATCAATAAATGCTTTAAGCATTTTTCTTTGGTTATATTCAGTTATTCTGTCTATATTTTCAAACTCAGATTTAGCCTCTGTAAGTGCATTCTCTGAGTATTTTTCAATTCTTTCGTCAAAATTAAACATTATTGTACCTTTCTTTATATAAAAGCAATTTTTTCACATTCACAGAATCCTATATGCTTATAAAATCCTTCAGCAGAACTGCTCAGAGCGATTACATAAACATTGGATTTTTCCTTTTTTAATTCAGAAGCGAGGCTCAGTACAGTTTTTTTGCCAAAACCGTATTTTCTGTAGTTTTCGTCACACGCCACACCGCTTATAACTGCTGAATTTTCACTTTCTGCCGATGTTATTGAAGAAGAAACAACTTTACCGTCGCAGTGAATACATTTTGCCCGTGCGTAACCACGTCTTTGTCTGAAAGTGAAATCTGAAAGAAAATTAAGATATGATTCTTTGTCTCTGGGGAACGAATCGGGTATTCCATCGCTGATAAGGTTATAAATTGCGTTAATATCTGATTCTGAAGCGTTTTCGGTATCAAAGAAGGTAATTTCGCCTGAATAAACAAAACCATTTTTAACGGTGAAATCAGTGAAACCAAGCCGCTCTGCAACTTTTTGACTACAAGTTAAAGTATCATACCCTATTACTGACAAAAACTCGGAAAGTTCGTCAAAGTCAGCGTCTTCATCAGCACAAACCGTTATATTGTTTTCAAACTTTGAAACAATACAGTTAAATTCTTCTGAATCGTTGTTGCCCCAGAATGTAAGAAAATCTCTGTCAAAACCGTAAGACAGTGCATAGCAGGAAATTCTTGTTGAAAGTATACCTGCACGGCAGAACTTAAGAAGTTTTTCAAGGTCATCTTTTTCCAGAATTTTAAGCATTTGCATATTCCTCGCAAAGAGCACGCGCCAAATCAAAGCAGGAAGCCATATCCCTTTTATCTGCAACTGAAGTGGCGGAGTGAATATATCTGCAAGGAAGTGACACTGCAATTGTATATACGCCTTCACAACTTTTATGAATTGTACCTGCATCGTTTCCGCCTGCAACAGTTGTTTTAGGCTGAACGGCGATATTTTTTCTTTTTGCAATTTCAAACGCATTTCTGAACATCTGCATATTGTAAACTGTGCTTCTGTCCATAAATGATACAACTGCGCCTTTTCCGAAACAGCAGACGGAATTTTCTTCACTGACTCCTGAAATATCCGAAGCGGTTGTTGCTTCAAGAACAATTGCATAGTCGGGTCGTACACTGAACACTGCAGGTCCTGCCCCTCTGCAACCGACTTCTTCCTGAACAAGAAATGCAAAATGTGTGTCATACTCAAGGTCATCTTCAATCAATTTAAGCATAACCGCACATCCGAAACGGTCATCAATTGCCTTTGTCTTGATTTTACCATCGCCGAATTCAACAAAGTCAGATTTGAAATATACAGCATCACCGATACTTACATACTGTTCTGCTTCTTCTTTTGAAGTTGCACCGATATCTATATACATTTTGCTGAGTTTAGGTACAGTTTTTTCTTCATCGCCTTCTGTCAGGTGCAATGCTTTGTTGCCGATAATACCAGTGATTTCTTTTTCTCCAACAGTAACTGCTCTTCCGGCAACAACTTTACTGTCAACTCCGCCAACAGATGTAAATTTAAGAAAACCGTTATCACAAATGTAAGTAACAATAAACCCTATTTCATCCATGTGTGCACTGAGCATTACCTTGTTTTTTGGTGTATTTTTGCCCTTTTTGAAAGCAATGATATTGCCGATAGGGTCAACTGAATAAGCGCATTTATCGGATATTTTTGAGATAATATATTCGCGTACATTTTCTTCGCGACCTGATGTACCGTTTATAAGGCATAAATCTTTAAGGGTTTCAAGCATTTGCTTCAGCCTCCTTCGTTAAAAGGAATTCTGCAATTAATTCTGCAGTTTTTTCAATATCATCAAGATTAATTATTTCGTTTGCAGTGTGCATATATCTCAGCGGTATTGATAAAAGTGCAGTTTTTACACCGCAACCGGTGGTATTGATTGAATCAGCATTTGTGCCCGTTCTGCCACCCATAACATCGTGTTGATAAGGTATACTCTTATTTTTGGCTATTTCAACAAGTTTTAATGTTAAGTCTCTGTCAAGAGTTGGACTTATGCCGATTGACGGACCTTTTCCGAGGCTTATTGTCTGTATTTTATCAGTGTATGGATCATCGCCAAAACCTACATCAACAACTATCGAATAGTCAGGCATTGCAGAAAATGCACCGACCTTGGCACCGCTGCCTCCTGTTTCTTCCTGGGAAGAGAAAAGAACCGTAAGTTTAATATTATTCAATTTGTTTTTTGTTAGTTCAAGTGCTCTTAAAATTGCCGCTATGGAACTTCTGTCGTCAAAGGCTGAAGATGCAATATTTGAGTTAAGAAGTTTATGGTTAAAACTTCTCATTGTAATTCTGTCACCGATTGAAACAAGAGACTCGGTTCTTTCTTTTGAAAAACCAACATCCACTGCCATAGTTTTAAGATCAAGAGTGTCTTTTCCGTCATCCTTGTTCTGAAGGTGCGGAGGTACTGACCAGACAACACCGAAAAGGTCTTCTTTTC
>JAZOAX010000062.1:0-3452 GCA_045595685.1 Acutalibacteraceae bacterium
TCTTCCTAAGACCGCTTGGGCCTCCGACTTCAATTGTTATAACTCTGATTTCACAGTCTTATGATCAGCCCGAACCAATAACATACCCTCAGACACAATCAACTTCAGAAAATGTAACTACAGATAACAACAAACCTGACGAAACAACACTCGGTGATGAAACAACTGCTACTGTTTCACAGATAACAGAATAAAACCAAAAGCGAGGAAGATTCCTCGCTTTTTTACATTTCATTAAGTGTTTTTTCTATTGAAGATAAACCTTCATCAATTTCAGCATAACTTATTGTAAGAGGTGGAAGAAGTCTTAGTTTTGCTTTGGCAGTAAGAGTCAGAGCACCGTTTTCGATATTTTTACGCACAACATCCGAGGATTTTATGTTTTCATCCAATCTCACTCCAAGCATCAAGCCCATACCGTCAACGCCGATAACATGTGGCATCTTTAGAAGTTTTTCTTTAATGTACTCCCCTTTTGCCGTAACTTCAGAAAGAAAAACATCGTCCATTTTACTGAGAATATATTCAGCACCTGCTGTTGCAACAGGATTTCCGCCAAAGGTAGTTGCGTGATCACCCGGCACAAATGTGTTCTCTGTTTTTTTACCGAACATAACGCAACCGAGAGGTAATCCGCCACCAAGCCCTTTTGCAGTTGTAACGATATCCGGGCTGATACCGAAATTCTGAAATGCAAAAAGTTTTCCTGTTCTGCCGACACCTGTCTGCACTTCATCAATAACAAGGATAATATCCTTTTCATTGCAGATAGACTCAACAGATTTAACATATTCTTTATCAAGAGGCATAACACCGCCTTCGCCCTGAATAAGTTCCATCATTACGGCACAAACAGTGTCATCAAGGACGTTTTCCAATTCGTCAATATCATTTGCCTTAACAAACTCAAAACCCTCTGTAAAGGGAAAGAAATAATTATGAAACACATCCTGACCCGTTGCTGAAAGAGTTGTTACAGTTCTGCCGTGAAAAGAATTTACAAGAGTTATAACCTTGTTTCTGCCTTCTCCGTATTTTGAGAAACTGTATTTTCTGGCACATTTGATTGCACCCTCATTACTCTCTGCACCGCTGTTTGAGAAAAACACTTTTTTCATACCTGTTTTTTCACAGAGAATTTTTGCAGCATCAGCACAAGGTGATGTGTAGTAAAGATTTGAAATGTGCTGAAGTGTGTTCAACTGCTTTGTAACAGTTCTCACCCAACCGTCGTCACAAAAACCAAGTGAGTTTACACCGATACCACTTGAAAAGTCAATATACTTTTTACCGTCAAAATCATAACACACAGAGCCTTTGCCTTCTTTGATTGCAACAGGGAATCTGCCGTATGTGTGTGCAACATAAGATTCATCGGTTTGTTTAATTTTATCAAATTCACTCATAGTTTAACCTCACATTGTCATAAGTGTACCGATACCCTCGTGAGAGAACATTTCAATTAAAATTGAATGTGGTACTCTGCCGTCAATCATAACGGCTTTTTTAACTCCTGAACGAACCGCTTTTTCGCAACTCTTCATTTTAGGAATCATACCGCCTGATATAATTCCGTTTTTAATGAGTTCTTCAACATCGTCAACACTGATATGGGAAATAAGTGTTGAAGTGTCATTGACATCCTGAAGAAGTCCGGGTATATCAGTAAGCGTAATGATATTTTCAGCATTCAGTGCAGTTGCAATTTCGGCTGCTGCAGTGTCTGCATTTATGTTATAAACCTGACCGTCTTCATCAATACCAACTGTTGCAATAACAGGAATATAGCCTTCTTCAAGCACTTTCATAATGGGCTTCGGATCTACCGATACGATTTCGCCAACATAGCCGTAATCAAATCCGTCTTCAAGTTTCACAGCCTTTATCATTGCACCGTCAATACCGCAAAGCCCTACTGCATTGCCGCCACTGACCTCAATCAAAGATACGAGGTCTTTGTTTGTCTTGCCTGAAAGAACCATCTGCACAATATCTGCAGTTTCTTTGTCGGTATAACGAAGTCCGTTTACAAATTTTGATTCTATACCAAGTTTTTTTAGCATACCGCTGATTTCAGGGCCGCCGCCGTGCACCAGCACAATTTTAATACCAACCAGCGAAAGAAGGATAATATCACTCATAACGGCTTGTTTAAGTTCGGGATTAATCATTGCGTTTCCGCCGTATTTAACAACAACAGTTTTGCCGTAATACTTCTGTATATAAGGAAGCGCTGCCGTAAGCACCTGTGCTTTCATTGCATCTGTAATCATATTATCTGCCATTTTATCACCTCATCAAGTACGGTAATCACCGTTTATTTTAACATAATCATAAGTAAGGTCACAGCCCCAGGCAGTTGCATCACAATCACCCTGATTCATTTCAATCAGTAGGCTGATTTCGTTTTCAAGAAGAATTTCTTTTGCAGATTCTTCGGAAAATTCAATGCCGTATCCTTTTTCGCAAACTTTGACTGTGCCTTTATAAGATGAAAGATAAACATCTATTGTGTCAACATTGAATTCACCGGGAGTGTATCCGATTGCACAAAGGATCCTTCCCCAGTTTGCATCTGCACCAAACATAGCAGTTTTCACCAAAGATGAGCAAATAATGCTTTTAGCAATGTCTTTTGCGGTTTTTACTGTGGGAGCACCTTTAACAGTACATTCAAGAAGTCTCTGTGCACCTTCACCGTCACCTGCAATAAGTCTTGAAAGTTTAACGGACAAAGTCATGAGTGCCTCACAAAACGCCTTATAATCAGCATTTTCGCAATTTATTACATCATTTTCAGCCATACCGTTTGCAAGAATACAAACCATATCGTTTGTTGATGTATCGCCGTCAACCGAAATCATATTGAAAGTGTCACAAACAACACCGCTGAGTGCTTTTTGAAGCATTTCGGTTGTTATCGCACAGTCCGTTGTTATAAAGCAAAGCATTGTTGCCATATTAGGATGAATCATACCTGAGCCCTTGCAACAAGCACCAATCTTAACGTTTTTTCCGCCTGCTTCAAATTCGACACAACATTCTTTGGAAATTGTATCTGTTGTCATAATTGCTTCGGCAGCATCGTGACCGCCATCTGAGTTCATCTGTTCAGCGAGATCATCAGCACTGTCAGCGATTGGCGTTACATCAAGTGTCATACCGATTACACCTGTTGAAGCAACAATAACATCGGCAGAATCAACATTAAGAGCCTCTGCCGCAATATCACACATCATTTTAGCTTTAACTACACCGTCACTGTTGCAGGTGTTTGCATTACCGCTGTTTACAATAACTGCCTGAGCAAAACCGTCAGCAATATTTTCTTTAGTGACGGTTATCGGAGCACCGTAAACTTTGTTCTGTGTGTACACTGCAGCAGCAGTACATTTTACATCACTTTTTATCATTGCAAGGTCTTTTTTTGTGTGATTTTTTCTTATACCGCA
>JAZOAX010000063.1:0-21652 GCA_045595685.1 Acutalibacteraceae bacterium
TTGAAAAAATAGGTGACTATGCCTCCAGTGAATCATACATTGTTGAAGTGAATGTTCCTTCAAATGTTAAAACAATTGGTGCTTATGCATTTTATAACTGTGAAGCCCTTGAAACAGTCACCTTGGCTGAGGGCGTTGAAACGCTGGGTGACAGTGCATTCTGTTTTGATGTTTACGGTGAACAGTCGCTTCTCACTTCATTGGCACTGCCTGCTACTTTTTCTGCCTTCGGAGAAAACGCTTTCCCCGAAAACTGCCTTCTTGCAGTTGCTGAGGGCAACAAGAATTATTCAAGCGACAGTTACGGTGTTCTGTTCAATGCAGACAAAACCACTCTCATAAAGTATCCCTCTTTAAGCGAATACACAGAATATGTAATGCCTTCAACGGTTGTAACCGTACAAGAGCATGCTTTTTACAGTGCCGAAAATCTCACGGCAGTTACACTGTCAGATAATCTCGAAACCATCGGTAACAGTGCATTCTGTTATTGCAGTGCCCTTAAAACAGTTGAATCAAAAACCGGTAATGTGAAAACCGTCGGCAGTAATGCTTTTTACAGATGTGAACTGCTCGAAAACTTATGCCCTTTGAAAAACATTGAAACCATAGGCATTTTTGCTTTTGGCTATTGCTATAAACTCACCGAAATAACCCTTTCCGCTTCCCTTGAAGAAATCGGAAGTTCGGCATTTAACCAGTGCTCAACACTCAAAGATGTTTATTACACAAGCGATGCAAACGACTGGAAGCATGTTATTATAGGGGACTGGAACGATCCTCTCACAAAGGTAACAATGCATTATGATGCCCACACTCACAATTTTGGTGACTGGCGTGTTTACACAGAGCCTACCTGCACCGAAACAGGCAAGGATGAAAAACTGTGTTCATACTGCGGATTTAAGGACTATCGTGAAGTTGATATGCTCGGACATTCATTCACAAATTATGTCCGTAACAACAATGCAACCTGTAACAGCCTTGAAACAGAAACAGCAAGATGCGACCGTTGCCCCGTTAAAGATACAAGGTCAATTGCCGGAACAAAACTTCAGCACACTTATGTAACGGACGAATATGTTGCTCCCACTTGCACCGAAACCGGCCTCACTGAAGGGGAACACTGCGAAGAATGTAAAACAGTGTTTGTGAAGCAGGAGGTAATTCCTGTTCTCGGACATTCCTTTACAAATTATGTTTCCGACGGTAATATGACCTGTGTTGTGGACGGAACAAAAACCGCAAAGTGTGACCGCTGCAACAAAACCGACACACTTCCCGATGAAAACTGTGTTGCTCCCGGCCATAATGTTGTTGCCAAGGACCCGGTTGAGCCCACCTGTGAAGAAGCAGGATACATAGGCGGCACACACTGTTCCAGATGCAAAACAGAATTTGAACCCGGTGAAGAAGTTGCTGCTCTCGGTCACAATGAAGTTACGGACAAAGCAGTTGCTCCCTCCTGCGAAGAAAACGGATTCACAGAGGGAACACACTGTGACAGATGCGGAAAAGTCTTCACTGCACCCCAGAAAACTGACCCGACGGGACATACAGAAGTTGTTGACAGTGCCGTTGCCGCTGTCTGCGGTAAAACAGGACTTACCGAAGGTTCACATTGCGGTGTTTGCGGTAAAGTTCTGAAAGAACAGATTCCTACTGAGTCACTCAGTCACAACTATGTCACAACAACAAAAAAAGGCACCGCAACCGCTGACGGCAAAACAGAAACAAAGTGCACTTTGTGCGGTGATGTAACAAGCCTTACAATATATAACAAAGCCAATAAAATAACCCTTGCAAAAACAAGTTATACTTATGACGGCAAGGTGAAAAAACCGGCTGTTACAGTAAAAACATCGGCTGGCAAAACCTTGAAATCAGGTACAGATTACACAGTTAAATATTCAAACGCAAAATCAAAAGCCATCGGCTCATACAGTGTTACAATTACCTTTAAAGGCAACTACGAAGGCTCAAAAACTGTGAAGTACACAATCGTTCCCGTGGGAACAAGCCTTAGTTCACTCACTGCACAGAACGCAGGTTTCACTGCAACATGGAAAAAGCAGACAAAGAACACAACGGGCTATCAGATTGAATACGCAACAAACAGCTCGTTCAAATCTTCAAAAACTGTGACCGTAACTAAAAACACAACACTTTCAAAGGCGTTAAGCGGGCTTAAGGAAAAAACAAAGTATTATGTAAGAGTCCGTACCTACAAAACAGTGAATAAAACAAAATACTGTTCTGTATGGTCAGCAGTTAAAACCGTAACTACAAAACCTGCAATTAAAGTTACCCTTAATTCAACCGCACTTAATTTATTCGTAGGCGATGCAAAAACGCTTAAAGCCACAACATATCCCACAGGTGTAACTGTGAAATGGAAAAGCAGCAACAGTGCCGTTGTTTCCGTATCATCAGGCAAACTCAAGGCTCTGAAAAAAGGCAGTGCAACTGTTACGGCTTCCTTCACATACAAAGGAAAAACCTATAAATCAAGTTGCAAAGTTACAGTTTCCAACCCGACTGTTACCCTTTCAAAATCAAAAGCAAGTCTTGAAGCAGGACAGACCTTGTCACTGAAAGTTACAGTAAAACCCACCGGCGGAACTTTGAAGTGGGCAACAAGCAACAGCAAAGTTGCCACAGTAAACAGCAAGGGCAAGGTTACTGCAAAGGCAATGGGCACTTCAACAATCACTGCTTCTTATACCTACAAAGGAAAAACATACAAGAAAACCTGCAAAATTACGGTAACGAGTCTTATTCAGGAACTCAAACAGGGCTTTACTGCAAGACTTATTGTACCTTCTGTAGGCTCTCCCTACAATTATTACTGCGGTGTCAAATTCTCAAACAACACAGACTACAATGTAACACTCAGTATGCATGTTTATGCAAACGGAAAGGGATGCAGCAATTCAAGCGCATCAGGTTATGTTGTCAAGTCAGGTGCGGGTGCCAGTGCTAACTTCTACCGTGACCTTATTCCCACACAGCACGGTAATACCAGAGATATGTATCTTGACAATTACTCAACTGCGTGGACGATTATTGATGTTAACGGAAAGAAAGTTTATGTTAAATTCGACACTAAGGGTAACACCCGATTCGGCTACAGTGCCGCAGAAATTGACGAATACTAAAACAATACCCACCGTATCGCAAACGCGACACGGTGGGTAAACCTTTAACATCAGATTTTATTTTTCTTCTTCGGTATCTTCGGGTAATTCCACTGTAACATACTTTAAATCTTTTTCGGTGAGATCTGAAGAAACAAGTTTGTAATATTTTTCGGCAGCCTCATCCCAGTTTGAATAACTATCGTCTCCGCGCTTATCTTCAAAACCGTAATTTTCAATAAGGTATTGACTGATAAATTCAGTAACTTTAAGAGAGCCGTGAATGTTTGTGTGCCTTTCGTTATAGTAATCTTTTGTGAAATCAAGACCGATTTCGTCAATGTGTCTGCGAAGGTCAAGCACATCAAAACCTCTGCTTTCGGCAAGTTCAACAAGTGAGTTCTGATTTGAAAATCTTTCTTTACCTTCGGCTTGCGGCATAACAACAAAGAGAACCTTTGCTTTTTTATTTTCACAGTAGTCCATAAGGTCATTCATACCTTTAACAACTTTTTCGGGAAGTTCCGCACGCCAGGAAAAATTAATTTCGAAATCGCTGACATCCTTTGCTGTGTTAAGGTATTCTTTATAACGGCTTCCGCCCATATATTCGTCAGGTGTAACGCCAAAGTCATAGGCGCCAAGTTCTGACCATCGATTATGAAAACGTATGACAGGGAAAAAATATTCCATTTTTTTAGCCAATGAAAACTCGGCATAATTACAAAGATAGTCTGTCATTTTCAACTTATTTATTGAAAAAGGATAATTATTCAGAAGATGATATACATAATAATCATACTTCACCAAAATGTGAGAAATATTAACAATATAAAGTGCATCCGGATGTTTATCTATGGTGTCTTCAATAATAAATTTTGCCGCAAAAGATGGTTGGGCATTGTTTGAAAGCGGATAAACAGAGATGCCGTGTTCAGCCCATGCAACAGGTGCATTCCAGAAGGCGTAGGTGGCACTTGAGCCTAAAAAAACGGCATCAAGGGATTTTTCAGGCAATTCAAAAAATCCTGAAATTCTTTTTTGATCTCTTGTATCACTGTCACCTACCAGAACAGTCTGCACAGTGAAAAAGCAGATGCAGAATATAAGAAGGAAGGCAACAACTTTAAAAAATTTCTTTATCTTCATTTTTTGTTATGTGTTAAAAACACAACTCCAATCCTCATTTTTGCATTTTGTGAGTAATGCAACGGTTGCATTGAGCTGAAAAATGCATAACAACTCATAATCGAATACACTATACTCTATAAATATTAAAAAAGTGTGAACCCATAGTGGAGTTCACACTTTAGGAATTTTATATTTCATTTGTTGCAACAATGTCAACGCCTGTGTCACAGATGTTACTTATGAGAACATCGCCCATTTTTATAGGTGCGTCGACAACCTCGTTGTTGATAACTTTCATACAGTCAAACATCTTTCCTTTGGGAATGGGAGAAGACGTTTTAACAGGAATAACGGGGAATTCACCGCCGTTGACCTTCATTGTGGTGGTGAGCATTCTTACGGGGTTGGTACATTCGTCGTGAGCATACTTTTCACCTCGTTTGCAGGTGTTTCCCGTAACGGATAAAACCTCATTCTGTTCACTGAGTTCAACAGTGAGTTGGCAGCCGAGAGGGCAGGCAACGCAAGTCATTTCCTTTAACATTTTCACACCTCCACTGAAACTATAATCTCTTTTTTGTCAAGAGATCTGATATCATCAGATTTAACAATAACATATTCCATTTCACCGGGGGCAAGTTTGGGCTTCTTTTTGGAATAAAGCACCTTATCACCGCAACTTACAGTGATTTTTCCGTTTTTATAAACGTCTTTCACGCGGAAATAGAGTTTAACATCGGAATCTGTATCGCAGGTTATATTCTGCGGAACAACATAACGGACTCCGCCTTCGGCTTTTACTGAAATATATTTTGAACGCTTGTTTTTGTTTTTGGATTTGATATATTTTGCTGCACCTTCACCTGCAGTGTAACTTTCCTGTGTAACATAGTCAACAAGGTCGTGCACCTGAAGAACGTTGCCGCAGGCAAAAATACCGGGACGGCTTGTCTGTCTGTTTTCGTCAACAATTGCACCGTTTGTAACGGGGTCAATTATAACGCCTGCATTTCTTGTGAGTTCGTTTTCGGGAATGAGACCCACAGAAAGCATAAGTGTATCACATTCAACAAATTCTTCTGTTCCGGGAATAGGACGGCGGTTTTCGTCAACCTTTGCAATGGTTACACCTTCAAGTCTTTCAATACCGTGGGTCTTGATAACAGTACAACTGAGTTTAAGGGGGATATCCATATCGTCAAGGCATTGCACAATGTTTCTTGTAAGACCGCCGGAATAAGGCATAAGTTCGCATACCATTTCAACCTTTGCGCCTTCAAGGGTCATTCGTCTTGCCATAATAAGACCGATGTCACCTGAGCCGAGAATTACTATCTTCTTGCCGGGCATATAACCATCAATGTTAACATATTTCTGTGCAGTACCTGCAGTCATAATACCCGAAGCGCGTGAGCCGGGGATATCGAGAGCACCTCTGGGTCTTTCGCGGCAGCCCATTGCAAGAATAATGGCAGTTGCGTGAATTTCAAGCATACCGTCGGTGTTGTTGGTTGCAAGAATGATATTGCCGGTGAGAATATCAGTAACCATTGTGTCAACCTTAACTTCGATATCTGTCTGTTCAACCTGTTTTATAAAACGGTAGGCATATTCCGGACCGGAAAGTTCCTCACCAAAATGATGAAGACCGAAGCCTGTGTGAATACACTGTTCAAGAATACCGCCGAGAGTGGCTGCTCTTTCAAGAATGAGTATCTTTTTAACACCGCACTCTTTTGCTTTGATTGCTGCGGCCATACCTGCAGGTCCGCCACCGATAACAACAAGATCATATTTAAGCATCAGTCTCACCTCATTTCGTTTTTTCGTAAAGAATCTTTGAACGGTTGCCGTGTTTTGTAATCTGATTCATAGGAACGCCGAGTTCACGTGAGAGAATTTCAACAACCTTTGAGCCGCAGAAACCTGACTGGCATCTGCCCATACCTGCTCTTGTTCTTCTCTTAACACCGTCAACATCTCTTGCCCCGCAGGGCGCTTTGATTGCATCAATAATTTCACCTTCGGTAATACCTTCGCAGCGGCAGATGATTCTGCCGTAACGCTTGTCTTTTTCAACAAGGGCTCGTCTTTCTTCGGCAGAAAGTTCATTCACTCTTATCGGTGCAGGACGGGTTGCGATGAAATCGGCCTTTCTTTCATATTCGGGTGCGATTTCACGGAAAATCTGTCCAACATATCTTGCAATTGCAGGTGCAGCGGTAAGACCGGGAGATTCAATACCTGCAACATTTATGAACTTACCGTTAGCCTTGCTGGGACCGATAACAAAGTCACTGTCACCGCCTTCAATGTGGGCTCTGAGTCCTGCAAAGGATGTGATGGCATTTCTTGTTGTGAGTTGAGGAATAACCTGATGGATTTCCCTTTTAACCGTATCAAGACCTTCGATGGTAGTGTCAACATCAAGTTTACTGTCAAAGTCAAGGTCAATTGCAGTGGGACCCATAAGCACATTACCGTGGGCAGTGGGGGTGATGAGTATACCCTTACCCATATTTGAAGGACATTTGAAAAGAACGTGGTTAACCATTTTGCTTTCTGTTTTGTCAAGAAGGTAGTATTCGCCTTTTCGGGGAATGATTTTGAAAGATGTGTCGCCGATCATTTTTGCAATCTGGTCTGCAAAAACACCTGCACAGTTGATGATGTATTTTGCCTTTACAACGCCTGAAGCAGTTGAAAGGAAGAACATATCGTTTTTATATTCAATATCAAATACACCGCTGTTTCTTTTAACTCTTGCACCGTTGGTAACAGCATTTTCCATAGCAGCAATTGCAAGTTCGTAAGGGCTTACAATACCTGCTGTGGGTGCCCACAAAGCACCGATGGCTTCTTCACTGATATAAGGCTCCATAGTACGCAGTTTTTCCTGGCTGATAATCTGCATATTGGGAACGCCGTTGTTGAATCCTCTTTCAAAAAGAATGTCTAGGGTCTGCATATCTTCCCATGAGTAAGCAACAACAAGTGAGCCGATGTTTTTATACGGAACATTGAGTTTGTTGCAGTAGTAGGCCATAAGGGAAGCACCCTGAACATTGAGTTTTGCTTTGAGTGAGCCCACTTCAGCATCGAAACCTGCGTGAACAATGGCACTGTTTGCTTTTGTGGTACCCATTGAAATATCGTTGCACTTTTCAAGAACAACAACTTTTGCATTGAGTTTGCTGAGTTCTCTTGCAATCATGGCACCGCAAACGCCTGCGCCGATTATTGCAACATCATATTGCATTTTGTTTTCCTCCGTTTCTCCTTTTGTAAAACCGAATTAACAGTTTTTCTTCAGTACCATTCTACCATTATAAAATGAAGTAGTCAACAAAATAAAGTATTATTTACACAGAAAAATACTGGTTTTTCTAAAAGTAACTTGAATTATTTTCCCTATTGAAATATAATGGCAATTATAAAAGAACAAGGAGGGAAAATATGAAAACAAAAACCCTTACACCCGAAAAGGCAAAGGCTCTTTCTCTCAAAAGAGAAAAGGAAATTGCAAAATGGGAAAAAGAGAAAATGAAACCTAAAGGAAGGTTCTATCTGCCGTATCTGATTTTTATCATCAGCCTTATTTATCTCACCGATGAAGTGGCTTCACAGATAGGTCCTCTGATGAAAACTGAAATTGCCAACGACCTGTTTGCCAGATTCGGTGAAAGTTCGGTAGGACTTCTTGATACTTTGAGTATGATTGCAATACCGTTCCAATTGTTGGCTATTTTTTATAAACCTCTGTCGGATAAATACGGAAGAAAGAAGTTCCTTTTCATAAACACTCTGGGACTCGGTCTGGGGCTTTTTATCGTCTTTCTTTCAAACAATATCCCTCTTTATGTTATCGGTACCTGTATGATACAGTTTTTTGTGCCCCACGATATGCAGGTTGTTTACATAATGGAATCTGTGCCGAGTAAGCACAGAGCAAGAATATATTTCACAATAAAGAGTTTCGCCACCATGGGAATAATGCTGGTGCCTCTTCTCAGAAGACTTCTTATGGAAGATATGTCACAGTGGAGAATAGTTTTCCTTGTTCCCGCAATAATCGGACTTGCAAGTTCCCTTGTTGCACTTTTGCTTGCAAGAGAGACAGATGCTTTCATCGATTCAAGGCTGAAATATCTTAGAATGACCGATGAAGAGCGTGAAGAGGAAAAGAAAGAAAAAGACCTTCAGAATGCTCAGGGCGGTATTGTAAATGCCCTTAAATTCGTGTGGAAACACAGGCAGCTGCGCTATCTTTATGTTGTATCTGCCCTCACAAATCTGGGATACCTTATCACTATGTACTATCAGGTAATCATTTCCTACGGCTATGCAGGCAGATACGGTGAAGTTACCGATGAAATTCTCAATCAGGTGAGTCTCAACGAAGTTACCTCAGCACTGTTTTTCTTCCCCATAGGCAGTGCAGTTGTGCAACTTTTTGTGGGTATTTTCGGTGACTGGCTCGGAAGGAAAAAGGCCGCAATCATAATGTCTGTTCTGTGTGTCCTTTCTTTCCTCGGATTCAGCCTCGGTTCCAATTTCGGACTTCCCGCATGGCTTGTGGGCATTTTCTCGGGTGCTTGTATCGGCAGTTACTGGGGAGCAGGTGACCTTAATACACTGATGATAAGTGAATCCGCACCTACAAACCTGCGTTCATCCATTCTTTCAACCATGTTCTTTGCAATGGGTGTAGGAATTGCTTTTTCCTATGTTGTGGGCATACCTCTCATCACTTTCCTCGGCAATTCAGCCATCGGCACAATATGCTTCTTCTTTGCAGTGCCGGGATTTATCGCCGCACTTATAGTGATGATGCTCAAAACCCATGACACAACAGGTGTTGACCTTGATAAAGTAACAGGCTGTGAATGGGACGATTGAATTATTTAACTGAAAAGACAGAAAACCGAAAAGGAAAAAGATATGAAAAAGGTAAAAATCACCGTAATGAGAAAAACCGAATACCGTGACCTTATGGAAAAATACGAAAACCCCATAGAGCATACCTGCGATGTTGAAGAAGGACAGATTTTCGTTGCAAACGGTTGGAACAAACCCGAAAACCTCTGCACTTCTGCCTGGGACAGTATGTCACCTTTTGTTATGGCGCTTTCTCACGGCGGCACAAATTTTTATGACGGCTGGATGAAAAACGAAAAATCTGCAATGATTTCCTGTAACGACGGTTTCAGACCTGTCAGTTTTCTTCTGGAAACCCTCGACGAAGATGCAGACTGAAAAAGGAGACTTTTATGATGAAATATCCCAACCCCTTTATAACAGAAAGAGCAGACCCGTACATCACAAAAGGCGGTGACGGATACTACTATTTCACAGCATCGTACCCTGCAGTGAATGATGCAGACCACGGTTATGACCGCATTATTTTAAGACGCAGTAAAACTGTTTCAGGTCTTATAACTGCCGAAGAAAAAACACTGTGGAAAGCCCATAAAGAAGGCGTTATGGCAAAACATATCTGGGCGCCCGAAATTCATTTCATCGGCGGAAAATGGTACATATTCTTTGCCGCAGGAGACAGCGACAATGTGTGGAACATAAGACCCTATGTTCTTTTGTGTGAGGGGAATGACCCTTATAACGATGTCTGGACTGAAAAAGGAAAGATGCAGGCAAGTGAAGGAGATTCGGTGTCTTTCAGCAGTTTTTCTCTTGATATGACATATTTTGAGCACAAAGGAAAGCATTATCTTGTCTGGGCGGAAATAATAGGGGATTCATCGCTTTTTATGGCAGAGATTAATCCGGAAGAGCCGTGGAAACTCATAAATAAACCCATTCTTCTCACAAAGCCTGAGTACAGTTGGGAAAAGGTAAATCACAGAGTTAATGAGGGCGCAAGTGTGCTTAAAACAAAAGATAAAGTTTATGTCTTTTTCTCAGCTTCGGGCACAGGCGCTGAATACTGTATGGGAAGGCTTTGTGCCGATGCAGATGCAGATCTGATGAATCCGTTATCCTGGGAAAAACTTCCCTGTCCCGTTCTTCAGACATCAGACCTTACAGGCGAAGCAGGGCCGGGACATAACAGTTTTGTTAAGGATGAAGAGGGCGAACTTCTTCTTGTTTATCACGCAAGACCCGAAAGTCACCTTACAAAAGAATGCGGAACTTATTGCAGTGAATCCCTGTATGACCCTTGCCGTCACGCACGAATCAGAAAAGTAAAGTTCGATGAAAACGGCATACCTGTTCTTAAATAAAAGAAGCCGACATCTGTCAGATGTCCGCTTCTTTTTATATGTCCCCATCTCAACAGAATTATCCTTCATTTACTTCCTGACTCTTTCTTCGTTGTGCATATAACGGAAAAATTCCGAATATGTATAAATCAAAGGATATTTTTGCTCAAGAGAAAAAGGAGATGTACATAATGAATTTTGAAATGAAGAAAGAAAAACTGTGCACAAAGGATTGCGCCGAAAAAATCAGGGCTGAACAGAGCATAGAAACCGATATCAGTCTGCCCGACTATTGTGCAGAGATCAAAAAAATTCTCAGATGCACCGTCACTCCGGGGATTCATTCCGTAAGCCGCACCGGTGACAGAGTAAGTGCAAGGGGAACAGTGCTCATCCGTGTGATATATCTCGGTGAGTCAGATAAAACGGATTGCTATGAAAAAAATCTGGACCTTGCTGTCAGCGGTCAGATGAAAAATATAACCGACGATATGGTGCTAAGTGCCAAAGCAGCAGTGAACTATGTTAACTGCCGTGCGGTGAATCAGAGAAAAATTACTGTAGGCTCTGCAGTGAGTGTGCAGTTCACTGCAATGCAGATAAGCAAAAAAGAATATCCCTGTGAAATAGATAACGGCTGTATTCAGACGAAAATCACTGCAGTGAAAAGTGAAAATCTTTTGTGTATGGGTGAAAAGACCTTTGATATGGGTGAAACGGTTGTTCTGCCGAAATCAATGCCTTCTGCAGAAAAGATACTCAGGCAGAATTCTTATATTGTGCTTGAAAGCAAAAAAGCAGTGTCGGGAAAACTTCTCATTAAAGGTGAATGCGTAACAGAAATTGTTTATCTGCCGCAGGAAAGCAAAAACCGCACACAGTTTTTCAGACATACTATGCCTCTGAGTCAGATAATAGATATCGACGGCATTGACGAAACTATGGACTGCAATGTAAAATGCCGTCCGTCACAACTTATTGCGGGTATAAAAAATAACTCTGACGAATCGGGCAGACTTATTGAGTTTGCCTTGAGAATAACTGCCGAATTTGCTTTCACAAAAACAGAAGAACACAGCTTTATCACCGACTGCTATTCAACAGAGGGAGAAATTGAAACGGAGTATTCTCTCACTGATATAAAATGCCCTGTCAGCATAACGGAAAAAACAGAAAAAGTTAATGAAAACATTGAACTTGGCACAAATGCAAAAGAAATATGCGATGTTTGGGTGTCTGAAATCAGAACAGATATGAAAGGTGAAGGGGATAAGGCAAAGGGCAACTGTATTTTGGGCGTGAGCATACTTTATCTTGACGAAAACGACACCCCCGTATATACTGAAAAAGAACTTGAGTTTTACAGTGAAGTTCCCCTTAAAGAAAACTGCGAAAGCACAGAGTGTATGTTTGATGCCACTGTGAGAAAGGCAGAGTGCTCAACTTTGCAGAAAGGAAAAACACAACTCACTCTGGAAGTTGCCGTCGCAGTTAAAATATACAGTATCACTTCCTGCCGTGTGCTGACTGATGTCAAAATGTCTGAGGGCAAAAATAATGCATCTGAGAAACCTGCCCTTACTTTGTATTTTTGCGATAAAGACGAAAAAGTGTGGGATATTGCAAAAAAATACGGTACCACCTGTCAGGCAATAAATGAAGAAAACGGAATTGACGGGGAACTTATCAGGGAAGAAAGAATGCTTCTGATACCCTGTGTATAAAAAAATAAGGCTCATTCATTTTTCAATGTAATGAGCCTGTTTATTTGTTTTGGTTGTATTATAATAAACGTGTTAAAATAAAGACGATGACAGCAACCTGCAGAATAATAATGAGAGGAAGACCGATCATAAACCTTTTGTGAAGTGTTTTGTGGCGAATTGTCTTCATAGTTATGTATTCGGCAACACTGCCGCCGAGAAAAGCAAGAACGAAAAGAGTCACTTCGGGAATTCTCCATTTGCCTTTACGGGCTTTGTATTTGTCAACTACGGTTACAATTGCCGTTACAAGTGAAATCCCTGCAAAATAACACAGAAAAAGAAGATAGTAGGGACTCATTTGCTTTTCACCAGAACTTTAAGGTCTTCTTTCGTCATAAATACAAATGTGCCTGCCTGCTTTTCTTTAAGGTAATTCTTGTTGAGTGAAAATACCGTTGCACAGTTGGGACATACCGCTACAGCGATATCCTTGTCGTCTTTTGCAATCATTGCAACGGGAGACTTGTCTTCCACTTCAAAAATACGCATAGCAACATTTTTGTCGCATTCGGGGCAGTCAACGGGTTCTGCAAAGCCACCGTCTTTTGCAAGTGCTTTATTTATAGTTTTAATTGCCATAATGTTCATATCCTCTCTTGTGAGATGTGTTATAATTTATTTTAATTAGTTTTTGTCTTGTTGTCAAGGGCGTGAAAGGAGTTAGTATGCTGAAAAAAATTATTGTGCCGATTCTGGTGTTGGTGGTTCTTCTTACGGGTTGTTCTTCTTTCGCCGAAAACGAAACGACTGACGGAATAACTACAGTTGACACTACTGAGGCAGAAAACGAAAATACAGAATTTTTCAAGGGCGCGTGGATTTCATATTTTGAACTTCACCGCTCGGGAAGAACCGAGGAAGAATACAGACAGTATCTGGAAGAACTTTTTCTCAATGCCTCTCAGGTGGGCATAACAGATATTTTTCTTCATGTCAGAGCCTCAGGGGAGGCAGTGTATACATCGGCACTGTTTCCGCCTGCAGAATATATCTGTGAAGAAGAGGAAGACTTGCCTTTCGATGTTCTCAGAATGTCACTGGATACAGCAAAAAAATATTCAATGAATATACACGCCTGGATAAATCCCTACCGCGCATATTCTGTGAAAAAAGCAGAAAGTGTTCCTGCCTGCAAAATGAAAAACTGGATTGAAACAGAAAGCAGCAATATGAAAAAGGTGGGAGAAAGGTACTTTTTCAATCCGTCATCTTCTGAAGTCAGAGCGCTTATAACAGACGGTGTGAGGGAAATTCTCACGGAATATCCCGAAGTAAAAGGAATACATATTGATGACTATTTTTATCCCGAAAACTGCGGTGATTTCGATTCTCAGGAATACTCTGATTATATATCTCAGGGCGGCACCCTTTCACTTTATGACTGGAGACGGGAAAATGTCAACAGCCTTGTCAGCGGAATATATGCCGCAGTAAAATCTTTTGGTGAAGACAAGATTTTTTCCGTAAGTCCCTCGGGAGACATAGAGAAAAACTACAACACCCTTTATGCCGATGTTGAACTGTGGTCAGGGGTCAGAGGTTATTGCGATATGATAATGCCGCAGATATATTTCGGCTTTGAAAACGAAAAACTGCCCTTTGTACCCACTCTGGAGCGTTGGTGCAGTCTTACAGAAAACAGTGAAGTGAAACTTGTGGTCGGTCTTGCTCTTTATAAGTGCGGACAAGAGGATATCTATGCAGGTGAAAAAGGCAAAGATGAATGGATTAACAATACCGATATCATAAAAAGGCAGGTTGAATGCATAAAAGACAGAAAAATTGACGGATTTTCTTTATACAGTACTTCATTTATTAATTTTTCTGAAAGTTTTTTATCTCAGGAGATGAATAATCTCAAAAGTGTGTTATAATAGTGCACACACTACTTTTATGAAAGCGGAAGAATATGAAAAAAATAAGACGTACAATAATTATTATCTCTCTTATAATTTTGCTTCTTCTCGGTGCATTGATAGGATATTATTATTTTTCGCAGAGTATTCCGAAAGAAGATGCCATCGCACAGCAAAGTGAAGATATAGTCAGATATATAATGCCGACAGATGAAATTACGGCACAGCCGGGGGAAAAAATAACTGTTACCGTTATTGCCGACTGTAATGCAGAAATCACTCTTAAAGTGGGAACTCAGCGGTATGAAGCTGAAAAGGAAGACGATGCCGAAGGTTACACTGCTTTTAAAGGTGAAATCACAATGCCTGAAAGCAAAATGGAAATTGATTCTTTGGGCAAGGTGACCGTTATAGCCCGTCTCGGTGAAGAAACGGTTCAGCTTGAAGGTCCGAAAATTATTTCGGGTGAAGAAATGACCACTCTCTTTCCGGGAAATTATACGGAAAATACTACGGTGGATAAAAGCACAAAATTTGACATAGGAAACTATCTTCCCGAAATCACCAACGATGCTTACAAAAACACACAGAAAATTACAACAACAACGGTTTATACCCCCACTTCAACTTATCAGTACACGCCTTTTGTGGGTAATCAGATGTGCGTTGTAACGGCCGCTTATGCCGACACAAAACCCATTACCACCCACGATGACCTTGTGCCTTACTACACACCTCTTGTGGCAGGTACAATAGACTATGTTACGGGTGAAAGCAGCGGCTACAATGTTGACGAAGACGAAACGGAATATTACTACGAATTGCAGTCGGGCAGAAAAATAAAGCGTGAGGCAGTTACTCTTATTGAAAAAAGAGATATGGGCAACAACAGCCTCAGTGTAATTTCTTCTGTGTGTACCGACGGAAAAATGAAAATAACACTTTCTACAAAGTGGAAAGTGCCGTACGATCTCAATTATACGCCGCAGAACTATTACCACGGCTACAGAAAAAATTATAATGTAACATCTTTCACTGCCTCAGCGGTGGAGTTCACGTTCCACTATACCGATTCTGCTTCGGGTACTGTTGACACAAGCGGCTCAGATGTTGTGTCCAGTGCTTTCTGGTCTGTTGATGCAAATGCCCGAAAGGCAAAACTGATTCTGCCTTTGAAAAATGCAGGCTGTTATTACGGCAGCAGCGTGGAATACGATCAGGCGGGTAACATGGTTATTACCGTTAACCGTAAACCCACGGCATCAAGGGGTGTTGTTGTTCTTGATGCAGGTCACGGCGGAAGCGATCCCGGTGCAGCAGGCCTTAATAATCAGGTTAGGGAATGCGATGTAAACATTCTTGTTACCTATGCCGCAATGCAGGAACTGCAAAGAAGGGGAGTCACAGTTTATCTCACACGTTATCAGGACGAAAAAATGCTTCTTGAAGAAAGAAAAGCCATAACAAGAAGCATAAAGCCCGACCTTTTTGTAAGTGTCCATTCCAACGGCTCGGAAAATCCTGGCAGTAAGGGTACTTCGACCTATTACTTCAAGCCTTTTTCCTTCCCTCTTGCAACGAATATATATAACGAACTTTTATCCGTTCACAGAAACAGTTTCTATTACGGCAGAGCAGAACTTTACAACGAACTTGCCGATGCCGTTCAGTATTATCCTTTCGGAGTCACCCGTATAGAAGACTGTCCTTCAGTGCTTGTTGAAATCGGATATGTGACAAATGATGAGGAGTGTTACAAACTGATTGAAACGGAAAATCAGCAGCTTCTGGGTAAAGCCATTGCCGAAGGAATAATAAAAACACTGTCACGGTAATTTTCAAAGCAGTTTCAGAATCAGCATGGCAATTACGCCTGAAAGCCCCGAAAAAGCCGAAAAAACAACGGTAAAAGGGTTGAGGGCAAGCGTTACGGCAGTGAATTCCGAAATCAGATTCACAAAGCACAGTCCGCCAATTCCCGAAACTGCCGAAAGGAAAAGACTTTTAAAGAAATGCCGGCTCTTTCTGAAAGTCCACAGTATAATCAATAAGCAAGCAAAAGAAATAACTAATAAAAAAATATCAACGGAACTCATAAAACAACACCTTTTGAAAATCTGTTTATCAGATTATATTCTCACAAAAGGCAAATAAGAATATCAGGAGTGAAAAAATATGAAAATTCTGAAACTTACACCTGCAATTAAAGACTATATCTGGGGCGGTACCCGTCTTTCCAAAGAATTCGATATGGTTACTTTCACCGACAGACAGGCTGAAGCCTGGGTGCTTTCCTGCCACAGTGCAGGGGAAAGTGTAATTGAAAACGGGGAGTTCAAAGGAAGAACACTTTCAGATGTGCTTAAAAATGAAGGCAGAAACTATCTGGGCAAAAACTGCGAAAAATTTGAAGATTTCCCCATTCTTATTAAACTTATTGATGCGAAAGACAATCTCTCCGTTCAGGTGCACCCCGACGATGAATATGCACTTCGTGTTGAGGGCGAATACGGCAAAACAGAGGCTTGGTACATTGTTGACTGTGACGATGACGCAGAGATTATTTACGGCTTCAGAAAAGACATAACAAAGGAAGAATTCAGACAGAGTATTGAAAATAACACACTTCTTGACTATGTTAACCGTGTTAAAGTTAAGAAAGGCGACATATATTTCATTGAAGCAGGAACACTCCACGCAATATGCAAGGGTATTCTTCTTGCAGAAGTTCAGCAGAATTCCAACACTACATACCGTGTGTATGACTACGGAAGACTTCAGAACGGCAAACCCCGTGAACTGCACATTGAAAAGGCTGTTGATGTAACAAGCACAAAGGCTCTTGACTGCTCAGGTGCACCTATGGGTGAAAAAATCATCAAAGACGGCTTCAGTGAAACACTTCTCACAAAGTGCAGTCTTTTCACAGTGAAACGCCTTGAAATTTCAGAAAAAGCAACAGTTACAGCCGATGAAAACTCCTTTGTTTCCCTTGTATGCCTTGACGGTAACGGCGTTGTTATGCACGAAGACAGTTGCGTAACTCTTTATAAAGGTGAAAGCCTTTTTGTACCTGCGGGATTTGGCGAGTTTGAAATTCTCGGTAACCTCACAGTTATTGAAAGCAGAGTGTAAGAGAACGAATCACTAAGAAGGACGGCTTTATGATAAGAAAAATTGACGGTACATTTTTTGAGTTCAGACATCATAATATCGCTGAGGGCAAATACTGGAACGGTACTCTTGATACTTTCGGGGCAGAAGAGTGGCGACGGAAGATAAGAGAAATTGCAGAAATCGGAATGGAATACATAGTGCTTATGGCAACGGCCCTTGACGGCAGATGCTATTTCCCGTCTCAGGTTTATCCCTTTGCAGATATGCCTTGCAGCGACCCTGTTGAAGAAATTCTGACTGAGGCTGACAAACTGAATCTCAAGGTTTTTCTCGGCAACGGATTTTACGGTGACTGGCGCAAGGCAGGTTATAATATCAGAAGTGAGGAAGTAATTGACCGTTCTTTCAGGGCAATGGAAGAACTCACTGCACTTTACGGACACCACAAGAGTTTTTACGGCTGGTACTATCCCGATGAAACCTGCATTGTTCTCAGTTATTCAAAGCATTTTGTGAAGTATGTAAACACCTGCACTGCCCGTGCAAGAGAACTCACGCCCGAAAAGAAAACCCTCATTGCACCCTACGGAACAAACCTTGTTTTTGCCAATGATTATTTTGTTAAAACCCTTGCAAACCTTGATGTAGACTTTGTTGCCTATCAGGATGAGGTGGGAGTTAAAAAGACAAAGGTTGACAGAACTGCACGCCTTTTTGAAAAACTCCGTAAAGCCCACGACAAAGCAGGTCGCTCTGAACTGTGGGCAGATATTGAACTTTTTGATTTTGAGGGTATGGTTTATAAAAGTGCCCTCATTCCCGCTGACTTCGGACGAATAGAAAAGCAGATAGAGAATGTGTCACCTTATGCAGATAAAATTCTTTGCTATCAGTATCAGGGATTGATGAATCCTCCCGATTCACAGTGCTTCGCAGGTCATCCCGATTCAGCAAGACTTTATGAGCAGTATAAGAAAAGTTTGTAATGCAAAAATTATATTGCATTCATATTCGGAAAAACGTTGACAAAACCCTGTCATAGTGGTACTATGATAATACAAAATATCTTCAGGGCGAGGTGCAATTCCTCACCGGTGGTGTGAGTGCAAAATCATCAATGCAAATATATTTAAAAGAATGGCTTTCACGCACATTGCTTCGTTTTTTTCTTGAAATACGGCAGTATTTCTTCGTAAAAGAAACGTTGCACTGCACGCGAAATTCATCCTTTTGAATTGAAATGTAATATTTGCCTGATAATTTTTCACTCGAGCCCACGAGCCGAAACGGTAGTTTTGTGCAGATTCGGTGCAATTCCGAAGCCGACGGTATAGTCCGGACGAAAGAAGAAAAATACATTTTCAGTATTTTTTAGCCTGTGGAGTTGTTTCCGCAGGCTGTTTTTCTTGAAGTTATTTAATCTTGTGAGAGGATTGATATCTATGCAAAAGAAAACAAAAAACAACCTTCAGAAACTCGTAATAACCGCAATGCTTTCAGCAGTTGCCTTCGTTTTGTTTCTGTATGAACTTCCGCCCCTTGTCCCTGCCATTGCACATCTGAAACTTGACCTCAGTGATATTCCTGCGCTTTTTGCTGCAGTGGCTTACGGACCCGTTACAGGTGTTATAATCGAACTGGTGAAAAATCTGCTTGAACTCATTTTCAAGGGTGTGGGCACACAGATGGGCTTTGGTAATCTTATGAACTTCATTGTTGGCTGCGCTTATGTTGTCCCCTTCTCTCTTGTATACAGAAAGATGAGAAACACAAAGGGTATAGTTCTGGCATCTGTTGTGGCACTTCTTTCAATTATTGTTGTGGGCGTTGGTGCAAACTATCTTGTAACACCTTTGTTTTTTAAGTTTTTCCTTAAAATTGACCTTGATTCAACAACCTTGTGGGCAGCAATCGGTGCCGCAACACTTACTAATCTTATCAAAGGTATTATGCTTTCCCTTGTATCAATACCTCTTATAAAAGTTCTGCTTGACAGACTGAAAAAATATATCCGTTAACTTTTTTTGAAAACTATTGACTTGTGGATATAGCACTGATATAATATGTCGGTAAAAAAGAATATTTCCTTATTAAGAGAAGTTGAGGGAACAGGCCCGTTGAAACTCAGCAACCTGCATTTGTAAGGTGCTAAATCCTGCGGTATGACCGAAAGATGAGGTTTGAATCTGCGGTCACGAAGTGGCCGCTTTTGTTTTCTCATTAATTTTTCACATTAAAAGGAAACAACTGCAGGGGTGATTTGTCCTACCCCGTAAATTAAAGTAAAGGAGCAATAAAAATGGCAAGACATCTTTTTACATCAGAATCAGTGACAGAAGGACATCCCGATAAAATCTGCGACCAGATTTCAGACGCAGTTTTAGACGATATCTATTCACACGACCCTCAGGCTAGAGTAGCCTGTGAAACAACAGTAACAACAGGTCAGGTGCTTGTTATGGGTGAAATCAGTTCAACTCACAAGCCCGATGTTGCAAAAATTGCAAGAAAAGTAATCAACGAAATCGGTTATGATGACGGCTCTAAGGGCTTTGACGGCAACACCTGTGCAGTGCTTGTTGCCCTTGACGAACAGTCACCCGACATCGCAATGGGTGTTGATAAGTCCCTTGAACTCAAGAGCGGCGAAGAAGATGCATATAACCTTCACGGTGCAGGTGACCAGGGTATGATGTTCGGTTATGCCTGCGACGAAACAGAAGAACTTATGCCCCTTCCCATTTCCCTTGCACACAAACTCGCAAAGCAGCTTACAAAGGTCAGAAAAGACGGTACACTTGATTATCTCCGTGCAGACGGTAAGAGCCAGGTAACCGTTGAATATGACGAAAACGGTAAGCCCGAAAGCGTTACTGCAGTTGTTGTATCTTCACAGCACAGTGCAGATGTTGAACTTTCAAAAATCCGCGAGGATATCAAAGAACTTGTTATCAAACCCATTATCCCCGCAGAACTTATGACAGAAGACACAAAGATTTATGTTAACCCCACAGGCCGTTTTGTAACAGGCGGACCTCAGGGCGACAGCGGCCTTACAGGCAGAAAAATTATCGTTGATACCTACGGCGGATATTCACGTCACGGCGGAGGTGCTTTCTCAGGTAAAGACCCCACAAAAGTTGACAGAAGTGCTGCTTATGCCGCAAGATATGTTGCAAAGAATATCGTTGCTGCAGGTCTTGCTTCAAAATGTGAAGTTCAGCTTGCTTATGCAATCGGTGTTGCAAAGCCCGTATCCGTAATGGTTGATACATTCGGCACCGGCAAACTTTCAGATGATAAGATTTCCGAAATCGTAAACAAGGTATTCGACCTTCGTCCCGCCGCAATTATCGATACACTCAAACTCCGTGCTCCCATCTACCGTCAGCTTGCCGCTTACGGTCATGTGGGCAGAGAAGACCTTGATGTTCAGTGGGAAAAGACAGATAAGGCTGAAGAAATCAAAGTCCTTGCAAATGTATAGTTAATGAAAAAGGAGGGGCAGTATGCCCCTCTTTGTTATATTTTCAGAAAGTGAGGAGAAATCATGGAATTAATTGAAAACATTTACAGTTTGGTACCCGAATTCGTATGGCAGTTTTTGTCGGCAGCAGGCTCAATTTGTGCAATTCTGTTCATTTATTTTTCATCAAAGTACAGAAATACCGAGGCACAGGTTAAATGGTATGTTCTGGCATTCTTTTTCCCTTTTATAACAAGTATGGTATATCTTTCCCAACAAAAGAGATACAACAAAAATATCGGCAAAAAGGTTTGTCCTTGTTGTGGGGATAAATATCCTCCGAATTTTGAAATCTGCAGCCGATGTCTTGTTGAACTTCCCGAAGTCGATGTGAAAAAGCAGAAACTCCACAAAACACTTGCAACGGCTTTTCTTTGTGCTTTTATTGCATTTTTTCTTCTTGACCTTGTCGGCGGCTCGGTTGCTGTGAGTGAAGTTGTGAAAGACATTACAGGTTTAAGCGATGTGCTTGATGATGCTGATGATTATTCCGACAAAATTGCAGTTGAAAATGAAGACGGTGAAGCCGTTTATTATGACCGCCTTGGCATAGAATACTACGATTCTCTTGAAGTTTTGCTGTATGACAAAGACGACAATATGTATTACTTCACATATGATGGCGGTAAATTGTGCTTTTATAAAGAAGACGGAGAATACGAATGGAAAGATGAAAATCTGCTTCTTGCAGAATATTGCTTTGTTGACAAAGACGGGTTCTTTGTGTATCTTGAAGAAAACACTCCCGTAAAATCCGCCTCGGAAGACACAGAGTATTATTTTGACGCACCCTATACCGATGAAGAAGGCAACGTGTACTATTCTGCTCTTGAAGCAAGTTGGAATTCAGACAGTGAACTTATTACATCTGACGAACAGATAAAATAACATAAAAAAC
>JAZOAX010000064.1:0-8924 GCA_045595685.1 Acutalibacteraceae bacterium
ATGATACACGACCAAATGACGCTCAAAGAATATGTAGACCCGTTTACGGGTAACAAGTAACAATCTTTTGCATTTGGTAGTCGTAGGGTACGCCTTGAGGCGATGCCAGTATCATAGGGCTTTGCCCGCATATGAAGAACCACCGGCTTAGCCGGGGGGTTACTATTTAAGAAATCCGTGATATCTGCCCATCCAGTAAGGAAGAGTATATGTTGTTGAGCCTTCCATTTCCCAGGGTGAATGGTGGGAGTCGAGCTGATAGGTTGAACTGTTGAATTTGTGCATTGAGCGTTCATCCGGGGCGGCAACTTTCCATGTGAGTTTAGCCGATGAAAGAAGAATGCCGATAAGTACCAGTGTACCGTTGTCGCTGTCGGCAAACAGAGGCTTTTTAACATTCGGATCGTAACTCAGCACTCTTGTGCCGTCAATGCCGCAGTCTTCTTCAAGGTCAAGTTCTTTAACATCGTCTCTGTTATTGTTTGTTGCAAGATATTTTGTTGTGTCAATGGGATGGCGTGAAAGTGACCAGGCTGCAGTATCAATAAGATTGTTGCCGTAATAGTCTGTCTTAACTTCGTCGGGATAAGCAAGTTGGTAAATATAATACCAAAGGGGATTTTCGCTGAAACTGATGGAGTACCACCAATCCTCAAGACCGTCTTTGTAGTATGCAAGAAGTGTTTCATCATCTTCCATCTGGAAAAGAAGATAATATGCAAGCATTGCCATTTCTTCGTCGGAATAGTTGAGAATCATACGGTAAACAACTTTAACAAACTCTGTTTCCATAAGGGGTCTTACAAGGAAAGATACAACAGGACTTACACTTGCGGCAAATTCGAGAATTGCCATTTTGTAGCGTTCCCAGTCCTGAGTCATTATGGTTGCATATTCGTATGCATCGTCAAGGGCTGCCATACGGTATTCATCTTCCCATTTCTGTTCACCGGTTACATAAGCGGCAAGTTTAAAAGCGGAAAGAAGCACTGCAGACTGAAGAGGACCGCCGCCTACATTCTGTCCGTTGTGGAAATATGTCCTGTTGAATTTACCCCAGGTTGTAGGCTGACCCGTTGCTTCGCAAAGGGAGTATCCGTTGTCAACAAGATGCTGGGCAAATCTTCTCATTGTGGTTTCAATCAGTTCTTTGATTTCTGCATCTTCGGGGCCAAGAATGTCATAGGCAAGTTTGTATATGAAAAGGTGACCGATAATTTCATCGGCGCTTGTGTCACCTTTATACACAACATCGGTTAGGTCATATCCGCTGCCGATAAGGTCGTCCCAGAGTCTCTGCGGCATTTCAGCGGAAGCATCAGTAACAACGCCTCTGTAATTTTCACCGTGAAGAAGATACTCGTCTTCGTCGGGCTGCTTTGTTGAAACACCTGTTGCGGTGCCGTCACCGTTATGTACCCAGTAAATGTTTCCGTCAAGGGAGTTACCTTCTTCTTTGAGTGAGTACGTTCTTGCCCAGAAGCCTTCAAGAAGTCGTGTTCTTTTTGCGTATGCTCTGTCTGTTTCAACAGAGGGGTCTGACCAGTCTGCTGAATTAATGAGTGCAAGATTATCAGAAGACATAATATATGTGCGTTTGCCCCAGAGCATATATGAACGGTTCATTTTTTCAAAGGCATCGGCAGGGGAGAGCCCCGGTATATTCTGTGAATAGTCTCCGTTTTCGGTAAGGGCTTCATTTGTGAAATATTTGCCGAGGTCAAGGTCTGTAACATTGCCGTTTCTCTGTGCTCTTACATAACTTTCCGTTGTGCCCTGACGCATTGAAACGTATGTGAGAAAAAGAACTGCTTCAGTGGCAAGAGTTGCCGTCTTTTTCGCCGCCTCAATTTCTTCTTTTGTGGCTTCGGGGTCGTCACGCAGAACAGCATAGCTCATAAGTTCACCTGCACCGTACATGGCAGTCCATAATCCGTCATTATCAGTTTCGGAAGGAATCCATTTTTGTTGTTCACTGTTGTAGTACGCATTGGCAACCATTCCGCGGCGGGCAACATATTCCTGAGTGGTCTCACTCATCATTGCGGCTTTTTCCGTACCGCTGAGTTCAACCATTTCAATGTGAGTATAACCTTCGTTCATAACAGTCCACACACCGTTTTTGCCGTCGGGGAAAACTGCAAGAACGTTTCCTTCGCTTGTGTCTGCCGAATAGAAATATCTGTCACCCATAAAACGCTGCTCAGTGTCGCGTGGATTCTTTGCGTTTTCATCTGTGCGAAGAATACCGTAAGAGGTGATTGTCCACACAGAGCCGTCAGCCGTTGTTGCGGTTTTTGCATCGGCATAGGTGCTTTCATCTTTAACAAAAGAGGGAACATCCGCACTTTTTTCTTTTGAGTACCGTGTTACAAGTTTCTGCAGAACAGGATTTTCTTCGGCAGGCTTGCCGTTATAATCGTGCTTTGCTTTATTTTCTTTTTCTGTTTTTGTGGAAGTTTCCGTAACGGTAAGCACAACGGAGTGGCTGTGTCCGTCAGCCGTTTCGGCGCTGATTGCGGCAGTACCTTTTTTCAGTGCGGTAACTCTGCCCCATTGGTCAACGCAGGCAACACCAGGAGAATCTGATGACCAGGTGAGAACTCTGTTTGTGATTTCACTTGAAAAAACCGCTTCAACAGTTCGGGAGTCACCTTCCTTCATTTCCCAGTTTTCGGGAACAACAAGCCTCAGAAGATTTTTATCTTCGGCTGCGGATGTGAAAACCGCAGCGGGCAGACAAAGAGAACTTACCATAATTAAAGTGAGAATCAGTGAAATTATCTTTTTCATATTTTTTCCTCCTCGTTTTCTTTATAACAATAATAACACTGAAGTACTTGTTTTGCAATGAGATAAACGAATTAAAATTTATTTAAAAGAAGAAAGGTGCTTTTGCAAAATTTAAATGTGACGCAAATGTTTAACACTGTTAACACCATTTTAACAAAATTCTATATAATAATTAACAAAACTTCTGTGTAATGTGCTATAATTACATACAACTACGGCAAGTATACCCTTTGTTGTAAACCAGTGTATAAAATAATTCATATCAAAGGAGAAAAAACTATGATACCGGCACCAAACAACCTTAACTGTGTAGAATATCTTGAATACTGCACAAGTCGTTTCGACGATGTTTATATGATGCAGCATTTCGGAGTAAAATATCTTCGCTCTGAAATTCTCAGCGATATCAGCCGCCTTGCTGCATACTTCCAGAAAGGCCTCGGTCTCAAAAAGGGCGATGTTTACACCATCTTTATGCCCACAACAATGCAGAGCATTATCGCATTTTATGCTCTTAACAAAATCGGCGTAATCACATCATTTGTTCATCCTCTTATGGGTACAGATTACCTTAAAGAACAACTTGAACTTGTACACTCAAAGGGAGTTATGGTACTTGATATCCTTCTTGCAAAGGGCAAGACTCATATCGATGCAATCAACGAACTCGGAATTCCCTGCCTTGTATGTTCATCATCAGACTATTCAGAAGGTATGAAGGAAATCGGTTGCAAGTTCGGTGAAGGTATTGTAAAAAAACTTCTTGTAAGCAAGTTTACAAACTACACCTGTTATAAAGATGCAATTAAAATGCACAGCAACCCCGAAGTTGTTACAAACAATGCAGACGATGTTGCAGTTTACCTCAACGGCGGCGGCACAACAGGCAAGAGCAAAACAATCAAACTCACATCAAAGGCAATCAATGAACTTTCATGGAGAGTTTCCGATATCGACGAAATTCATGATCCCGGTAACGAATGCGAAGTAATCGTTCTTCCTCTTTTCCATTGCTTCGGCCTTTGTGTTGCAGTACATATGGCAATGTGTAACAGTGCTTGTATCATTCCCATGATGCAGTTCGATGCCAAAATCTTCACAAAACTTATGAGACAGAACAATGTTGTAGGTTTCGGCGGTATTCCTCTTATGTTCCAGAAACTTATGAAGGACAAGCACTTTGACGGTCCTCACCTCAAGAATGTTCGTCTTATGTTCTGCGGCGGTGATGATATTTCCGACGGATTTATTGATGAATATAACTCATATTTTGAAAAATGGGGTGCAAGCGGCAGACTCCGTCAGGGCTATGGTCTTACAGAAATCGGTTCTGTTTGCACAACAAACACAAATTCTGAATTCAGACGCGGATCAATCGGTAAACCTATCCGCGGCGTAACAGTTCAGATCTGGGATGACGATCACAAGCAGGTTCCCAACGGAACAGTTGGTGAATTCGCAATTTCAGGCCCCACAGTTATGCAGGGTTATTATATGGAAGGCGAAGCAGAGGACTACGGTCTTTACACCGACGAAAACGGTGAAAAGTGGGTTCTTTCCGGTGACCTCGGTTATCAGGATGATGACGGATTCTTCTACTTCTCAGGCAGAAAGAAGAGACTTATCATTATCGCAGGCTACAATGTATATCCCACAGACATTGAAAGAGTTGTCGGCGAATTCTCAGAAATTCACGAATGCTGTGCAGTTCAGGGCTGGGATAACGGCAGATCAATGGTTCGTCTTTATGCTTCTCTTCACGATAAGAACACCGATATAGAAGCACTTAAAGTTAAAATCAGCGAAACTCTTGAAAAAGAATTCTCAAAATTCTATGTACCCAGAGATTTCGTGTTTATGGATGAACTTCCCCAGACTCCGCTTATGAAGATCGACTTTATGAAACTCACCGAAGCAGATCCCGAAAAAGCAAGAGCAGAAGGCAAGATTTCATAAAAAATTGTTATAATTAGCCTGAACTTGTGCATTTACAAATTCAGGCTACTGTGCTATAATTGTAATGTTATGATAAAATCCCTCTTTGTCGGGGGAAAGAAAAAAGGAGACAGATCCAGATGATTACCATTAACAGTCTTATGTGTAAAGGTTGCGGATACTGCATTAAGTTCTGCCCTAAACACATTCTCGAAATGGGTAAGGAAAGATCTGAAAAAGGTCATTTCTATCCCGTACAAACTGACGAAAGCGCATGTAACGGTTGCGGAATCTGTGCGCTTATGTGTCCCGAAGCAGCAATTGAAGTTGCTGCAAAGAAAAATTAAGGAAAGGGGAAAGCATAATGGAAAAAAGATTTATGAAGGGCTGTGAAGCCATTGCAGAGGCTGCAGTACGCGGCGGCTGCCGTTTCTTCGCAGGTTACCCCATCACACCGCAGAATGAAATCCCCGAATATCTTTCCTGGAGACTGCCCGAAGTAGGCGGCGCATTTGTTCAGGGTGAAAGTGAAGTTGCTTCAATCAATATGGTATACGGCGCTGCAGCAACAGGCACAAGAGCAATGACAAGTTCTTCAGGCCCGGGCATCAGCCTTAAGGCAGAAGGTATCTCATACCTTGCATCAGCTCAGCTTCCCGCAGTTATTGTTAACATTTCAAGAGGTGGCCCCGGTCTCGGCTCAATTCAGCCTGCTCAGTCTGACTATCTTCAGGCAACAAAGGCTCTCGGCCACGGCGGCTTCAGAACAATGGTTTTTGCACCTGCAACTCTTCAGGAAGCAGTTGACCTTACCTATAATGCATGGGAATATGCTGAAAGAGACAGAAACCCCGTTGTTATTCTTATGGACGGCTGTCTTGGTGCAATTATGGAAGAAGTTGTTCTTCCCGAACCCAAGCAGCTCAGTTATCAGACCACTGAAGACTGGGACCTTTCCAAGAGAAACGGCAGAACCGATTCTCATATGATTACACCCATTCTTCCCGAAATGGCTCTTGAAATGCTCAACAAGTTCAAGGGTATGACCTATAAAATGTGGGAAATGGCAGATGTCAAAGTTGAAGAATATATGCTTGAAGATGCAGAGTATGTTGTTGTTGCTTACGGTATTGCAGCAAGAGTTGCAAAGGAAGCAATCAACACTCTTCGTGAAGAAGGCTATAAAGTGGGTATGGTTCGCCCCATTACTCTTTATCCCTTCCCCAAGGCAAGTCTTGATAACCTTGACTACGGCAAGGTAAAGGGAATTATTGATATCGAAATGACAATTCCCGCTCAGATGAGAGACGATATCGAACTTCAGGTCAAGGGTCGCTGTCCCGTACACGAATACGGCAGATCAGGCGGTATGCTTCTTGATGACGAAGGCGTATATAATGCAATTGCAGAAATTGTGAAGGGAGGAGAATAATCATGGCTGAATACAAAAGACCTTCATCACTTATGCCCATGGCAACAGGTTATTGCCCCGGCTGTATGCACGCCCTTGCAACAAGACTCGTTGCTGACGTAATTGATGAACTCAATCAGAAAGACAATGCAATCAATGTTGTATCCGTTGGTTGTTCTGCTCTTAACCTTTACTCCTGGGCAGGAGACGTTATCGGCTCTGCTCACGGACGTGCTCCCGCAGTTGCAACAGGTATCAAGAGAAGTATGCCTGACAGACTTGTTTTCACCTATCAGGGTGACGGTGACCTTGCCGCAATCGGTCTTGCAGAAATTATG
This sequence comes from Acutalibacteraceae bacterium, assembly GCA_045595685.1. Taxonomy (GTDB): domain Bacteria; phylum Bacillota; class Clostridia; order Oscillospirales; family Acutalibacteraceae; genus UBA6857. The sequence continues at coordinate 6,478 of JAZOAX010000064.1, forward strand.
TCTGCAGCAAACAGAGGTGAAAACTTCACAGTTGTTTTCGCTAACAACCAGACCTACGGTATGACAGGCGGTCAGATGGCTCCCACAACCCTTATCGGTCAGAGAACAACCACAACCCGTTTCGGCCGTGATGCCGCAACAACAGGTTATCCTCTTCAGATGTGCGAACTCATTTCCGTTCTCAAGGCTCCCGTTTTTGTTGCAAGATATGCTCTTAACTCACCCAAGGGTGTTATGGATGCAAAGAAGGGTATCAAAAAAGCATTTCAGATGCAGCTTGAAGGCAAAGGCTTCACCTTTATTGAACTTCTCACAAACTGTCCCACCAACTGGGGTATGAGCCCTCTCGATACTCTCGAATATATGAACACCAACACCATTCCCTATTTCAAACCGGGAATCTATAAAGATGAGGAGGCTGACGCATAATGAAAAAATCATTTGTATTCTCAGGCTCAGGCGGTCAGGGTATTATGTCAGCAGGTATGATGATGGCCCACGCCGCAATCGATATGGAAAAGCACGCAACGTTCCTTCCTGAATACGGCCCGGAACAGCGTGGCGGCAGTGCAAAATGTACTGTTATAATCAGTGACGGTGAAATTATTTCACCTCTTACCAAAAAGTGTGACAACCTTGTTGCAATGAATGAACAGGCTTATAACAAGTTCAAGGACGACATCAAAGAAGGCGGTATTCTTGTTGTGAACTCAAGCAGAATCACAAAGCCTATTGAAAGAGAAGATGTTAAGGTTATTTCTGTTCCCGTTGATGATATCGCTCTTGAAGTTGGTAACATCAAGGTTGCAAACATTGTTATCATCGGTGCTCTTATCGGTGCAACTGACGTTGTAAGTAAGGATATTTTTGTGGCATCTCTTGAAGAAAAATTCAAGGCAAAGAAGCCCGAAATTCTTGAAATGAATATGAAAGCCCTTGAAAAAGGTATTGCTTTCGGTCAGCAGGTTAAATAAAAACAGTGAGTAATAAGCAGTAAGTGCACTTCGGTGCAACACTGCTGTTGCCACATATATAAATTAAAAAAAAGGAGATAAAGATTATGTCTAAGTATTCTTTCGACACAAAATTCAGCGTACTTATGAAGGACCCTCAGGTTATGGAAATTGTTAATGACCTCTGCCCTGAAATTATGAACCACCCTATGAAGAACCTTGCTCTTTCAATGGGCTTCACACCTAATATGGGTATGGTTGTTCTTTCAAAAATCTATTCAAAAGAAAAGATTGAAGAATTCAGACAGAGACTCGAAGCAATCGAATAATAATACACTGTTACATAAAAAAGAGAAGGCGGTGCCTTCTCTTTTTTATGTGTCGGTTTTTGCGGCAAGTCTCATATATTCGGCAGGTGTGATGCCGTACTCAGCAGTAAAAGCCCTGTAAAATCCTGCATAATCGTTGAAACCGCAGTTGGCGGCGGCAGTTGTGGGTCTGATTCCGCTGCCGAGCATCTGCTTCGCGTGGATAAGCCTTTTAAGTGTTATATATCTGTGCAGACTTGTGCCCACGACAGAATTGAAAGCGTGAGAAAGGTAATATTTGCTCACGAAGAATTCTTCTGCAAGTCTGTCAAGGGATAATTTTTCACAGTAGTGAATGTTTATATATTCAATTACCGATGATATAAGAGGGGAAGGACGGCTTTCCGTTGAACTGATGTGCTCTTTTTGGGGAGTGAGACGGTTGAGTTCAACAAGAAACCGAGTGAGCAGTGCCTCTGAAGCAAGTTCACTTCCGTAGTTTTCACTTTTGCTTTCTTCAAGCAGTTCGGTAAGTTTGGAAGAAATATAGTTCTGCTGTGAAATTGAAAGGCGCAAAAGGTTGGAGTGTCCGGGTGCAGTGTTGTCAAAACACCGTGAAAGGCTTACTTTATTTGTGCACAGTTGAGAAAGATAATTCTTGTTTATCCAAAGAACAATTCTTTCATAATCGTTTTGTTCGGGACTGATTCTCGGTTGATGAAGTTCAAGGGGATTTATAAGAAGAAGGTCACCTTTTTTCAGGTGGTAGGAGTGACCTTCAACACTGTATTCAACATTCCCGCCAATGAAAAAATACACCTCATAAAAATCGTGCTGATGAACGGGAACACCCTCAAATTTTGCATCACGGTAGTGAAAAATTTCAAATTTTGCGCTTGACATATTCTGTCTCGGGTCGAAAATCTGCATAAAAAACTCCCTTATTTAATCTTTATTACATCATACAGCAAGATTAACAATCAGTCAAGCAATTTTCACTATTTTTATTGTTAAAATAATGTGATAAAATTAAAGAGAATAAAATGGGTGTAAACGGGTGTTTTTCACTGTTTCATTCAGAAAAGGAGAATGTGAATGAGCGGATTTATGACAGAAGATTTTCTTCTTTATAATGATGTGGCAAAAGAACTTTATCACGGTTTCAGCAAGAATTTGCCCATAATCG
>JAZOAX010000065.1:0-4422 GCA_045595685.1 Acutalibacteraceae bacterium
TCCTTGGCTCACAGAACGACATGGCTACGATCCGACTTGCAAGACGGCCCTGCACGAGACCTGCAAAGATCTTATTTTCAACGATTTCAGCCTTATGTGAAACTGCAATCTCAGCGAGTGTAGCCATAGCTTCCTTGGAAATGAAGTTGGAGAAGTTCTTCTTCTGTTTCTGATCAAGACCCTTGAAGATTTCTGCATCTTCATCGCTCCACTTCTTTGAAGAAATTGCTTCTTCTGTGAGGCTGTTGAGGATGGGAACGGGAAGTGATTCGGGTTTGTTGAGAGCACTGTCGATTGTGATTGACTTCATCTTAGCAAATTCTTCATCAGAGATGTCAGCCTTGCAAAGATATTCAGGGCTCATAGCAGCAATCTGCATAGCTACGTTCTTGCTCATAGCTACAAATTCATCGTTAGCAGCTGTTGCATCATCAACATCGAATGCTGCAAGAACACCAACTGAACCACCTGCATGAATATATGATGTTGTGTGGCCTTCAAGAAGAGCAAAACGACGAACTTTCATATTCTCACGAAGAGCAAGGAATACATCCTGAACTTCTTCTTCAACTGTCTTGTCGGAGTCAACTGCCTTTGTAGCAAGAAGAGCTTCAACATCTGCAGGTTTTGCAGCAACAACAGTTTTAACAACCTTTGCAGAAAGTTCTACGAAGGGAGCACCCTTAGCAACGAAGTCTGTTTCGCAGTTAATTTCAACAAGAGCACCTGCTGTTGCGTCGTTGTAAGCTGCAACAACGCCTTCTGCAGCAACACGGCTTGCTTTCTTAGCCTGTGAAGCGAGACCCTTTTCTCTGAGAATATCAATAGCCTTGTCGATATCACCATCTGTTTCAACAAGAGCCTTCTTACAATCCATCATACCAACGCCGGTCTTCTCACGAAGTGCCTGAACGTCTTTTGCTGTAAATGCCATAATAAATTCCTCCTATAAAATAGTCTTTTTTCAAAGAAACCCCGTAATATCAATATATAACGGGGTTCAAAATCAATAATTATTCAGCAACTACTGCTTCTTCAGCAACGGGAGCGTTTGCTTCGCCCTGTCTGCCTTCAATGATAGCATCTGCCATAGCACCTGCAATAAGTCTTACGGCTCTGATAGCGTCATCGTTACCGGGAATTACATAGTCAACTTCATCGGGATCGCAGTTTGTGTCTACGATTGCAACGATGGGGATACCGAGTTTGTGTGCTTCAGCAACTGCAATTCTTTCTTTTCTGGGGTCAACAATGAAGAGAGCAGCGGGCTGTTTCTTCATTTCTGTGATACCGCCCATGAATTTTTCGAGCTTTTCGATTTCAAGGTTGAGCTTGATAACTTCCTTCTTGGGAAGAAGGTTGAATGTGCCATCCTGTTCCATAGCCTTGAGCTGAGCAAGTCTCTTGATTCTCTTCTGGATTGTCTGGAAGTTTGTGAGCATACCGCCGAGCCAACGAGCGTTAACAAAGGGCATACCGCAACGGATTGCTTCTTCCTTGATTGAATCCATAGCCTGTTTCTTTGTGCCTACGAAAAGAACTTCGCCGCCGTTTTCAGAAACTTCCTTGATGAAGGAATATGCTTCTTCAAGTTTCTTAACTGTTTTCTGAAGGTCGATGATGTAAATTCCGTTTCTTTCTGCGAAAATGTACTGATCCATTTTCGGGTTCCATCTTCTTGTCTGGTGACCGAAGTGCACACCTGCTTCAAGAAGCTGTTTCATTGATACTACTGACATTGTTATGTCCTCCTTTGTGTTTTTTAACCACCGCAAGTTCAAAAGTGTGCGCACCTCATATGAGGCGAAACGGGCACACCAATCCCTATGCGTGCGTTATCTCGAAGAGTATATCATAAGAAAAAACAAAAATCAAGCAATTTTCATAAATTTCTTAATCTTTTTTTGTTCTTTTGAACAATAAATTTTGTTTTTCAAGAAGTTTTTGTCTTCTTGCCGATTCTTCATCACAGTTCAATGTATATACGGTTCCGTCAAAGTCAAGAATGCTCCCCTCTTTTGTACCTGCGGGAAGTAAAGAAACAGGAACTTCCAGATGACTTAAATCTTCCTTTTCCAGAACTGCAATTCCTTGTGTAATTCTGTCAACCGTCAGTTTCATTTCTGTTCCACCCATTCATAGCCTTTTTCGGTGCATCTGAATACAACATCACCTTCATAGTCAGTTCTGTATAAAGTCATACCGTTATTTTTAACATACTGTAACGCTTCCTTATGGGGATGCTTATAGGAATTATTCTTTCCGCAACTGATAACGGCAACATCTGCATCAACTGAATCAAGGAATTTTTTGTGTATTGATGTGCTGCTTCCGTGATGGCCCATAGCAATGACATCAGCACTAAAGTCCGAATATACAGAATTATAAACTGAAGAAAGTTCAGGTTTTTCTGCATCGCCAAGAATCATAAATTCAGTACCCATAACATTAACTTTACAGATAACAGACATATCATTCAGGTCAACAGACTGTTCAACAGGTCCAAGAAACTCCATTGTTACACCTTCCAATGTAACCTTGCCTCCCACTTCAGCAACAGATACATCAATATCCTTGTTATAAAGCATATCAATAAGGTTTTCATAAACCTTTGTGGTAGGGATATTGATTTCGGTTAAAAGAGGCATATAAAACTCGCCAACGGGATAAGCCTCAAGAACATCGCACATACCGCCGATATGGTCTGAATGTGGGTGCGAGGCAACAACGTATTCGAGTTCATCAATACCGCAGGAATTGATATAGTCAACAACAGTTTCACCGTAATCTGTTTCACCGGCATCAATGAGGATGCCTTTCTTGCCCACCTGAATAAGTGTTGAAGAGCCCTGACCGACATCAATAAAATGAACATAGGCATCGCCTGCCGCATAATCATTAGCTTCTGTATTATCGGTGAGTTCAAATGCACCGCCGATTACAAGAAGAATTGCAACAATAATAAGTGAAAGCAAACTTTTTTTATTTCCTTTTCTTCGCCTTGCCATAGTTGTAACCACCTTTTGAATTATTATATTTTTTTCTGTTACCTTTATTTTGCAGGTTAGTCGGTCTGTCATCTGAAACGAGACATTTTTCACCCTTTCCTATAAGGTCATATCTGCCGGCTTTTTTCAGTGCCTTAAGGATAATCTGCTTGTTTGCGGGATTATAGTACTGAAGAAGAGCCCTTTGCATAGCCTTTTCTTCAGGTGTTTTAGCAACATAAACCTCTTTCATTGTGTATGGGTCAAGTCCCGTATAAAACATACACGTTGAGATTGTGCCCGGTGTGGGATAAAAATCCTGTACTTGCTCCGGTCTTATGTTTCTTTTTTTCAAAAACAGTGCAAGTTCAATTGCTTCCTCAAGTCTTGAGCCGGGATGGGAAGACATAAGATAAGGCACAAGATACTGTTCTTTGCCAACACTTTTGCTCAGTTCAAAATAGCGTTTTGAAAAGTTTACATAGTTGTCAATATAAGGTTTCCCCATTTTCTCAAGTACAATAGCTGAACAGTGTTCAGGGGCAACTTTAAGCTGACCGCTGACATGATATCTTATAAGTTCTTTGAAAAATGTTTCGTCTTTATCCTGCAACATATAGTCATATCTGATACCTGAGCGGATGAAAACCTTTTTAATTCCTTTGATATTCCTTATAGAACGAAGAATATCGACATATTCTTCATGATTGGCATTGAGTGCGGGACAAACCTTCGGTGCAAGGCATTTTTTGCCTTTGCAAAGCCCGGCAGTTTTCTGCTTTTCGCAGGATGTCTGACGGAAGTTCGCCGTAGGTCCGCCTACATCGTGAATATATCCCTTGAAATCGGGAAGTTTAGTTAAAAGTTCTGCTTCTTTCAATATGGATTCTTTGCTGCGGGATGTAACATATCTACCCTGATGAAAGGCTATTGAGCAGAAATTACAGCCGCCGAAACACCCTCTGTTGTGCGTGATTGAAAAGCGGACTTCTTCAATACCCGGCACACCTCCTTTTTCTTCATAAGAGGGATGATATGTGCGCATATAGTCAAGGGAATAAATTTCATCAAGTTCTTCAGTTGTAAGAGGCGGCATAGGCGGATTCTGCACGAGCATTTTGTTGCCGTGGCGCTGCTTGATAAGTTTTCCTCTTATATGATCCTGCTCATCCTGCTGAATTCTGCAGGAAACAGCATATTCCTTTTTGCTTTTGACAACATTCTCGAATGACGGGCACTCTGCACCTGTGAGGGGCGTATCTTTAACATCACACACATAACAAGTGCCTCTGATATCACGCATCTGTTTAATATCTTCACCGTTACGGAGTCTTTCTGCAATTTCAACGGTCTGTTTTTCACCCATTCCGTAGGAAATAAGGTCTGCCTGAGAGTCAAAAATAATCGACCTTCTGATTTTATCGTCCCAGTAATC
>JAZOAX010000066.1:0-4650 GCA_045595685.1 Acutalibacteraceae bacterium
AATAAAGCACAGCCTTCGGGTATTCGTACAAAGGCTGACGGAAGTCTTTTTCTGAAATATGTTCGTAGCGGTCAGCGACTGTCGGAATATACGGTGAATAAAGGAATATAAAGTAAAGCAGACAAGATTAACCTGAGAGAAATGTAAACTCAGCGGATTTATATATTAAACCTGCTATTAAGGCACACTGTGAAACTCTTTGACAGAGGTGTGACTAATGGGAGAAATTGCGGTTTTGCCGATGAAATAATTCTGAAGAGAGATAAAACATAGGGAAAGGAATATATCTTAAAACATCATAAAACCTTTGACGGCAAATGAGCCTCTTTCGGAAAGTTTAGTAAAAGCGTGTTTTTGCTTACTTTTGCCACAATCGGCAAAAGTAAGAGCCCAAGTGGCTCGAGCGGGAGAAGTCTGCGGAAGATATTAAACCTAAAGTTCAAAATTCCGAGCCAATAAAAACGGGGTTAAAATACACCTATCAATAAAACTGAACCCCAAAAAAACACCCTGTGAAAAGGGTGCTTTTTATGGGGATAAGTGTAATGTTATATTTCTAAGTTCAACTCGCTGATTTTATCCCTCAGTGCCTGAAAATCTGAAAGCGCAGCAGCTTTCTGACTTTCGTTTCTTAAAAGCGCCGACGGATGAAATGTACCCATAAACAAAATTGAACCTTTTCTGATAAATTGTCCGTGTTGGGAAGTTACTCTGAAATCGGGAGATATGAGTTTCTGCGCCGCAATTCTTCCAAGGCAGACTATAATGTCAGGTCTGATTATCTTAACTTGTTCTCTCAGCCATTTTATGCAGATATCCTGCTCCTCTTCTTTAGGGTCTCTGTTGTGAGGAGGACGGCATTTTACAATGTTTGCAATGTAAATATTTTTGTTTCTGTCAAGGTCAATAAGTTCAAGATATTTGTCCAGAAGTTGTCCGCTTTTTCCAACAAAAGGTTCGCCCTGGATATCCTCCTGTTCACCGGGTCCCTCGCCTACAAACATAATTTTTGCCTTGGGATTACCTATGCCGAAAACAACCTGACGGGCACCTTCTCTGAGACTGCAGTTACGGCAGTTAAGACAGGTTCTTCTGAGTTCATCCATAGTGAAAAATCTCCCTTCAAAAGTATTTCCTATTTTTATTTTATCATAAATTTATATTTTTTCAATTTGATTGTTGAATTTAATGAAAATATGTTGTAGAATATGGATTGTATAAATAAACATATATTAAAGTGGAGGAAAATTAAAATGAACAGACCTGTTTTAGTTGAAACATCAGCAAGACACATTCATGTAAGCCGCAGAGTTCTTGATATTCTCTTCGGTGAAGGTTATGAACTCACAAAGAAAAAGGACCTTTCACAGCCCGGTCAGTACGCTTGTGAAGAAAGAGTTCAGGTTATCGGCCCTAAAGGCAGTTTCCCCGGCGTATCAATTCTCGGCCCCGTTCGTCCCGAAACACAGGTAGAACTTTCAGCAGGTGACGCACGTTCAATCGGTGTTAAGGCTCCCATCCGTGAAAGCGGAGACCTTGAAGGCAGTGGCGGATGCAAACTCGTTGGTCCCAAGGGTGAAGTTGAACTTAACGACGGTGTAATTATTGCAAAAAGACACATCCATATGACTCCTGCCGATGCTGAAAAGTATGGCCTTTGCGATAAGCAGATTGTAAACGTTAAGGTTGAGTCGGACGGACGTGCACTTGTTTTCGGTGATGTTATCGTAAGAGTAAGCCCCTCATACGCACTTGCAATGCACATTGACACAGATGAAAGCAATGCTGCATCCTGCACTCCCGGTATGGAAGGCGACATTATCTGATTCTGAGTTTATTTTTCGGGGCTGTTACACTCGGCTGTGTGGCAGCCCTTTGATTTTAGGAATTTTATTTTGAAAGGAGATCTGCAAAGTGAAAAAAATTATTCAGAGAACGGCTCTGTGCCTGGTTATCCTTGCAGTTATAGTTGCTACAGCAATTACGGTGCTTCACACATTCGGTTATGAAGATCTCTTTTCAAAAGAAACTTCTGCTGAAACAACAACCACTGAAGAGACAACCACTGAAACCACAACTGCCCCGGAAACCACATCTGAAGTGAATACGCTGCCGGGGGAGACGGTTACAATGCAGGAGCCTGTTGTTGATTTTTCGGACTTTTCCGTTATTGACGTGCTTCCGCTTTCCCTTGCAAGCGGTTCGTGGGATGTAAGGCACTGTCAGGGTATTGCAGTGGATAAGCAAAAAGGATATATCTATTATTCTTATACCCATACTTTTGTTAAGTGTGATTTTGCGGGTAATGTTATGGGTACCATAATAAATATTAACGGACATCTCGGTGATATCTGCTTTAATGAAGAAGACGGAAAAATTTACGCATCACTTCTTCCGCCGGGCAAAAAGGCTCTGTATGTTGCCATTATTGATGTTGACAATCTTGAAGAAATCAATCTTGATGCTGTTGGCTGCGGTCTTGTCCGAACGGTGCATATACACGAAATATGGAACGACAGAAAAACTCTTGTGAAATTTGATAATATGGAATATACCCAGAAATACGGTATCAGCGGTCTTGACGGAGTCTGCTTCGGGCCGTCTTTCAACACGGGCGAGGGTAACTATCTCACAATCGGTTGCGGAATGAGTACGAACACTCAGCGGAAAGATAACGATTATCAGGTGCTTTTGCAGTATGATGTTGAGGCATGGTGGAATGTTTATGCAAAACCGCTCAGCCGTACCGAGTATCACCACAGCGGACCTTATACCCACAACGGAAAATTCTTTGTCTATACAGGCCGTACAACCAGCGGAATTCAGACAATGACATATTTTGATGAAATGAATGTATGGCTGCTGTTTGTGTATAAAACCCGTAAAGATAATTTCAACAAATATACTCTTTTTGTTGTTGACGGTGATATAAAGCCTTACAAAGCCGAACTCATCGGTCAGCCCGAACCTGATGAACAGTATGTTCTCACTCTTTATCCCGACGGGGATTTTGACAAGAAAAACAACATATACGGCTGGTATGCAAATCAGGGCAACAAGGGAATTGAATATATGGGCGGCGGACTTTTTTATATTGTGCACCCCTTTAAAACCTGGTATGAAACCCAGACTGCCGTTGCTTACCTTTATGTTTGGGACCCTGAAAAAGAGTCTCCCTTCAGCCTTGCGGCAGGCATAGGCAACGATTACACAATTTCAAAAAAGATAACTGTAACAACAACAAATCCGCAAACCACAAATACTACTGTAAAGGAGACAGAAAATGAGCAGTAATTTTTTTGCGATGCATTCGCGTATGAAATATATTAACCGTTGGGCGCTTATGAGAAACACAAGAAGTGAAAATATCTCAGAGCACAGCGGTGATGTTGCCGTTATCGCCCACGCGCTTTCGGTGATAGGAAATCTCCGTTTCGGAAAAAATCTTGATGCCGAAAGAGCCGCTTTTCTCGGTCTTTATCATGATATGCCCGAAATCATAACGGGAGATATGCCTACCCCCGTCAAGTACCACAGTGAAAAAATGGAAACTGCTTATCAGGAAGTTGAAAATATGGCAAGTGAAAAACTTCTTTCAATGCTTCCCGATGATATGAGAGAATATTACAGCAGCGCCTTTTTCAGAAAAGAAGAAGACGAATATCTGTGGAAACTTGTGAAAGCTGCAGATAAAATTTCTGCACTTATAAAATGTATTGAAGAAAAAAAGGCGGGAAACAGTGAGTTCTCAAAGGCCTTTGAAAGCACCCTCGCTTCAATTGAAAAAATGGAACTTCCGGAAACTGATGAATTTATGAAAGAGTTTATACCGGCCTTCTATCTCAGCCTTGATGAACTGAATGAGTAGGATTTAGGGTATGGGGTCCGGGGGTTAGGATTTAGGGGCTCATAGATTGTTTTGCCCTCTGACTTTTTTTAGTAAGAGTTATACCAAAAAAGCCTTTAAAATCTCAGATTTTGTTAAACATAACAAATATTCCGAGTTTAAAAAAAATCTTTCACAAAAAGGTTGAAAAATCGTGACAAATCGGGTAATATATTAAAGGTTAAAAATTTAATTTTCAATTTATATTGGAGGTAAATCATTATGTCAGTAAAAGTTGCTATTAACGGTTTCGGTCGTATCGGTCGTCTTGCATTCCGTCAGATGTTCGGTGCAGAAGGTTATGATGTTGTTGCTATCAACGACCTCACAAAGCCCTCAATGCTCGCTAACCTTCTTAAGTATGACACTGCTCAGGGCGGTTATTGCGGAAAACTCGGTGAAAACCTTCACACAGTTTCAGCTGATGACGAAGCAGGTACAATCACTGTAGACGGCAAGACTCTTAAAATCTACGCTATGGCTAACGCAGCAGAACTCCCCTGGGGTGAAATCGGTGTTGATGTTGTTCTTGAATGCACAGGTTTCTACTGCTCAAAGGCTAAGAGCCAGGCTCACATCGATGCAGGTGCTAAGAAAGTAGTTATTTCTGCTCCCGCAGGTAACGACCTCAAGACAATCGTTTACTCAGTAAACGAAAACACTCTTACAGCTGAAGACACAATCATCAGCGCTGCTTCCTGCACAACAAACTGCCTTGCTCCCATGGCTAAGGCTCTTAACGATTACGCTGCAATCCAGAGCGG
>JAZOAX010000067.1:0-12643 GCA_045595685.1 Acutalibacteraceae bacterium
CTTGGCCTCCGACTTAAGGACAAAAATACACCCTTCAACTTTGTTCTCAACCATGCTACATACTACATCGGCCAGTTTATGATTGCCCTTTCAGTATTACTTCTTGTATAACAGAAGTCAATAAAAAATCAAGCGACCTGATTTTTCAGGTCGCTTTTATCGTTTCAGTTGTTAGTACCCCAAAACTTTCTGTCAAGTGAACGGTACTGAACTGCTTCGGTAATATGTTCAAGTTCAATATTGACACATCCGTCTAGGTCTGCAATAGTACGGGCAATTCTGAGAATTTTATCGTATGCTCTTGCTGATAAATCCATAGCAGTGAAACATTTTTCAAGAGTTGCCTTACATTTTTCATCAAGAACACAGTATTTTCTTGTCATTGAAGGAGTCATTTTTGCGTTGCAGGTAACGGTAGTTCCTTGAAATCTTGTGTTCTGAATTGCTCTTGCTTTGTTAACTCTCTTTTTAATCACTGCAGAACTTTCACTCTTTTTGTCGTCGGAAAGTTTCTGGAAATCAACCTGAGGAACTTCAATGTGTATGTCAAGTCGGTCTAAAAGAGGACCGCTGACCTTTGAAAGATATTTTGCAGGGGCTCCCTTTGCGCAGGAACAGGCTCTGGTGGGATGCCCGTAATACCCGCAGGGGCAAGGATTCATAGCACAAACAAGCATAACTTCGCAAGGATAAGTGAGTGAGCCCGAAACTCTTGAGATAGTAATCTTTCCATCTTCCATTGGCTGTCGAAGTGCTTCCATAGATACCCTCGGGAATTCAGGAAGTTCATCTAGAAATAACACACCGTGGTGAGACAGACTGATTTCACCCGGTCTCGGGATTTTTCCACCACCTGCAAGACCCGCTGTAGAAATTGTGTGGTGTGGTGAGCGGAATGGTCTTGATTTAATCAAAGAAACATTATCGGGTAGAAAACCGGCAATTGAATACATTTTTGTAACATCGAGACTTTCTTCAAAAGTCATATCGGGAAGAATTGAGGGAATTCGTTTTGCAAGCATACTTTTTCCTGAACCCGGAGGTCCGACCATAAGTACATTATGTCCGCCAGCGGCAGCAATTTCCAACGCTCTTTTAACCTGATACTGGCCTTTTACATCTGAGAAATCGGGAGTGAATTCAGTTGGGCGTTCGTATTCACCGTAAAATCGCATATTTACTTTGTTAATTTTCTCTTTACCTGTAAGATGAGCATATAACTGTTTAACGCTTATAACAGGATAAATATCAATACCTTTAACAACACAGCACTCACTTGCATTTTCAAGAGGAACATAGATTTCTTTCACTCCGAGTTCCTTTGCTTTAATGACCATTGGCAGCGCGCCTTTTACTCTTCTGACCTTACCGCTGAGAGAAAGTTCACCAACAAAAGCAGAACGTTTAATGTCGCATTCAAGTTGTTTTGATGCGATAAGCAGAGCAATGAATATCGGAAGGTCGTAAACAGGGCCTTCTTTCTTAATATCCGCAGGAGTAAGATTTACGGTAATTCTGTTAATAGGATATTTGAATCCGCAGTTTTTCATTGCAGAACGGACTCTGTCTCTCGATTCACTTACGGCGGTATCAGGCAAACCTACTACATCAAACCTTGGCAATCCGTTGTCAAGGGATGCTTCAACACCTACACCGAAACTTGACATACCAAACATTCCTATACTGTTAACTCTTACGAACATTTTTAATTCCTCCGCTTTTATGTTAGTTTAATTATACACTTAAAAACAGATTTGTAAATATACTTAATCGGTTTTAAGTTCAGTTCCGCTATAAAAATGACAGAGTATCTCTTTATAGTTGCTGCCTTGTCTTGCCATGAAATCTGCACTGTACTGGCTCATTCCGACTCCGTGACCGATACCGTAAACTTTGAAAATATATATGTCTTTATCAACTTCAACAGTAAAATTCGGACTTTTCAGTGAAAAAATATTCCGAATTTCTTTACCACTGTATTTTACTCCGTTAATTTTTATTTCGGTAGTGTAACCTGATTCTGTCCGGATAATATCTGTTATCTTGATTTCTCTGTCATTATTAAATTCGATATCGTTGTTTTTTAATGTATCTTTTAAATCATCTGCAGTAAACTCATAATTACACTCAAGTTTTTCCGATAGTTTATCTCCCGGTGCACTGACTGATAAAAGATAGGGGACACTGCTGCCCCAGACATCTTTTGCACTGTTTGTCACACCGGGTGAAATTGCGTGAAAAACGGACAAAATCGGCTCATTGTGATATGCAATATATTGCCCATATGTTTCTGAGACTATTTTTTCAATTTTATCATAATATTTTTCGTAGTTTTCACCCCATTTTTCTTTCAGCTCCTCTTCATTAAGGTAACCTTGATGTTTAGAACTGTCATCGCTGATATCACCGATTTCACCTGACATATTATCTGAATTATCTTCAAGCCATCTGAGGTATGTATAGCAGGCTACCGCCTGTGCTTTGAGTGCTTCCTCGTGAAAGGATGCCGGCATTTCACATGCAACTGAGCCAATAATGTATTTTTTAATATCTACACTTTCTACTTTTCCCGATGATGTCCTGATAACTTCTATTTTGTCTGAAAACGCTTCATTTTGAATATTTGTTTCTTCATTCCGGTTAGTGTTGCTGAAATCTTCTGTCGGCACTGTAAAAGTAATCATCGGAAAAAATACCATTATGCACATAATGAAAAGTGAAAGTATCAGATAAGTTTTCATTTTTAAACCGCCTTATAAATTTTTCTTGAATATTATGATTTATATTATATTGACTTTATAAATTGTATGTTATAAAATATAATGAAATACATTGTTTTATGTTGTTATATCACAGTAACGGGAGGTTACAAAATTATGCACGAAAATATTAACCCGATTTCACCTGAATTACTTGCAGTAATGAGTGAAAAAATTGAAAAGAAAAGTCATATAGATCTTGACCAGTTCTGGAAGTACGGCGTTAAAAGGGGACTCAGAAATCCTGACGGCACCGGTGTAATGGCAGGACTTACAAATATTTGCTCAGTTGAAGGTTATTATATTGATGACGGTGAAAGAATACCTAAGCAGGGGGTTCTAAAATACAGAGGTATAAACATCAAAGATATAATTAAAGCGTGTGAAAAAGAAAACCGTTTTGGTTTTGAAGAAGTTGTGTATCTTCTTCTCTTCGGCTCACTTCCTACACACAATCAGATGGAAATATTTAAAAATATATTGGGAATATGCCGTGAGCTTCCCGATACTTATATCGAAGATGTTCTTATGAAAAATGCATCAATGGATGTAATGAATAAACTTGCAAGATGTATTCTTATTTCCTATTCTTTTGACGAAAACCCCGATGATATTTCAGTTGAAAATGTTCTCAGACAGTCTGTTCAGGTAATTGCACAGATTCCTGTTATGATGTGCTATGCATATCAGGTAAAAAGAATGAAGTTTTACGGAAAAAGCATGTATTTTCATCCCGAAAAGAAAGAACTTTCAACCGCTGAAACAATTCTTCGTTCAATCCGTTCTGACAGAAAATTCACCGACGAAGAAGCAAAACTTCTTGATATCTGCCTTATTCTTCATGCTGAACACGGTGGCGGTAATAACTCCACTTTTACAACAAGAGGGCTCACTTCAAGCGGAACAGATACATATGCTGCTTTTGCAGGATCTATCGGCTCACTCAAAGGCTCCCGTCACGGCGGTGCAAACATAAAAGTCAGCCATATGATAAGTGATATTAAAGAGCATGTTGAAGATACAAGTGACGAAAAGCAGATTGCAGATTATCTTGAAAAAATTATCAGAAAGCAGGCGGGTGACGGTAGCGGTCTTATTTACGGTATGGGACACGCGGTTTACACGATATCTGACCCGAGAGCAGTAATTCTCAAGAGAAAAGCCAGAGAGTTTGCTTATAAAAACGGATACGAAAAAGATTTTGAACTGATTAATTCTGTTGAAAAACTCACACCTGATGTCTTCCAGAAAGTCAAGGGT
This sequence comes from Acutalibacteraceae bacterium, assembly GCA_045595685.1. Taxonomy (GTDB): domain Bacteria; phylum Bacillota; class Clostridia; order Oscillospirales; family Acutalibacteraceae; genus UBA6857. The sequence goes on from JAZOAX010000067.1 coordinate 4,020, forward strand.
AAGAGTAAGACAATGTGCGCAAATGTTGATTTGTACTCAGGTCTTATTTATAAAATGCTTGGTATTCCCGAAGACCTTTATACACCTATATTTGCAACAGCACGAATTGCAGGTTGGTCTGCCCACAGACTTGAAGAATTGATTTCAGGCGGTAAAATTATCAGACCTGCATATAAGAACATTGCCGTTCAGAAAAAATATGTTCCTATTGATGAACGCATTGAAAACTATAAAAGTATTGAAGATTATGTTCCTTCAGATCAAAGAAGATATACGGAGGAAGAAATATGAAAATAAAAAATAATTCTGCCCTTGGCGTAAAATTTATATTGCCCTTATTTCTTATATCTCTTTTTGTTTGTGCAATATTGCGTATTGTTCAGACAGTTAAATTTATTGATGCAGTAACAGGATTCATAACCGGCGGCACATTTCTAAATGTAATTCTTTGTGCCATACTTTTTATTGTCAGCGCCGTATTTCTTGCCACATCATTTTTAAGTAAGGATACTAAAAATTGTTCTTTAATCGGCAATCAAAGCAAAAATCTCGGAATAACTTCTCTCATTTTTGCTTTATCTCTTATGTATGATTGGCTTAGTTGCGGATTTTCAGGAATAGCCGTACTTTTCAGAACAGATAATATTCAGGGCATGAGAGAACTTATGTCAACAGGAAGTCTTCCTCTTGCTTTTCAGAGTGTTTTCGCCTTCTTTTCGGCAATTTACTTTTTTATTGTGTCAAGTGATTTTTTTAAAGGAAATACAAAAATTTCACGTTTTAAAATTCTCGCTCTTGCGCCTGTTGGATGGGCTGTATTCAGACTTATCCACAGATTTATCAGACAGATCAGTTTTATTGAAGTGTCGGATTTGTTCTTTGAACTTATAATGCTCGGTATGCTTGTAATGTTCTTTATGGCGTTTGCTCAGGTGAATTCAGGCATTTACAGCGACGGTTTTTCCTGGCGTCTGGTAGGATTCGGACTTTCAGCAGCACTTTTTGCCGCAACTATGAATGTTCCCAGACTTCTGATTACACTTTTTAACAATGCTTATATAAATCCGCAGCATCCTTTTAATTTTTCTGATTTTGCTTTTGCAATTTTTGCTTTGTTACTTGTTATTGAAACAATTAAAAATATCGGTCTTTTTTCCGAAGATGAAACAGAAGAAGCAGAAGAAAATAACAACGAAGAAGAGGTAGCATAATTTGAATTTTTTAAATAATGTTTTATCTGCAGCAACGCAGGTCGGAGTTCTGTATATAATTGTTGCAATCGGTTTTATTTGCGATAAAGCCAAGCTGTTCACAGAAAAAACTGCCCGTGCAACAGTAAATCTGCTTTTGCATATTGTAACTCCCTGTATGCTCATAAGTTCATTTATAAAAATTGAAATGAATTCAGATACCGTTAAAAAGTTTTTTGTTTCCTTTGCAGTCGCAACTGCAACTCATGTAATTGGTATCATAATTAATAAATTCTTTTTCAAAAATAAAAATGACGAAGACAATGTAATATACAAATACGCTTCAATTTACGGAAATGTAGGTTATATGGCGTTACCGCTTGCTCAGGCTGTACTTGGAGATGAAGGCGTATTCTACTGCGCAAGTGGAGTTGTTGTGTTCAATATTTTCTGCTTTACACACGGCGCTGCACTGATGAAAAAAGGCAAGGAAAAATTCAACATAACTAAGTTGATTTTTAACCCGGGTATTATTTCTGTAATTATCGGATTGCCCATCTTTCTTCTTGAAATTGAAGTTCCCTCAATTATCACACAGCCGCTTGAAATGATGGCTAACCTTAATACACCCGTTGCAATGCTTATTTTCGGCACATATCTTGTCAATACAGACCTTAAAACAATGTTCACCGAAAAGCGTATATACCTTACCGCTTTCCTGAAATTGATTGTGCTTCCTTTGGTGTGTATAGGCGTTTATTATCTTTGCGGTGTAAGCGGCGCACTGCTTACAGCTTGTATTATCACTGCAAGTGTACCTTCTGCGAACAATACATTTATGTTTGCAACAAAATATGACAGAAACGCTTCGGTAGCATCCAAAACAGTTGCTCTTGTCAGTTTCCTTTCTATTCTGACAATGCCTGTTATGATTGCAATTACTCAGTTGACATAAAGGGGGATATATATGCCTGAATTTGAAACAATGGTGCGATTCGGCGGAATCGCGAAGGAATTTTTTGTTACCAATGTGCTTGACCTTGGCTTTACTTCGGTCAGATGGTACGGTGCAATAATTGCTTTCGGTTTTCTTCTTGCCGTGCTTTTTGGCGGAAGAACTGCTTATGTGTGGAAAATAAATCTTGATAAAATGATCGATGTTCTTCTTTACGGAACAATAGCTGCAATTATAGGCGCAAGACTTTACTATGTTGTTTTTGAGTGGGACAGTTATAAAAACAACCTTGCTGATATTTTCAAAATATGGGAAGGGGGTCTTGCAATTTACGGCGGTATAATCGGCGGTCTCATTGCAGCCTATATAGTTTGCAAGGTTGAAAAACTGAATTTTTATAATCTTCTCGATATGGTCGGCATGAGTCTTCTTATCGGTCAGGGTATCGGCAGATGGGGCAATTATGCCAATCAGGAGGCCTTCGGCGTACTCACAAATAATCCCAAATGGGGTATGATGAGTGATATAATCGCTCAAAAGATTGTCTCTGAGCCCGAACTTTACGGTCTTGAGGGCATTGAAAACATTCCTCAGTACATTGCAGATAACGAACTTTTTGTGCATCCTACTTTCTTCTACGAATCAGTATGGTGTATATCAGGATTCCTGATTCTTTACATTATTCTTAAAAAGTTCCGTAAATTCAGCGGACAGTTGTTCCTTACATACGGCGTTTGGTATGGACTTGAAAGAACATTTGTTGAAGGCCTCAGAACAGACAGCCTTTATATCGGCAACACTTCATTAAGAGTATCTCAGGTTCTTTCAATGGTTATTGTTCTTGTTTGCGGCACACTGCTTGTTGCGCTTCTTGTTAAGTACACCAAGCATCCAAAGCCAATTGAAGGAATTGATTATTTCCCGCCAAAAACGGAAAAAGAACTTGCTGCTGAAAAGAAAAAGGCTGAAAAGAAGGCACTTAAAGCACAACGCAAAAACTTTGAAATAATCGACGGGAAACCTGTTAAGAAACAAAAGTTGACCAAATCAAAAATTGAAACTTCCTTTGATGAACACGAGTCTTCCGAAAAAGAGGAAGAAGTCGAAGAGGAAATTAACCGCGAAACCCTTATTAATGATGAATATGATGACGGTTTTCTTATGAAAAAAGACAGAAAAACTGAAACTGAAGAGGTGTAACTTATGTATAAGTTAATAGACGGTAAAGAAGTTTCTTCATTTATCAAAAATAAAGTTAAAGAGAAAACACAACTTCTTAAACAAAATGGGATTGGTGTTTCTCTTGCTGTAATTATTGTTGGAAAGGACCCTGCTTCAAGAGTATATGTTAACAATAAAAAGAAGGCTTGCGAAGTCTGCGGTATCACTTCTTACGAATATGCACTCAGTGAAAACACAACCGAAGCGGAACTTCTCGGTTTAATCAACGAACTTAACGAGAACAGTGAAATCAACGGAATTCTCTGTCAGTTGCCCTTGCCTGAACATATTGATGAACAAAAAGTAATTGATGCAATCTCTCCTGAAAAAGACGTAGACTGTTTCCATGCTGAAAATGTAGGTAAACTATGGCTCGGTAAGTACGCTTTTGCATCATGCACTCCTATGGGAGTCGTTCACTTACTTGATTATTACAATATTGATGTGAAAGGCAAAAACTGTGTAATTGTCGGCAGAAGTAACATTGTCGGAAAACCTATGGCAGCATTACTGCTTGAAAAAAGTGCAACTGTTACGGTATGCCATTCAAAAACAGTTAATCTTGCCGATTTCACCAAAAATGCTGATATTATAATAGCCGCCGTAGGCCGTGCTAAGTTTATAACAGCTGATATGGTAAAGGACGGCGCAGTTGTTATTGATGTTGGAATAAACAGAGATGAAAACGGTAAACTCTGCGGCGATGTTGACTTTGAAAATGTTAAAGAAAAGACATCTTTCATAACTCCTGTTCCCGGTGGCTGCGGCCCTATGACTATTGCCGTACTGATGCAGAATACACTTGTGGCAGCAGAAATTCAGAACAGTTGATATGTTATATTTTTCATTGAAAGACATTTCGGATATCTCAGAGGAAAGGGTATCCGAAATGAGAGACAGTATATCATCACATTTTGAAGACAAAATAAGCATTAAAAGAAAGGATTCTGTTTGTGCAAAATCACTTCTTTGCACAGTTTTAAAAGAAAAATTTCTTTTAACCGATTTTTTAATTCGCAACCATAAAAACGGAAAACCGTATATTGTTGACAGTCCCTTACATTTTAACCTGAGCCACAGTGGAAATTATGTTTTGTGCCTTTGCGGCGATGAGCAAGTCGGATGTGATATTCAGGTTATGAAAGAGTATAACGAAAGAATAGTTAAGCGCTTTTTCACCGAATCTGAATTTCTTATGCTGAATAAGAGTGAGAGTAAATCCCGGGATTTCACACGACTGTGGGCTTTGAAAGAATGTATTCTCAAATTCAAGGGTGACGGGATTTCAGGCGGACTTGATACTTACGACTTTTCTGACTTTTATCACATTAAATCATTTTCGGCATTTGGACTTAGGTTTCTTGTAACTGAGAGTGAAGATTACGTTATAAGCGTATGTTCACATTCTGGCAACATCCAAATAATTGCCGAAAAAGATATAAAATTGACGGACTAAATTGAAAGGAGAAAACTTATGAATTCACTTAAATTCATCAAAAGTAAACTCGGTTACGGAGTGGGTGCTGTAGGTCTCGACCTCAGTTACGGTATGTTTTACTCATTCCTTGCAAAATACCTTACTGACGTTCTCGGACTAGGTGCAGGGTTCCTTCTGGTTCTCACTCCCATTGCAAGACTCTGGGACGGTATTAACGACCCGATGATGGGCACAATTGTTGATAATACTCGCACAAAAATGGGTAAGTACAGACCTTGGATTCTCAGAGGTTCTATGCTTAATGCCGTTGTTCTTGTGCTTCTGTTCACAAATCCCTTTAAACTTACAGGTGTTGCTCTTTGTGCATATGTTGCTGTAATGTATATTGCCTGGGGTATGTCAAACACTCTTGCTGATATTCCTTATTGGTCAATGGTTCCTTCATTCACAAGTGACCCTAAAGAGAGAAATCTTATTTCTACAATTGCAAGAGCATTCTCGGGTATCGGTCAGGGAATGGTTTCAATCCTTGCTCCCGTTATTATGACAGCAGTCAGTGTTACAACTGCAGTTGATTCAAACGGTGAAACCGTAAAAGTTCACGATGCACGCAGTTATTTCATATGTGCTCTTGTATGTGCGATTATGCTTGTTGTTTTCGCAGGTACTTCAGTTGCAACAACAAAAGAAACAATCACAACAAAAGCACCGGAAAAATTCTCTTTTAAAAGAGCATTACAGATTATCAAAACCAATGACCAGCTTCTTGTGTTTATGCTGTTTGCTATGATTTCAAACGCAGGTTGGTATCTTACATCAGGTGTTGCGACCTATTTCTTTGATGTTGTAATCGGTGACCCGAACAAGCAGTCACTTTTCTCAACATTCCAGGCAGTAGGCTCAGTTCTCGGTATGCTTGCACTCCCGCTTCTCACAAAGTATATGTCAAAGCGCAAAGCATATCAGACCTCACTCATTTTTGCAGGTATAGGTTATGCGGGTATTGCCGTTGGTGCATTCAGCGGAATGATTATGGTTATGAACATTTCATATCTTATCTGTTCAATCGGTATGTCTGCAATGTTCATTGCACAGACTATTTTCCTTGCCGATGTTGTTGACTACGGTGAAGTTAAGATGGGCTTCAGAGCAGAATCAATTACCTTCTCAATGAAGGGCTTTTTGCAGAAAATGGCATACACAATCCAGACTATTATTCTCTTTGCATCTCTCGGTATTTCAGGTTATAACGGTGAACTTCACGGTCAGAATCCTGAAAGTGCAAAGTTTGCAATTACACTTATGCTTTGCGTAATTCCCTGTGTGCTGTTCTTTATTTCGCTTATTATCTTCACTAAGAAGTTTAAACTTCACGGTGAGTATATGGACGAAGTTACTGCTATTGTAACTGAAAACAGAAGAAAAAGAGAAGCAGAAGCACAAGCATAATCAAAGTTAATTTTAATGCCGCCTTTGGATAAAACTTCAAAAAGAAGTTACCCGAGGCGGCTTTTATTGTACAAAAAATTATACTTTAACAATGACGTCGGCGTAATTATATTTACAAAATAATTTAAACGTGATAAAATACAATAGAATTTGGATGTTATAATATCTACATTTTTTTCATAAAAATTATACGGTGATTATTATGAAAAAAACGATGTGTATTGCATTCAGATTCAAAAATTTAATATACCTTTTTCTATCATCTTTATTTTCTGTTGCCTTAGTAATTTTGTTTTCTATGAATAACGCAGTTATATCTACAGTAAAAGTAAATACGGACAGCGCACCTCCTATTATAATTATAGATGCGGGCCATGGTGGTGAAGACGGCGGAACACAGTCTTCGGCAGGTGTTCTGGAAAAAGATATTAATCTTAGTATTGCAAAAAAGGTCAATGCAATTCTCTTGTCTCAGGGATATAACACAATTATGATAAGAAATGACGACAGACTGATATATGGTGATGACTGTAGCAGTCAAAGAGAAAAAAAGGTTTCGGATATTCACAACCGAATGAAAATAATTGAAGAAAATCCCAACTGTATTTTTTTAAGCATACATCAGAATCATTTTTCACAAAGTAAATATAACGGCGCTCAGGTGTTTTATTCGCCGAATAATGAGAGAAGTTCTTTGCTTGCCGAATCTGTGCAGAAAAGCATAGTTTCGCTTATTCAGCAAGAAAATGAAAGAAAAATCAAAAAAAGCGGTACTGAGATATATCTTTTATACCACGCAAAATGCCCTTCAATTATGGTTGAATGTGGGTTTCTTTCAAATCCAGGTGAGGCATTGCTGCTGAATGATGATGAGTATCAGAAAAAAATGTCACTTGCTATTGTACATGGTGTTATTAAATATATTAAAGGAGTTTAGTTATGGCTCAGAAGTTAAAAACAGTTTATGTATGTTCAAACTGCGGATATGAAACTGCAAAATGGCTCGGTAAATGTCCCGAATGCTTAGAGTGGGCTACACTTGAGGAAAGTGTACGCGCTGAAGAAAAAACAAGCAAAAAATCCGTACTTGCAGGTAAAAGCAAAAGTGTTACTTCATATCCTCTCAAAGAAATTACTTTTAATAATGAACTTCGCTATAAAACAGGTATGAAAGAACTTGACAGAGTGCTTGGAGGCGGTATCGTAAAAGGCTCACTTGTTCTTCTCAGCGGTGACCCCGGTATAGGTAAATCCACAATTCTTCTGCAGATTTGTCAGTGTCTCGGAAAGGAACTTAAAATACTCTATGTTTCGGGTGAAGAGTCTTACAGTCAGATTCGTCTTCGTGCTGACAGGCTCAGAGTAAACACAGAAAATTTGTTTATTCTGTGCGAAACTGATGTTCAGGCTATATGTGAGCATATTAATTCAACAACACCCGATCTTGTAATTATAGACTCAATTCAGACAATGAATTTTACAGAACTTAATTCTTCACCCGGTTGCGTAACCCAGGTGAGAGAGTCTTCAAATCTTCTTATGCGTACTGCCAAATGTTTGTCTATTCCAATAATTATGGTTGGTCACGTCAACAAAGACGGTAACATAGCAGGGCCGAAAGTTCTTGAACATATAGTAGATGCGGTTTTATATTTTGAAGGCGAACGGAATCTTTCTTTCAGAATTCTCAGGGCTGTAAAAAACAGATACGGCTCAACAAATGAAATCGGTGTTTTTGAAATGTTGGATACGGGGTTGCGAGAGGTTAAGAATCCTTCAGAAATGCTAATTTCAGGAAGACCTAAAAACACACCGGGTAGTTGTGTTGCATGTGTTATGGAAGGAACAAGACCGCTACTTGCTGAAATTCAGGGCCTTGTATGTTCCAGTGGCTTCGGAAATCCCCGAAGAGTTTCCAACGGTTTTGATTTTAACCGCCTTATTATGCTGATTGCTGTGCTTGAAAAAAGGGGAGGATACTATTTTTCAAATACGGATGCCTACATCAATATTGTTGGCGGTATGAAACTTGATGAGCCTGCCCTTGATTTAACAATTGCAATGGCGCTTGTTTCATCACTTAAAGATTATGCACTGCGCGATGATGTGCTCGCTTTCGGTGAAATAGGTCTTGCAGGTGAAATACGTGGTGTTTCCCACTGTGAACAGAGAATTAAAGAGGCATACCGTCTTGGTTTCAATAAATGCATCATCCCGAAAAGTAATTATAAAAATATTTCAACTGCACTGAAAAATGAAATAGAAATTGTCGGTGTTAAAACCATCAGAGAAGCGTTTGAGGCACTGATTTTATGACAGATTTTATAAAGAACCCTAACTTACCGAAAAACATAGTCAAAACACTGATTTG
>JAZOAX010000068.1:0-17775 GCA_045595685.1 Acutalibacteraceae bacterium
GTGCATTTGGGGATTTCTTCGACGAAGCCATACTCGCGTATTGCGAGGAGAAAAATCTTCAAAGGTGCTGTAAATCGGTCATTTAAGACTTATTGGGTTCGATTAATGTCGCCTTTTAGTATATATCTTATACACACCCCTTGTCAAGAAAAAACTCCTTGTAATCAACCTTGCATTTTTCGTAAAGGGCGCAGGCAAAAAGAGTTTCGGAGATATCTTCGGGGCAAAGTTTTTCATATTCAGCCGACATACCCGAAACTTCGGCTGTGAAGACTTTTTCAGCGGGTACACCGACTTTTCTTAAAGTAAAAAGTACACCGTAAAAGCCGAGGGGAAGCTGTGATGAGTCTTCCGACAGAACAATGCTGCATTTTTTTGCCAAGGAATTGAAATTTTCGCTCACCGTAACAGATATTCCGTATTCCGAAAAAAGATACTTTACGGTGTTTTCATAAAGGTCCGGTCTTTCGCACACAATGTGAATTTTAAAAGCAAAGGGAAGGAGTTGTTCAATTTCCTTTGCATATATCCCCTCACTGTCATAAATGCACAGTGATGTGCTGAAAATATCAGGTCTGTTTTTTTGGAGGTATGCCACAAGCAGTTGAAAAAGCATTTTCTGTTTCAGTTTTTTCGGCTCAAAACGGTATTCTTCAGGTACGGTGCAACTTTCGGGAAAAATCAGACTTTTATTAAGTATACCCGAAAACTCTGCAATTTTTTCAAAAGGGATTTTGCCCTTATGCTTCTGCACAGTGATAATGAAAAAACTTTCACCGTTGGGAAGAAAAATCCTTTGGGATTTTATCCCCTTTTTCCTGAAAACATTTCTAATACCCTTTTCCTTTTCTTCAAAACGGACAACTGCAAACATAAAATCACCGTTAAATATTTATGTGAAAAAACAGAAAAACAGCACCTTCCCGAAGGAAGATGCTGCCTATATATGTTTTTTATTTTGCCTGTCTCTCAGCGCCGTATACAACATCAACGCTCTTTTTGAAAAGCATATAGTCGTACTGAGGTCTCCACTGGTCACCTGTTTTGACTTCCTTTTTAAAGGAGTCTTCGTCTGCTTCGGCAAAAATCTGTGTTACACCTATGAGTTCTCCGCCCTCTTTATATACTGTATCCCAGAAAGCGTGGTGACCGATGAAAGTCACAGCCTTAGGAATGAAGAGGTATGTGAGAGTCTGGTTATAACTGAAAGCGTCGGAGCCGATATAGGTGAGTGTTTCGGGGAGAGAAAGATAAATTTCACCGAGTTCCTCTTCGGAAGTGAAAACAGTTTCAGTCACAGCCTTTTCTGCTTTATATGTGTAAATATTATCAAGAGAAGGTGTGTTACTGTACTGATCTTTGGGCTCGTGAAGTTTGAACACACCGAGGGTTTCGATTGTTTCAAGACCTTCGGGAAGATAGATTGTTCTGAGGTTTGTGTATGCAAATGCAAGCTGACCGATTGTTTTAACCGTTGAGGGAACAACATAAGTCTGAATGTCTTTTACATACTTTTCGTCTGAATCTGCTCTGTAAGGCTCTGCCTCATAACCGTATTTTTCTCTGAGATACTGGTCGTGATTGCAGGGGTAGTTGATAACCTGAGTCATATCCTTGTTATAAAGCACACCGTCAATATCGCAGTAGTTGGGGTTGTTTTCGTCAACCTCAATTCTCTGAAGTGACCAGCAGGAATAGAATGCCTTAGGGTCAATGTTGAGAACTTCTGCACCGATGTTGATAACCTTGACGGTACCGTCACAGTTGAATGCATATTTGCCGACAGATACAACTTTCTTTGTTTCGTCTTTCACAATTTCAAAGTTTGATGTAACATCTTCGTTTGTGCGGTCATATTCAATATCTGAAACATAGTCAATGGTAAGTTCTGTTACATAACCTGTGTTGCTGAACTTTGAAAGTTCATAACCGCCGTCTGCCGTGGCATATTCAAAGGTATCACTCTGAACAGTGCGCACACTGAAATAGCAGGAAAGTGAAACAGCAACAAGAATAACAAGGGTGAAAATTATCTTCTTGAGTGTGAAGTTTTTATAAGGTTTATTGATGTGGGGCGCTGCAAGTCCCTCAACACGGTAAGTCCAGATTTCATCATCGGGAATGTCGAGATGAACTTCTGCGTCAATCACGCGGGATTCGGTGTTTGCTGAATCGCTTGAATTCAAAGGGGGCATTGCCTTTTCTTTTTTCTTGAATAAACTCATACTTCCGCCTCCTTTAACCTATATATGCGCCGTCGGTTGAAGCGCCTTCTTCGGCTGCCTTCTTTTCCGTTACTTCTGCACGGCGTTTCAGAACTTCCATAACCATATTCTGGTTTTTGCTGTCATAGTGCCAGAACAGATGGGGAATGGTCATAAGGAAGAAGCCTATAACGTCAACGATAAGAGGAATAACGATGATGTTTCTTCTTGAATCGTCAATGAAGAGAACTTCCCAGTTACTGTTGAAGCCGTATTTGAGAAGGAAAAGAGGAATAATAAGACCAACGAATGAGGTGATGGGGCCTGTGAACCAGCCGAATACACCTGCAAAACTTTCAAGTCTTTCACCTGAAAGATACATCTGATAGTCACCGATACGCACGTTCATATCGTGACCTGCAGTTGTGGGAACTGTTTTTGTCATTTCCATAAGGAAGAGAACAACAACACAGATTGTGCCGCAAAGCACAAGATTATCACCGCAGAACCACATTGCAGCGGCAATTATACCGTTACCGATTGCACGGGAAAGCTGATAGAATACCATAATCTGCTTATAAGAGAATCTCTTGAGGAAATAGGGTGAAAGCAGATCGGGCGGAGTACCCGCAAAGGAAATGAGTGCTACGATAAGGCTGTAGGGAAGACCGCTGAGACGGAATGTGTAGAAATAAAGAATTGTAACAAAGGGAAGCATACCGTTACCCAGTGAGTCGATAAGGCCTACAATGGTATTGATAAGAAGATATTTGTTATGAAGAACGCCGAACATACCGTCCCAGAACTTGATTTCGGGTTTCTGTTCAATGGGCGGCTGAGGAATTCTTTCTTTGATTCTGCCTGCAAAAATCATTGTAAGGGCAGCAAAAGTGATGAATGTTACGGGAATAACATATCTGTAAACATTGATGTCTGCCCACTCGTGACGGAGCATACCGATGATTGCGGGAAGAATAATTGCAAGAATTGAGTGGAAGATGTGGGAAATCTTAACGGGATAGGAACGAACAAGAATTCTTTCCTGAAGGTTGGGGCTGATACTCTTTGTGCAGGTTTCAAGGTTATTTGCAAAACCGAAGACATTGTAGGTTGCGAAAAGAAGGTTTGCAACCCATACTCTTGTTGCAACATCGGGAATGTTGTAAACGGGGAGCCAGCCGATAAGAATAACCATTATGCACTTGGGAACAACGTCACAGTAAAGTGAATATTTATATCTGCCGAACTTGGGAAGGAGTTTTTTACGCCAGAAAATGTTTCGGGCACCTACCCATCCGGTGTAAAGGAAGTGGGTACCGAAGGTTTTGAAGCAAGCCGTGGCACTCATACCTTCAAGGCCGTTGAGATATGTAATGAATGTGCTTGACTGGTTGAACAAAAGCGAATAGTCGAAAAGAATCGTCGATATACCGAACAGCATCATCGCCACATAAACGCCGTAGAATTTCTTTTCTGTCTTTTTCGGCAGGAAGCCGAGATTATCGCAGACAAACCACCACATAAGTGCTGAAATATAGCCAAGGGGCATATTCAGTATACCGATTACCGAGAATGTGAGGTAAGGCAGTTTATAGTGGTACATAATGAGGTAACAGGCGGACCAGAATCCGATGTACTCAAGCACCTTTGAGCCTGCATAGTTACTGCCGACGGCAAACACAACGTCTTTATATTCCTTATAGGGAACATATTTGCCCTCAGCAGGAGTGTTCCAATGGGTTTTAATCTCTGTGAAGAAAGATTTTATCTTATTTCCCATTTTTTATCATCCTCCTTTTCTTAATAAAAAAACAACCGCTTTTTTTCGGTTGTCCTCATTGTATTATTTTAACAAATTTCACCCTTCAAGGTCAATGTTTTTTTGATAAATTTAATATTTTTACATTTTGGATAAAAAAAGAGAGGTTTTATTGACATATTAACTAATAACAAAGCAGGTATTCCTGCTGAAATACCTGCTTTGTTTTACTTTTTTATGAGTTGAAACTCATCAGTCTGTTCTGAGGGCTTCAACGGGGTCTTTCTTTGCTGCAAGGGAAGACGGTACGAGACCTGCAATAAATGTGAGGAACACGCTTATACCGATGAGAATCACTGCAGATTTGAAAGGAAGCTGTGCCGCTGCGCCGGTGTGAGTGAGATAGTCAAGAAGGAAGTTGATGGGAATTTCCAGAATCAAGGTGCTGACTATACCTATTACACCCGCCGCAAGACCGATTGTGATTGTTTCAGCATTGAATACTCTTGAAACGTCACCCTTTGATGCACCGATTGAACGGAGAATACCGATTTCCTTTGTTCTTTCAAGAACGGAAATGTAGGTGATGATACCAATCATAATTGAAGATACCACAAGAGAAATTGCAACGAAAACAACAAGCACATAGGTTACGATATCAATAATCTTTGTTACCGATGAAAGCATAACACCGATGGCATCTGTGGGTGTGATTGCGTATTCGGGGTGACCGTCTGCAGTGACAGCCTCGTTATAGTAATCAACCATCAGATTGAATTCGTCTTTTGCTTCAAAGCTCTTGGGATAGAAATAGATTGATGTGGGAGTATCAACACTCTGATAGCCGAGGGTTTCCATTGTTTTTTCATAAGATGCCTTGGAATTGATTGTGTCGATATATGCCTGCTTGAGTGCAATTACCTGCTCATCGTCAAGGTAGCCTTCCATCAGTTTTTTCTGAAGGTCTGTCATATCACCGAAATTGAAAAGTGAGGACAGGTCTGTTATGTCAATCTGTGAAAGGTCGATGTCCGTTGCCATGCTCATAAAGGGAGAAATGTCAAGGAACTGCATATCAATCTCGTTCATATCTATGTCTGCAAGGTCGAAATCGTTAACGGTAAGGTCGAAGAACTCAATGCCCGTAATAACATCCACCTTGGGATTTTTAAGCTGCTGCTGAACAACTTCGGAGTTTTCTGTTTCGCTCAGGGCATAGTCCATAAGTTCGGTGAGGTAACCGATACCGCCTGTGCCGACGGAAAGAACATTGTCTTCGTCGGGTCTGAGAATACCTACAATGTTGATATCCATACCTTTATCAACAAGAGTTTTTACATAGGCAATATTGTTTCTTCTGTCTGACCAGAGACCTGTTTTTTTGTCTTTCACCATATATTCGTGGTTAAGAACAAGTTTGAATTTCATATTGCAGATGTCTTCATAACTGTAAACGGCCTCTGTTGTCTGGAACTGCTCACCGCCTGTGAGGGCAGACATAAGGTTTGCGGAAAACTCGCTCTGGTCTTTAAGACCCAGTGCATAAAGCACAAGTTCGTTAATTTCGTTGTTGCCGTCAACAATAAGAACAACTTCGTTCTTTTCCTTGGGCATTCTGCCGTAGATTACATCATACTGGTTTGAGATTACATCTTCACCGCCGATGAGTTCCATCCACACGCTGAAGCCTGCACCCATAAAGCCTTCCATAGATGTCATCATAGGATTGCCGCTGAAATTGTCCATAAGGGTGCTGGGATTAACCTGAATCACGCCTTCTTCGGTGTCTGCACGGTAGATGTTGAGAGGTGTTGAGTATTTATACTGAATATCGTTGCAGAGTTCATCAAACTTTTCTCTGTTGTCTTCAACATATTTTCTGAATGAGCGAAGATTGTTTGATGAGGACTGTGAAATGAATGTGTTAACAAGTTCGGTGAACATCTCGTTGACATAAATGTTGTCAAGTTCGTGGTCAAGTTCACCCGTCGGCATCATTCCCGTAACGGAAGTCATCATACTGTTAAGGTCAACGGATTCCTTTTCAATTGAAACGGGGAAAGCCAGAAGCGTGTCGTTCTGCACCTTGTCAACATAGTTCTGAATACCTGTTGAAAGGGCAAGAACAAGGGCAATACCGATAATACCGATTGAACCTGCAAAGGCAGTGAGAATTGTTCTGCCCTTCTTTGTGCCAAGGTTACGAAGTGAAAGTCCGAAAGCGGTTTTGAAACTCATTGAAGGCTTTTTGCCCTTTGCTTTTTCTTCCTCTGCCTTAACTTTTTCGTTTTCATAATCCTGAGCCCCGGGCACAAAGGGATTTGAGTCGTCAATCATCTGTCCGTCTTTGAAGCGGACAATTCTGTTTGAATATTCATAAGCAAGTTCGGGGTTATGGGTAACCATAATTATGAGTTTATCTTTGGAAATTTCTTTAAGAAGTTCCATAATCTGAACACTTGTTTCACTGTCAAGGGCACCGGTGGGCTCGTCAGCAAGAAGAATGTCCGGATTATTGATGAGAGCACGGGCAATGGCAACTCTCTGCACCTGACCGCCTGACATCTGATTCGGCTTTTTGTTGATGTGTTCTTCAAGGCCTACCTGTCTGAGCGCTTCAATGGCTCTTTCTCTTCTTTCTTTTTTGGATACACCTGAAAGAGTGAGAGCAAGTTCAACATTGGAAAGAACTGTCTGGTGGGGAATGAGATTGTAACTCTGGAAAATGAAACCGATTGAATGGTTTCTGTAAGTATCCCAGTTTTCATCGGTAAATGTTGATGTGCTCTTGCCGTTGATTACAAGGTCACCGCTTGTATATCTGTCAAGACCGCCGATGATATTAAGCAAGGTTGTTTTACCGCAGCCTGACGGTCCGAGAATGGAAACGAATTCACTTTCTCTGAAATTGATGCTGATGTCATTCATCGCTCTGACTGTGGTGTCACCTGTTACATAATCTTTGATAATATTTTTCAGAATCAGCATAACTTACACCTCCTGATTTGTGGCCTGAGCAGCCTTTTGCTGTTTTTTCTCTTTGAGTTCATCAAGGAAAATTCTTATTCTGTCACGGTTGGCAAGTCCGAAGAAAAGACCGATCAAAACAATGAAAAGAAGTGAGGCGAAAATGTTGCCCCAGGGCATATCGAAATCCTCTTCATAAATTACAGTGGGAAGATAGTCATCGGTTTTCTGTTCCACAACGGCTCTTTCCCTGAAAAAGATTTTATAAAGCCATTCAACAGTTTCGTCTGTGGTCATTGCGGCAAGTTCTTCGGTAATACCGCCCGAATAAGTGGCAAACATATCGTTGCCGCCCTCGGAGCCGCCCATAAACGATGTCATCATATCTTCATTGCCGGGGGTTTTCATAACACCCACAAAATATCTGAGAATTGTTATGAGCACTGCTGTCTGGTCGGAATCCACGGCATAAATCATAATCTGATTGCCCTGCTGTGTTCTTTTTGAGTTCACCGTAACAAGAGTGCCCATTCCCTGAAACTGATTAAGGTCAAGTTCGGGAAGTGTCATACCAAGGTCCATTTCACCCATAAGATCTGTCATAATACTGTTTATGTTAAGACTGCCTGTGAGTTTGGAAAGGTCGAGCATAGATGAAAGGCCGAGGCTTTCCATAATTTTCATAATGGGGTGAAGCAGATTTTTCATCACAATCTCAATGCCGCCGTTATTAAGGAAATAAAGAAGATTGGGAAGAATTTCCGTAATTGTGTATACGGGCTTATCAAGAACTCTTTCAATAAGAGATGTGAGAGAAGTCACAATGGGTTTCATTGCATCCTGAGACTGAATTGCAGCGGCATATTCGGTGAAGGTCGGTATGTTTTCACCGTAAATGCCGAAGGCTTCAAGAACAGGAATTATTGCCGTGTTGTAGCCGTCACTGCCGTATAAATCAACCGCACCGAAAAGTGAGAACTTATCACCGCACAGCATCATTCTGAGCACATCGTCAAAGGGTCTGAACACGGCGCTGACTGCATTTATAAAGCCTTCTCTGTCGCCGTTTTTAAATCCCCATGTGATGTTTTCGGGTTTCACAACAGACCAGGAATAATACTGACTGAGTTGCTGAGCAGTTCTGCTGAACTGTTTTTCCGTGAGAGTTGATGCAAGTGCCGACGGTGAAAGGGATACACCCAGAAGTGATGTCATCTCACGCATTTCTTTACCCGTAAGCATTGAATAAACCTGCACTGTGAGTTCGCTTACAAGGGAGTTTGAATAAATCTGCGGTGCAAGTGCATCGCGTACTGTTTCGTTTTCTCCCGATTCTTTTATGAATTCGTTTATAAGTTCGTCAATACCGTCAAGAACTCTCTGATATTTTTCCTGCCCGAGATTAGGAGTGTAGCTCACCTGAGTCTGCGGATTTGCGTTGAACATCCACTGATAATCGTTCACAACAGCCGTTGTCTGATTGAAAAGTCCGATAAGCACGGAAATCAGTTCGTCTGTTGGTTTTGCAAGAACAGAGTTGAGAATTGTTACAAGTTCCTCACTTGCATTTTCGCCAAGCATTGACGGCAGTGTTGAACTGTTGAGTTTCAGTGTTTCAAGAAGCCACCTGAGAACAACAATAAATGTTTCTCCCTTGTTGGCAATTACGGTGTCACCTGAAACGGTACCGCAGGAAGCAAGAACCTGAAGGTCAAGTTCCGCCATTTTGAAATCGGAAACATTGAGCATACTTCCGAGATTAAGGTCAAGGGAAAGTCCCCCTTCTTCACTTTGCTGAGATTCAAGAAGTGACTGCACATCAAGAATGGAAATGTTGAGCACCTGAACTTTCAGCGGGCTTATAAGGGACTGTATTGCGTTATCCATTCCACCGTTATTGATGAAATAAGCAATGCCGGGAAGAATTTCCGTAAGGCGTGAGCAGGGTGCATCAAGAACACCCTCCACAAAACTCATAAGGTCAAGAACAATATGCCTTACCATTGAATATTTGTCCGCTTCGGCATCGGCATAAAAAACTGACGGGTCTGTGTATGTTCTGCAGCCAAGATGTGTAAGAATGGGCACAACAGCATTCTGATATCCGTAGTCACCGTTGATACCGATGAGAATGTTAAGGTTATATTTGCCTGCGCAAAGCAGTGTGTAAAGCAAATCGTTGAAAGGGCCGAATACGGCTGCAGCGGCATCTGCCATCTGCTCTTTTGTTGTAACGCCCCAGTCTGCCGAATCGAGATTTACATCTGCCCAGGATGTGAAAGAAGCGAGTTTGCCCGACACCTGAGGATAATTAACAAGGAAAGCCGCAACTGCCTTGGGTGTTGTGTCAAGACCCAGTGTGGACATCGCCTCCGCGTTCTGCTCCACGGCTTTATAAACTTCCACCGTAAGCATTGACAATGTTTCGCTTGAACATATCTGCGGCATAAGCATTTGCTTCAGGCTCGTGTTCTGAGTCTGTTTCAGCATTGAAGAAATAAGAGTATCTGTTTTTCCTATGGCATTTTCTGCCTGCTGTGCCGTCACGCCCTGAGGAAACTCAATGGCCGACACTGCAGGTACTGTTGTGAGCATAACAAGAAGCACCGCAATTAAAATGCTCATAAGTTTTTTGCTTTTATTAATCAGTTTCAGTTTAATCACCTCATTCCGCACAAGTGCTTGTAATATCAAGAAGCCGTTTTACTATCCTCAGGAACTCACGCACATCGTTTTCACCGAGCTGCTCAATTATTGTGAGTGCGTTACGGACAATTTCGTCCCTGAGTTTTATAAACTGACGGTATCCCTCTGCAGTGAGGATAACCGTTGTGCTTCGTTTGTCTTCTGAATTTCTGTTTCTTTCAACAAGGCCTTTGCTTTCAAGGGACTTGATAATTGCAGAAAGCCTTGCCGCCGTAAAATCTATATGCTCCGAAAGTTTGCCGGGGGTGCTTATACCGCCGTGTTCGTGCAAAAGAAAAAGCACGGCATTTTCTCCTTTAACTGAAAGTTTAAGCCTGTTGATGATGTTTTCGGTGTTTATATTTTCGAAAGTGCTAAGCAGTTCTTCGGCAAGTTTTTCTCTGTCCATTTGCTTTGCCTCCCTTTATGTTTATTTAACAGTGTTAACTAATATATCACATTATATTCTTTCTTTCAATGAACAAATAATTAAAAAATATAAATTTGCACAAAAAAATATTTTTTCGTTTGTAGAAAATAACATCTGTATTAGTCAATAACACCAACCGATACCACTACATTTTGTTACATTTTAATATAGTTAAACCTCTTACATAAAAATTACTTTAATTTATTAACACTGTTAAACAATTTTCTTGTTATTATTACGTTTTCCACGTATTTTTTATATTTAATTTTCTTTAATGGATTTATGCGTTATTTTTATTGACATTGAAGACACAGCGTAATATAATAGGAAAAGATTGTTCGGTTTCTAACAGTTCGAGACCTTACTTTATTATATACAATTCATATATGACGGGAGATGAAATTATGCAAAACCGCAAACTCGGTTTTGAAATTCACAAAACCTCAAGAATTATCAAACGCTATGCGGACTCCGATGCATCAAAAAGTTATGTTGACAAAATGACAGGTACTCACGGTTGGGCAATGGGATATTTTTTCAGAAACCGTGACAAAGACATTTTTCAGAAAGATTTTGAACAGGAATTCAATATCCGCCGTTCAACTGCAAGTTCAATTCTGTCGCTGATGGAAAAGAATGACCTGATAAAAAGAGAAAGTGTCCCCCATGACGGGAGACTGAAAAAAATCACCCTCACAGAAAAGTCCCTTAAAATACAAAGCATTGTTGACGATGCTTTTGACCGCTTTGAAAAAACTATGAAGCAGGGCATTTCCGACGAAGAACTGCAGGTGTTTTACACCGTGCTTGATAAAATAAACGATAATATGGAAAGGAATGACAGCAATGATTAAACGCCTCAGTAAATGCGTAAGAGAATATAAACTTCCTGCAATTCTCACTCCGTTTTTTATGTCACTGGAAGTTATTATGGAAGTTTTTATCCCCATGCTTATGGGTAAACTCATTGACAACGGCATTGACAAGTCCGACACTGCCTATGTTGTGAAAACAGGACTTCTGCTTCTTGTGCTTTGCGGATTCAGCCTTTTTGCAGGTGTTTCCGGCGGCATTACCGCCGCAAAGGCTTCATCGGGCTTTGCAAAAAATCTGCGCCACGATATGTTCCATAACATACAGAGTTTTTCTTTTGCAAACCTTGATAAATTCTCCACCTCGGGCCTTGTGACAAGGCTCACAACAGATGTTACCAACCTGCAGAACTCTTTTCAGATGATAATCCGCATTGCCGTGCGTTCACCTGCAATGCTTATGTTCTCACTTGGTATGGCACTTTCCGTTAACAGAAAAATCTCCCTTGTTTTTGTGTGCATAATCCCCTTCCTTGCTCTTGCGCTGGGATTTATCGTGTCAAAGGCTCACCCCATATTCAAAAGAGTTTTCAAAACCTACGATAAACTCAACAATGTTGTTAACGAAAACCTCCACGGCATAAGAGTTGTGAAATCCTTTGTAAGAGAAGACGAGGAAAAGAAAAAGTTCAACAGCGTTTCCGATACTATTTATAACGACACAAAAAAGGCAGAAGGTATCATCGCTTTCAATGCACCCGTTATGCAGTTCAGTTCATACCTTTGCATGATTCTTATTGCCTGGTTCGGTGCAAACCTTATTGTTAAAAGCGGTGCCACCGAAATGTCTACGGGCGACCTTTTTTCTCTCATCAACTACACTATGCAGATTCTTATGAATCTTATGATGCTTTCAATGATTTTTGTTATGCTTACAATGTCAAGGGCATCGGGAGAAAGAGTATGTGAGATTCTCAATGAAAAATCAGATCTGCACAACCCCGAAAACCCTGTTATGAATGTGCCCGACGGCAGCATTGAATTTCAGAATGTCGGTTTCAGTTATTCAGGCAAAGAAGACAAACTCTGCCTTAAGAATGTGAACATAAGAATTGAAAGCGGTGAAACCGTTGGCATTATAGGCTCAACGGGCAGTTCAAAAACTTCCCTTGTGCAGCTTATCCCCCGCCTTTACGATGTTACAACAGGCGCACTTAAAGTGGGCGGAATTGACGTAAGGGAATATGACCTTGACACACTCAGGCACGAAGTTGCCATGGTACTGCAGAAAAATGTTCTTTTTTCCGGCACAATCAAAGATAATCTTCGCTGGGGTAAGGAAGACGCCACCGACGAAGAAATGATTGAAGCGTGTAAATCCTCTCAGGCACACTCCTTCATTTCGGAAATGCCCGACGGATACAACACCTTCATTGAGCAGGGCGGTACCAATGTTTCCGGCGGACAGAAGCAGCGAATCTGCATTGCACGTTCACTTCTTCAAAGGCCTAAGATTCTTATTCTCGATGACTCCACAAGTGCCGTTGACACAAAAACTGATGCAATGATAAGAAAAGCCTTTGCCGAATTCATTCCCGAAACCACAAAAATTATTATTGCTCAGAGAATCTCTTCCATTGAAGGCGCCGACAAGATTATTGTTCTTGACGACGGCGAAATTGCCGGTTTCGGAAGCCACGAAGAACTGCTTCAGAGCAATAAGATTTACAAAGAAGTTTACACTTCACAGAAGAAGGGAGGAAAAGAAAATGAGTAATCAGCAGAAGCCTCAGGCAAAAATGCCTCCCAGAATGCCCGTCAACCGTCACGGCGGAACTCCCGTGAGAATGAAAGGCGAAAAACTCGACTTCAAGGTTATAAAAAGAATCTTTTCCTACCTTGGCGCAAAACAGAAATTCCTTATGGTGCTTGTTGTTCTGTGCATCTTCCTTTCAAGCATTGCAAGCATCTTTTCTTCAAGGTTTATCGGCTCCATAATTGACGATTACATCAAGCCTATGCTTTCGGAAGGCTCAACGGATTTTGCACCCTTTATATCAATGCTTCTGAAAATGGCTGCAATTTTCCTTATGGGTATTCTTTCAACATTCACCTACAACCGCATTATGGTTGTGGTGTCTCAGGCGGTGCTTAAAAATGTGCGTGATGAAATGTTCGCACATATGCAGACTTTACCCATAAAGTATTTTGACACAAACAGCCACGGCGATATTATGAGCCGTTACACAAACGATATTGACACCCTCAGACAAATGATTTCACAGACGGTGCCTCAGGTAATTTCCTCAATTGTGACAATCGTTTCAACTTTCATTGCAATGGTCCTTGAAAGCATTCCCCTTCTTGTTGTGGTGCTCGTATGCATTGTTTGTATGATTACCGTGACGGGTAAGGTTGCAGGTAACAGCGGCAAGTTCTTTATGAAACAGCAGCAGTCCATCGGTGATGTTAACGGCTACATTGAAGAAATGATTACGGGTCAGAAGGTTGTTAAGGTTTTCTGCCACGAAGAAAAAACAAAAACAGAATTTGACGAAAAAAACGAAGACCTTTATATGAATGCATATTCGGCAAACAAGTTTGTTAATATGCTCGGCCCCATTAACAATAACCTTGGTCATCTGCAATATGTTATTCTTGCAATTACCGGTTGTGTTCTTGCCGTTATGACAACAAAAAATGTTTTCCCCGAAAGCGGATTTATGAGTATTTTCTCTCTTACGGCAGGCTCTGTTGCAACATTCCTCGGATATTCAAAATCTTTCACTATGCCCGTTAACCAGATTTCACAGCAGCTCAACTCCGTTGTTATGGCAATGGCAGGTGCAAAGCGTATTTTTGAAGTTCTTGACACCGAAAGTGAAAAGGATGAGGGGTATGTTACCCTTGTAAATGCAAAGTATGATGAAAAAGGTGAAATCACCGAAACTCCGGAACACACGGGACTCTGGGCGTGGAAACATCCCCACGAAGACGGCACAACCACCTACACAAAACTTCAGGGTGAAGTGCGTTTTTACGATGTTGACTTCGGTTATAACGAAGAAAAAATTGTTCTTCACAACATAAGCCTTTATGCTGAGCCCGGTCAGAAAGTTGCCTTTGTGGGTGCAACGGGTGCAGGAAAAACCACAATAACAAACCTTATAAACCGTTTTTACGACCTTGCCGACGGCAAGATAAGATATGACGGTATAAACATAAACAAAATCAGAAAGAGCGACCTTCGCCGCTCCCTCGGTATTGTTCTTCAGGACACAAACCTTTTCACAGGTACCGTTAAAGATAATATCCGCTACGGCAACCTTGATGCAACCGACGAACAGATTATTGAGGCGGCAAAAAAAGCAAATGCACACTCTTTCATTTCCCGACTTCCTCAGGGATACGACACAATGCTGACAAGTAACGGTGCAAACCTCTCACAAGGACAGCGCCAGCTTATCTCCATTGCCCGCGCCGCCGTTGCAGACCCTCCCGTTATGATTCTTGACGAAGCAACATCATCAATTGACACCAGAACCGAGGCTCTTGTACAGAAAGGTATGGATGCACTGATGAAGGGCAGAACTGTTTTTGTTATCGCCCACCGACTTTCAACAGTTATGAATTCCGATGTTATTATGGTGCTTGAAAACGGCGTTATAATAGAAAGAGGTACCCACGAAGACCTTGTTGCAAAAAAAGGCAAGTATTACCAACTTTATACGGGTGCTTTTGAACTTGAATAAAAGATTATCCCTTTTTATGAGTCACTGCAGACTTCACGGTTTGCAGTGACATTTTTTATATTTTATTTTTTTTATTTTTGTTGACATTATCAGTTCAAAAATGTAAAATATAAAATACGGGTAAAATGCCCGAATTCTTAAGGGTATAATTAAAAGGAGGTGGGTCTCACAATGGATGGCGATAGTAAACCTAACGGGTGCAATTCAATTAAATTCAGTGCAGACCCTGCCAAATCACTGACGGCTCTGCACTAAGAAAGTCGGTGAACAGAATGAATGAAAACGAATTTGGCGGGCTTTACAAACTCCTTGCCAAAAACAAACTGAAAGAACTCAGGGATGAACTTTCAGAAATGGCGTATGCCGACATTGCGGAATTCATTATGGACCTTGACGACGATAAACTTGCCGTTAAAATTTTCCGTATTCTGCCCAAAGACATCTCTGCAGACGTTTTTTCTTACCTTGAAACAGACAGCCAGACTGTTATTGTGCAGTCCATAACCGACAGCGAAATTGAGCGTCTTATGGATGACCTTTATGTTGACGATGCCGTTGACTTTCTTGAAGAAGTTCCGGCAAACATCGTGCGCCGTGTTCTTGCAAACACGGACAAGGAAACAAGAGAAATCATCAACCGTTTCCTCAAATACCCCGAAAATTCCGCAGGCAGCGTGATGACCATTGAAATGGTTGAACTCCACGACCGTCTCACCGTTGCCGAAGCAATTAAAAGCATAAGAAGAACAGGTGTTGACAAAGAGACAATTTACACCTGCTATGTTATTGACGATAAGCGTCACCTTGTGGGTACAATCCCCCTCAGACGTCTTCTTCTCAACGACGAAGAAACCCGCATAACAGACATTATGAGTGATGACGAACAACTTATTTTCGTGCGTACAATGGACGACCAGGAAGAAGTTGCCGCCATTGCAAAAAAATATGACCTTCTGTCTGTTCCCGTAACAGACACGGAAGACCGCCTTGTAGGTATCATCACCATTGACGACATTATCGATATTATTGATGAAGAGGCTACGGAAGACTTTGAAAAGATGGCTTCACTTACTCCGTCAGAAGATGAATACCTCAAATCAGGTGTATTCTCCCTTGCAAAAAACCGTATCGGCTGGCTTCTTGTTCTTATGATTGCCTCCACCTTTACGGGTCAGATTATTGAAGGGTTTGAAAATCAACTTGCAACAATCGCGGGGCTCACTGCCTGCATCCCCATGCTTATGGGTACCGGCGGTAACTCGGGCAACCAGGTATCAACCCTTATCATCCGTGGTCTTGCCCTTGGCGAAGTTAAAATCAAAGACTATTTCAAGGTACTGTGGAAAGAAATCAGGGTTTCCCTTATGGTCGGTATCACACTTGCCGTTGCCAACTTCGGCAGAATGTTCCTTGTGCGTTTTATTACGGGAGACGATGTGACAAACAGTGTTATTCTTGTTGTTTCCCTTTCCGTTGCGGCAGTTGTTGTGGTTTCAAAAACCATAGGCTGTACCCTTCCCATTGTTGCAAAACTGCTGAAACTTGACCCCGCTCTAATGGCAGGTCCCCTTATCACCACACTTGTGGACACAATTTCACTTGTAATTTATTTTGCATTGACAAAGGCTCTTATACCGATGTGATTTAATCTTCATTTAAGTTTATATAATATGATAGTTTCAGGGCGGATTACATCCGCCCGTACTGTTTAAAACAAAGGAGGTTTATGCTTTGTCCAAAAATCCTTTAAAAGTTAATAAAGAACATACACGGGCTGCAATGAGCAGATTCTGGGGATTCACAAAAGGCTACAGACTTCTCACTCTTTTCTGCCCTGTGCTTATTTTTATTGATGTTCTTGTTGAACTTGAAATTCCCGATGCAATGAGTAATGTTGTTAATATTTTTTACAGATATCAGGATAACTCCGCTTCATTCAACCTTGAATTGATTCAGGATGAACTGGTCACAAATCTTATAAAAATGCTTTCACTTTGTGCCGCTGCTCTTTTTGTGGGCTACATTGCATCACGTTGCTCTGCCATTGCAAGTATGGGCTTCGGTGCAAACCTCAGACGCGAACTTTTCAACAAAACTCAGGACCTTTCCTTTGAAAACATTGATAAACTTAAAATTTCTTCACTCATCACAAGAATGACAAGCGACGTTTCACAGGTTCAGAATGTTTATAAAAACACCCTGGTACAGTTTCTGAAAGGTCCCTTCCTTCTTGTTGCTTCGCTGGTGAAGTGCCTTAATATGAGCACTGAACTTTCACTGGTGTTTGTTGCGGCAGTGCCTGCAATTGTTGTTGTTCTCGGCCTTATGGGTTATCTTGCAGTGCCCATTTTCAAAGAGATGCTCAAAAAGACAGACGAATTCAACGCAACCCTCAGAGGCAACATCAACGGCATCAGAGTTGTTAAATCCTTTGTGCGTGAAGAACACGAAAAAAGCAAGTTCGACAAAGTGAACATTGCCGTTATGCAGATGAATGTTAAGGCACAGAAAATGATGCTTTATATGACTCCTGCAATTATGCTTATTATGTACGGCTGCACAATTTTTGCCCTCCTCAGCGGCAGCCGCCTTATTATTAAAGGTGAAACAGACCTTCTTCCCGGTGACCTCACCGAGTTCACCACCTACATTATGAATGTGCTTTCTTCACTTATGACAGTGCTTCTTGTTTTCGTAAGTATGATTATGGCAAGAGCATCAATCGGCAGAATCGGTGAAGTTTTTGCCGAAGAGCCCACCGTTTCAGACAAGGGCAATGACCCTGACCTCAAGGTGGAAAACGGCTCAATTGAATTCAGGAACGTTTCATTCAAATATAACAGCGATGCAGTCAAGAACATTCTTGACAACATAAACCTCACAGTAAATCCCGGTGAAACCGTTGGCATCATCGGCTCAACGGGCAGTTCAAAATCAACCCTTATTCAGCTTATACCCCGCCTTTATGACCCAACAGAAGGCGAAGTTCTTGTGGGCGGTCACAATGTAAAAGACTATACCTTCGAAAATCTCCGCGGTGAAGTTTCCGTTGTGCTGCAGCAGAACATTCTTTTCTCGGGTACAATTGAAGAAAATATTCTCTGGGGCAAACCCGATGCCACCGAAGAAGAAATTGTAACCGCCGCCAAACGGGCAAGTCGGATCG
>JAZOAX010000069.1:0-16153 GCA_045595685.1 Acutalibacteraceae bacterium
TCTCGGATGATGCTTGTTTATTCGGTATTCTACCGAATGCCACGAGCATCACCGCAAAAAGAAATATTTTAATCCCCGTTTTCAGTGGGGCTTTCCCGTGCTTTTGATTTATGCCCTCACAACGTCATAAGGAGTCAGTGGCATCCTTACTGCCACCGTTACTGTTCATCAGGGGGAAAGCATTATAAAACGAGAAAGCGTAGTCTTCGGGTATTTGTAGTAAGCGAATCTCTTGCCCGTACGAACAACCCGTAGGGTTGTATGCGGACGCGAAGGCAGGTGTATGCTCGTGGTATATCCGTAGCACCCCAAAAAAAGGGCGTTTTGCATACTTTGGCGCTCGAATGAGCCAAAGTATGTGCCCAAGCGGCATGAGCGAGCGGAGTTAACAGAAAATATTAAACCTAAAGTTAAAAATACCGAGTATATAGCATCATCAAATAATAAAGCACAGCCTTCGGGTGTTTGTACAAAGGCCGGCGGAAGTCTCTTTCTGAAATATATTTGTAGCGGTCAGCGACTGTCGGAATATACGGTGTATAAAGGAATATAAAGTAAAGCAGACAAGATTAACCTGAGAGAAATGTAAACTCAGCGGATTTATATATTAAACCTGCTATTAAGGCACACCGTGAAACTCTTTGACAGAGGTGTGACTGATGGGAGAAATTGCGGTTTTGCCGATGAAATAATTCTGAAGAGAGATAAAACATTTGGAAAAGAATATATCTTGAAACATCATAAAACCTTTCTCGGCAAATGAGCCTCTTTCGGAAGGTTTAGTAGAAGCGTGCTTTTGCTTACTTTTGTCACAATCGACAAAAGTAAGGCCAAGCGCAGCGTACCCGACTAAAAGGTTGATAAAACTTAAAATCAAAAGTAAGAGCCCCCCGCGGCTCGAGCGGAAGAAGTTGGCGGAAGAAATTAAAGTTAGAGATAAAAATACCGAGTTCATAAAAGCGAGGTTAAAATACAGCTAACCGCAAACACCAAATCTACCCGAACAATTTTATTAATCGGAAATAATATTGGCCGTTTCACCTCATTGTTATATATATTTTGTTCAAAATTATATAAAGTTTACATTTAAGCCTTGAAATAAAAGGAAAATAATAGTATCATTGAAAGGATGAAAAATATTTGAAAGGATGTTTTCCAAATGTGGCAGATTAAAAAGGCATATTACAGAACATACCAGGTTGTGTTCAAAATTGCAACATCAACACCCTTCTTCGATTGGTCCGAACCCAAGGTTCTTGAAGGCCCCGGCGCAATCCGTAAACTTCCCGAATTCATCAAAGGCAAGGGACTCAAGAAGGTTCTTGTTGTAACTGATAAGGGACTTATGGGTATCCATCTTCTTGATTCACTTTTTGAAGAAATGGATAAAGCAGGTCTCGGTTATGTTGTTTATGACGGCACACAGCCCAACCCCTCAATCCAGAATATTGAAGACGCAAAACAACTTTATCTTGACAACGGCTGTGACGGCGTTATCGCTTTTGGCGGCGGCTCACCTATGGACTGTGCAAAAATTGCAGCAGCAAGAGTTACCAACCCCAAAAAGCCCGTTAAAAAAATGCGCGGTCTTCTTAAAATCACACACAAGCTTCCTCCGCTTTTCGCAGTACCCACCACAGCAGGCACAGGTTCCGAAGTTACTCTTGCAGCAGTTGTAAGTGACCCCGCAACCCACGAAAAGAACGCTTGTAACGACCCCAAACTCAGACCTAAGTATGCAGTTCTCGACCCTGAACTTACCGTTGGTCTTCCTCCCCATATCACTTCAACAACAGGTATGGATGCTCTTACCCATGCAGTTGAAGCATACATCGGCAGAAGTAACGTTAAGTCAACAGAGGCTTATGCAGAAAAAGCAACAAAGATGATTTTCGACAGCATCGAAACTGCTTATGCTGACGGCAAGAATATTGAAGCAAGAAACAATATGCTCTGGGCATCATACTATGCAGGTATGGCATTCACAAGAGCATATGTTGGTTATGTTCACGCAATTGCTCACAACCTCGGCGGTCACTACGGTATCCCCCACGGTCTTGCAAACGCAGTTATTCTTCCTTATGTTCTTGAATACTACGGCGAAAGCGCACACAAGCGCCTTGCAAAACTTGCAGTTATCGCAGGCGTGAAGTTTGACGGCAGTGACAAGGAAAAGGCAGAAGCATTCATTGAAGCAATCAAGACAATGAACAAGAATATGAACATTCCTGACAAGTTTGACTGCATCAAGGAAGAAGATATCCCCGTAATCGTAGAGCGTGCACTTAAAGAAGGTAATCCTCTTTATCCCGTACCGAAGATTATGGACGCAGCAGACTGCGAAGCAGTAATCAGAAAACTTATGAAATAAGAAAAATCACCCTGCGTGGCAGGGTGATTTTTTTATGCAGAATACAGAATTGCGCCGTACACACTGCTGACGGGTGCTGCCTGTCGGCTTCGCTATATCATTACTCTGTAAGAGTCCGCTTTTTCTTTTTATTAATCCTGCAAAGTGTAAGTTTTCGTATAAAAGAAATCCTCTCTGCCAACTGCTTTACCTGATCCTCAGATCCTAAGCCCCAGGCCCTAAATCCTGATTGAAATCTCTCCGCTGAAAAGCAGTTTTTCTTTGCCGTCGGGGAACCTTATTTTCAGGTGACACATAGAATCGATATCTATAGCAGTGGCTTTATAATTTTTATCGCCCTCAATTACCGTGATTTCTTCACCGAGGAAAAACAGACGGCTTCGGTAATCTTCAAGATATTTTCTCTTGGTAAGTTCCGAATAGTTTTCCGCAAAGTTGTTGATAATTTCGGCAATGAGGCGATTTTTTGTTTCCGATGAAGTTTCATCAAGCACCGATGATGCAATTGAAGAAAGTTCCTCGGGAAAATCATTCTTCGGCTTTTCAAGATTGACGCCGATACCCACAACTGCCCACTCAAGATTTTTTCTGTTTTCGGCAAGGCTTACTTCGGTGAGAATTCCGCCCACCTTTTTTCCGTCAAGGAAGATATCGTTTACCCACTTGAGTTCTGCCTTTTTACCCGTGACTTTTTCTATGGCTTTTGCGGCAGAAGATGCCGTCATTGTGGTGAGCAGGGTGCATTCTTCAGCAGTGTATGCGGGTCTGACAAGTATGCTCATATAAATTCCGGTACTTTCGGGTGAAAAGAAACTACGACCCAGTCTGCCTTTGCCTGCACTCTGGTATTCAGCAATCAGAACACTGATTTCTTCTTCACCTTCACGGGCTCTTTTTTTCATATCGTTGTTGGTTGAGCCTGTTTCGTGAACCGTTTCAATTTTAACCGATGCTGCTTTTGCGCTAAGGTGTTTTCGTATCTCTTTTTCTGAAGCTTTCATAATCACCACCCCTTTTTCTTTTTATATATTACCACTTGACGCAAGAAAAAACAACAATTTACTTAATGAAAAAGCATAGGCTACACAATGCGATAGCCTATGCTTTGCATATAATAATTTTTATCAGCCGAAAAGAAGACTGAGGAAGAATGTTATGAACTGACCGATGCTTCTGATAATATCAACGGAAACCCTGTTTTCATCATATTCCGATTCTCCTTGAATTTTAATTCTTTTTAGTAATTATATCCATATTATCATAAAAGTCAATAATTATCAGGTATTTGTCTACTCTCACTTGACAACAGGTGTTGATATGTATTATTATTTAAGATAATAATGTTTCCCTAAACACTCGCCGTATTTCCAACGGTGAGGAAAAATGAAAGGAGTATTAAAATGCTTAAAAACACAGAAAAAACAATGGAAAAACTCGTTGCGCTTTGCAAAGGCAGAGGCTTTGTTTATGCGGGCAGTGAAATATACGGCGGCCTTGCAAACACATGGGACTACGGCCCTTTGGGTGTTGAACTGAAAAACAACATCAAAAAGGCATGGCTCAAAAAGTTTGTTCAGGAAAACCCCTATAATGTCGGCCTTGACTCAGCAATCCTTATGAATCCTCAGACATGGGTTGCATCAGGTCACCTCGGCGGTTTCTCCGATCCTCTTATGGACTGCAAGGAATGTAAAACACGACACAGAGCAGACAACCTTATTGAAGATTTTGACGGCACAAATGTTGCAGGCTGGTCCAACGAAGAAATGACTGCATACATCAACGAAAAAGGTATTGTATGCCCCAACTGCGGCAAACAGAATTTCACAGATATCCGTCAGTTCAACCTTATGTTCAAAACATTCCAGGGTGTTACAGAAGACAGCAAGAACGAACTTTATCTCCGCCCCGAAACCGCACAGGGTATTTTCGTAAACTTTGCAAATATTCAGAGAACTACCAGAAGAAAGATTCCCTTCGGTGTTGCACAGATCGGTAAATCATTCCGTAACGAAATCACACCGGGTAACTTCATTTTCCGCGTTCGTGAATTTGAACAGATGGAACTTGAATTCTTCTGCAAACCCGGCACAGACCTTGAGTGGTTTGACTACTGGAGAGCATACTGCCGTGACTGGCTTTATTCCCTTGGTATGAAAGAAGAAAATCTCCGTCTTCGTGACCACGATGCAGACGAACTTTGCTTCTACTCAAAAGCCACAACAGACTTTGAATATCTCTTCCCCTTCGGTTGGGGTGAACTCTGGGGCGTTGCAGACAGAACAGACTACGACCTGACTCAGCACATTAACACATCAGGCAAGGCTCTTGACTACTTTGACCCCACCACCAACGAAAGATATATTCCTTATGTTATTGAGCCTTCACTCGGCGTTGAAAGACTTTTCCTTGCTGTTATGACAGAGGCTTATGACGAAGAAATTGTTGATGCGGAAAAGAACGACACAAGAGTTGTTCTTCACTTCCATCCTGCACTTGCACCCATCAAGGCTGCAGTTCTTCCTCTTTCAAAGAAACTCAACGACCAGGCAACAGAAGTTTACCACGCTCTTCAGAAGAAGTTTATGGTAGAATTTGACGATGCAGGCTCAATCGGTAAGCGTTATCGCCGTCAGGACGAAATCGGTACTCCTTTCTGCATTACCTATGACTTTGAATCAGCAGAAGACGGCTGCGTAACAGTCCGTGACCGTGACACAATGCAGCAGGAAAGAGTTAAGATTGAAGACCTTGTTTCATACATCGAAGCAAAACTTGAATTCTGATAAAAGCACCATTTGGGCGATACTTCACAAGGAAGTTAAGGTTTTTATTGGCTCTTTTCCGCTAAAAGTTTATGAAAAACTCCCGAAATACGCGAGTATTACGGGAGTTTTTTAAATGCAGAATTGCCGCACGATAAACTGCAAAAAGGTAAAGCCTACCCGCTGAATTTATATTTTGCAACCAAAAGCCTTTTTCTCTGAATTAAAGTATTTCTAAGTTATCAATCATATACTGAAAGAGGAAAAGGAGGTAAATTTTCCATGAAAAACGAAAGGACAGTCCTGGTTTGTGTCACGGCTCAGGAATCTTCCAAGACACTTGTTAAGGCGGGTAAGGCAATTGCAAAAAGGAACAGAGCCTCCCTTGAGGTTGTTTCGGTGCTCCCTCTTATGTCTGACAGCAGCAGGGTTAATCCTCACGCGATTGAAAACCTTTACCGTACGGCGCAGGAAAACGGCGGAGAAATGGCAATTTATTTCAGCGACGATCCTATTCTCACCGTCAGCGCACACATTGCAAAAAGAAAACCTCTGACTGTGGTTACGGGTTTCCCGGGCGAAGAAAGCATAGACTTTGTTTACACTCTGCATCTGCTTTTGCCTGAGGTACCAATAAGCATGGTCGGAAAAGAAGGGACAGTTTACAATATGCTGCCTTATGAGGCAACGCAGACATGTTGTAAATAAAAAAGAAAATAAACGGAATCATAAAAACAGTGTGCATACCGAATCCGGTATGCACACTTTAAGTTTATTTAGCAGGAATTTCCACCTCTGCCACAAACAAATCACCGTTTATAATGATGTTGAGTCTGCCGCCCATAAGGTTGCAAAGGCTTTCTGCAATTGAAAGTCCGAGACCGCTGCCCTCAGTTGTTCTTGATTCATCGCCGCGGACAAATCTTGCCTTGAGTTCAGATGCGGTGATGTTAAGAGGTGAGCCGGAGATGTTTTTAACGGAAATCACACCCTTACCGTTTCTTTTTTCAACACTCAGGTATACTCTTGTGTTTGCCATTGCATATTTTGAAACATTACCCATCAGGTTTTCGAGCACTCTGTAAAGCATTTTACTGTCTGCTCTGACTGTGATATTTTCTTCGGGGAAGGCTGTGATAAGTGAAAGTCCCTTTTCTTCAAAAGTGTCACTGAATTCGCCGATAATCTGGCTGGTGATTTCATTGAGGGAAACCTCCACAAATTCAACTTTCAGGTTTCCCGTTGATGCCTTTGAGGCTTCAACAAGGTCCTCGATAAGTTTTTTCAGCCTGTCACTTTTTTCTCCGAGTATCTGCAGATATTCTTTTGCATCTTCATCTTCTATGTTGCACTTTTTAAGAAGTTCAACATAGTTGATAACACTTGTGAGAGGTGTTTTCAGGTCGTGGGACACATTTGTAATGAGTTCTGTTTTTGTCTGCTCTTGCTTCACGGCTTCTTCAACGGCAGTTTTAAGTCCGTCACGAAGGCTCATAAGTTTGTTTGCAGGTTCGTGAAGTGAAGACGGAATTGCAAACAGATTTATCTGCACATCGTAGTTGCCTTCTTTAATTTCGTTAACGGCAGTGAATATCTTTTTCACACCTGCAATGAAACGGACAAGCTGCACACATACGAAAATATCAAAACCGAGAAGCGCAAAAGAGAACCACAGAGTTTCTGTGTTTGCAATTTCAACCACCGCAAGAAAACCAAGGAAAATATTAACTGCAAGAACGATTGCACCCTTGATTACCGTCTCTTTTTCAAAACCTTTCACATACTGCATTTTTTGCATTATGGGTACAAGGAGATGCTTTTCTTTTACGAAAAGACAAGCCGTCAGAAAGTCATAAACAAACATCAGGAAAAGCACAAGAAGCAGTTCATATTCATTATCACAAGGTCCGCATATCCACATTACACCAAGAACATTAACGGGAACAAGAAGCACCAGAAGAGTAGTGAGCAGTTTGTTTTTGATGCTTATTGCCTTGCTGGTTTTTTCTGAAAGTTTACGGAAAATCTTTTCGAAAATCCACACTACAGAAAGTTTTTTGAAAAGGGTTCTGTTTTTGATGTGTCTTGTAATGAAAAGTACAAGGTCAAGTACCACTGCACCGAAGGCTGCACAAACAACTCCGAGTATAAGATTAATCGTATCATTTGCGTTGCCCTCCGAGTAGAATTCATCAAGAATCCACACAACTG
Source organism: Acutalibacteraceae bacterium (assembly GCA_045595685.1). GTDB lineage: Bacteria > Bacillota > Clostridia > Oscillospirales > Acutalibacteraceae > UBA6857. Next base: position 7,348 of record JAZOAX010000069.1, read on the forward strand.
CAAGGCCGATAAGTAAACCCGCACCGCAGTCAAGAAGAATTCTCAGGTCGGTGAACATACTGTCAAGGCGGAACATATATACATTTTCTCTGTCGCCGAAGCGTCTTCCCGAATAAAGAACAAGGAAAATCAGCAGAGCAATGAAAAGAAGTACCAGTGTGCCGCAGGTCTTCACCGTATCCTTTGCCATATCGCGGGCAAGGATAATTTTGTTCTGCACCTGTGAAAAACGGCATTCTTTGTTGATATATTCCTTACTGTTTATATCAACGCCGATGAAAATATCCATATCCGAGGCGTTTTCCGTAAGATAAATGAAAGTGCTTTTGCCGTTATAGTTGTTTTTTGCTGTTGTCGGTACCGGTGCGACTGTCGGCGGAACAGTTGTGGCAACAGTCGCACCTTCAGCCGCTGTGGTAGGAACGGTAGTTTCCATTGTGGTTTCCGGAACAGTTGTCGTGGGCAATGTTGTTGTGAGAGTTACGGGAACAGAAACACTTGTGACATCGTTATAGTAATGCACAACACCTTCGCTGAAAACTTCACTTTCAAGCTGGCCCATAAAAGACCATCCGGAATACACTGCACCGCTTGAATCCACCACTGTATAACTGTCATTTTCCGTTGTGTAAAAACCGAAAGTTGTGAAAGCAGAAGCAATTTCTTTTTTCGTTGATTCTTTATTCAGAGATTTGACATTTGTGAAGGTGTTACCTTTCACATCTCTTACAAAATATCTGCCTGAGGGATAAAGTTGTTTAATATAATCTGCCTGCTTTTTATATTCTTTGCTGAACTGTTCAAAGGTTTCAATGTCATCTTCAATAACACTGTTTTCAACCAAATTTGCAAAAAGTCTCTCTTCGTCAAGTTTGAAAAAATAATATCCGGGAGGATAAAATACTTCTGCATCTTCTTCTGTGCTGTCTATAACATAGCCTGCAGAACTCAGATAAAACACACCGTCTGCCTTTGTCTCGTCCATCTTTTTTCTTGCTGCATCGGTGAGGGCAACATCATAATTCCTGTCCACATCAATGCTGTCTCTTGAAATCCACTCATAATCCACATCGGCATCGTAGATTTCATCGTCGTAGAAAAAGTTGTCCTGATCGAGTTTGTCCGAAGTTTCAATAAAGCCGCAGTTGACAATATCTCCGCTTGAAATTGCAACAAGATAATCGAAAAAGCCCTCTCTTTGTTCAACCAGAGCAACAAGATTTTTCTTTGCGTTTTCAAAGGATTTATTGTTACTGTTTATAATAGCGTCTGTTTTAATTTTGTATGCTTCTTCGCTTCCGTCACCGTAAACGGAAATCAGTTGTGCCACCTCAGACATATAGCTGTTATATTCTGATTTAAAACTCTCTGTCTGCCATACAGGCTGGTTTTTACCCTGATATACGGCATCGGTAAAGTTGTTAAGTCCAAGCATTCTTTCGTCCGCAACCAGCAGAGAAGAAACAAGCTGAGTTACTGTGCCGCCGATACACAAAAGGCAAAGAGCAACAGCAACAAGTTTAAAAAGGGCTGATAAATTAAATTTTTTCAATTTTGTATCCAATTCCCCACACCACCTTTATATATTTTGGATTTTTGGTATCGAACTCGATTTTTTCACGAATCCGTCTGATGTGTACCGTAACGGTTTTTTCCGTTGAAAAGGCATTTTCGTTCCAGACATTTTCATAAATCTGGTTTGAGGAAAGAGTTTTACCCATATTGACCATAAGGTATTCGAGAATTTTGTATTCAGTTGCAGTGACTCTGACTTCTTCGCCGTCAAGGGTGACACGCCTTGCTTCTGTATCAATACTGAGTCCGCCCGTTGTGATTACTGTGGCCTTTTCTTCCATTGAGCCGAGACTTACATAGCGTCTTATCTGGCTTTTTACCCTTGCGCAAAGTTCAAGCGGATTGAAAGGCTTTGTAACATAGTCATCACCGCCAAAGGTAAGACCTGTTATTTTGTCGGTATCCTCACTTTTGGCCGAAAGAAAAATGAGAGGCACATTGCTTTTCTGCCTGATTTCGAGAGTGGCAGAAATACCGTCCATTTTCGGCATCATAATATCCATCACAATGCAGTGTACGGTGTTTTCTTTCATTTTCTCAAGGGCCTGTCTGCCGTCATAGGCAGGGATAACATTATATCCGTCGGCCTTCAGATAAATTTCAATTGAACGGACAATAGCTTTATCGTCGTCACAAACAAGAACATTATACATTTTTCTCTTTCCTTCCTTTGCCTTTGGTACAAGTATATTGTATATGGGGTAAATTACAAGTGATATAAAGAATTATAACAGATTTATTACATTAAGGCAATGGCGAAAATGCGAGGGGAGTGACAGGGAGAAAAGGTTGTCAATAAGTTGTATGCAATAAAAAACAGCCGTCTTCTGACGGCTGTGGAGCTGGAAACGTGACTCGAACACGCGACCTGCGCATTACGAATGCGCTGCTCTACCAACTGAGCTATTCCAGCATATATTTGTTTTCGGCAAGGGATATTATACATTAAAAGACGGTAATAATCAAGTCATTTTTAAAAATTCCGATTGCAAAAAAGATAAAGGCATCATCTTGTGAAAAGCCCTAAAGGTGATGCCTTTGAAATTCAGTTTTGTCTGTTGTCTTTTCCGCAGAAGAACATAAGAAGATAATTGCCCATTATTCTTGAGGCAACTCTGGGGTGATAAACATCTTCAAGTTCCTGTATGGAAAGGTTTGAGTTGATAATTGTGGGAAGTGAGCGCAGATATCTTGTGTTGATGATGTTGTAAAGTTCGGCTTTGGTGAACTGAGTCTGGAATTCGCAACCGAGGTCATCAATTATAAGAAGGTCGCATTCTAAAACTTCATCTCTGAATGATATTTCTGAAGAAGTGCGTGAAAAATGTTCTCTTTCAAGTTTATCCATAAGATTCTGTGCGCTTTCATAACGCACATCATAACCTTTGTCAATAACCTTACCTGCAATGGCAAGGGAAAGGTGGGTCTTGCCAAGGCCTGTGAGACCTGTCATATAAATGCTCTTTTTCTTTAAGGAAAAAGTGTTGGCATAACTCTGGCAGAACTCAAAAACCGACTGCATATGGTCTTTCTGATTTACGCCAAGGGTTTTATCTTCAACATCGGGATAATACTTAACTTTGAAAGATTCAAAAGTGCACTTGTCAAGGGGAGCGTATCTGTTGATTTCTTCTCTTGCAATGTCTTTGATAAGTTGAAGATGGCAGTGGCAGTAGTGTTCTTCGTGAAAGCCCGTGTCTTTGCAAACGGGGCAGGTGTATTGAACATCAAGAAAATCTTCGGAAAATCCGTTTTTTTTCAGAAGAGCCTTTCTTTTGTCCTGAGCAGCAATGCTTCTGATTGAAAGATTCTTAACATATTCTTTTGCATCTCCGCCCATTCCTACGGCTTTTATAACACTTGCGCCATAGGATGCCATCTCGCTTTCAACATCGAGTATTTCGGGGCATTTTGCCGTTGCAACGCCGTGTCTTACGGCCTGTTCTTCCTCTGCTTTTTTGCGCCGTGCGCTCAGACGGTTTTTCGCTTCGATATAAATACTTCTTTTATATGCCAACTGTTACACCTTCTTTTCACTTTTGATTTAGGATTTATAATCAGTCATTTTCTGTTTTCAGGTTTCTGAGGTTGATTGCCTGCTTCATATATTTGTCAATATCGTATGATACATCCCGCTTTTTCGGGGTATCTTTTTTTGTTTGTGAAGGAGTCTTCTTTTGCTTTTCTGCCCATTCTTTCTGCACAGATGCAATGTCTGCAGGAGTTTTTACACCTGCCTTGTACCAGTTCTGAATGACTTTGTCCATATAGGGCATACTCATTTTGCCTGTGCGGTCAATACTTTCTTCATAGGCATAGAAAATCATATCTGCATTGTAGCCGTACTGTTTCACCCATACGGTGAGAAGCCGTCTTTGCTTTTCTGTGGGATTACGGTTTGTGATGCCCGTCATACTGCGGAGTTTTTCCCAGGTTTCATCAACAACGGTGTGTTCAGAAAGGTATTCATCAACTGCCTCAAGGGTGGTGATTTCATTTTCGCACCATATTTTGCCGATTCTGGCAATCTGACTGTATCCCGTTTTCTTTTTATCCACGGCATACTGCACTGCCATAAGGATAACTTCAACGGGAAGTCCGTAGCCGTCGTACATCATAATGAGCACAGCCTGACCTTCATATCCGATAGTTTTGCCGAGAATTGCCTGAGCTTCCTGAAAAAGAGTTGCAAGTTCTTCACATTCTTTTACCCTTGCTGCAACCTGCTCGTGACTCGGGCGGGGGATATCAAGAACGGGGACTTTCTTTTCAGGCTCTTTAGGGGTATCGGCAGGAACTGCAGCTTCCATTTTCTGAATCTTAACCGTTGTAACGCTGTTTTCTGCCGCATGAGGTGCCACAGAGGGAGTTTCTCCCTGCTTTATGACAATGCCTCTTTCCATCCAGAAAATGAGAGCGTCGGTAACATCTTCCTTGTCATAAAGAAGAGCCTCGGCAATTTTTTCTGCGGTAAGGTCATTTTCATTCCCATGACGAAGCAGGTACAACACCACTTTGAGTTGTACCACACTTGCAAGTCTTATATTTTCATCAACCAGGGCATTGGGAACGGGAAAAATGCCTGTAAAAGAAAGAGGGTTAATTTTGTATTCCATTATATCTCCGATAATTCGGAATTCGGAATTCGGAATTCGGAATTATTTCCCGAAGTTGACGAATTCATCATCCGAAGAATTAGTCTGTAATATTGAAGAATGAATTGCACCGAAGGGGGCATTATAACTCCCTCGTTCACTTCGTCGCAGACGAAGACGGAGGGAGTCCCTGACTACTGACTACTGGCTACTTAATACTTACCTAAGTACTTATCAATTTCCCACTGGGAAACTCTTGTGGTGTATTCCATCCATTCTTCCTGCTTGGCTTCAACATACTTTGCGTGAACGTGCTCACCAACGGCATATTTTGCAAAGTCACTGTATTTGAATTCTCTTACAGCCTCACGCAGATTTTTGGGCAGGGAGTGGATATCTGCCTGCTTTCTCTGTTCGGGGGTGAGGTCGAAAATGTTGGAATCCTTTGGCGGCGGCGGAGTCATAGCTTTTTCAACGCCGTCAAGACCTGCCTGAAGAACGGCAGCCATTGCAAGATAGGGGTTTGCAGAGGGGTCGGGATTACGAAGTTCAACTCTTGTGCCTGAGCCTCTTGCGGTAGGTATACGGATAAGGGGACTTCTGTTCTTGGCGCTCCATGCAATGTATACGGGAGCTTCATAGCCGGGAACAAGTCTCTTGAATGAATTTACAATGGGATTTGTGAGAACGGTTATAGCCTTGATGTGATGCATAACGCCTGCAATGAAACTGTATGCAGTTCCTGAAAGACCTGCAGCATCGCTTTCGTCACAGAAAACATTCTTTCCGTCCCTGAAAAGTGAAAGGTTTATATGCATACCGCTGCCGCATTCACCGTAAATAGGCTTGGGCATAAAGGTTGCGTGAAGATTATGACGGTGAGCAATGTTTTTAACAACATACTTGAATGTCATAACATTATCGGCTGTTCTGAGTACTTCATCGTATTTGAAGTCGATTTCGTGCTGTGCAATTGCGTTTTCGTGGTGTGAGGCTTCAATTTCAAAGCCCATTTTTTCAAGGCACAGACAGATATCGCGTCTGCAGTTTTCACCTCTGTCAACAGAACCGAGGTCGAAATATCCGCCCATATCAAAGGTGTTTGTGGTAGCCTTTCCGTTCTGGTCAAGGTGGAAAAGGAAGAATTCACATTCGGGGCCCACAAAACAGGTAAAGCCCATGTCTGCCGCCCTTTTAATTGCACGGCGGAGCACATAACGGGGGTCACCCTCAAAAGGTGTGCCGTCTGAATTGTAAACATCACATATAAGTCTTGCGGTTTTACCTTCGTCGCAGTCCCAGGGAAGAATTACAAAGGAGTCAAGGTCCGGATGAAGACACATATCACTTTCTTCAATTCTTACAAAGCCGTCAATTGATGAGCCGTCAAACATACAACGGTTGCTGAGGGCTTTTTCGAGCTGACTTGTTGTGACAATAACACTTTTGAGCATACCGAGAATATCAGTGAACTGCAAACAGATAAAGTTCACCTTTTCCTCTTTAACTATACGGATGATATCTTCTTTTGTATATCTTGCCATATTAAAACTCCTTCATAAAAGAAATAAAAATGCTTATTCACTTTAATATACCACTTTCAAGGTTGTTTGTCAATGAAAACAGCGGCTCTGTTCATCGGTTTTGAAAGGGAAAAATTACATTAAAGTATAATAATAAAACTATGGCACCCTCCATTTGAAGAGTGCCAAGGAAAAATTCGTTTATCAGTTGTTGCCCATTGAATAGTTTGGTGCTTCTTTTGTAATTGAAATATCGTGGGGATGGCTTTCAATAAGACCGGCAGATGTGATTCTGATGAACTGGGTTTTTGTTTTGAGTTCGTCGATTGTACCGCATCCGCAGTAACCCATACCTGCACGAAGACCGCCCATCATCTGATATACGGTTTCGCTGAGAGTTCCCTTGTAAGGTACACGGCCTTCAACGCCTTCGGGAACAAGTTTCTTGTTGTTTGCCTGGAAGTATCTGTCCTTGCTGCCCTGATTCATTGCAGCAATGGAGCCCATACCGCGGTAAACCTTGTATTTTCTGCCCTGATAAATTTCTGTATCACTGGGTGATTCTTCACAGCCTGCAACAAGTGAGCCTACCATAATAGCAGAAGCACCTGCAGCAATAGCCTTTACGATTTCACCTGAATATTTGATGCCGCCGTCGCCGATAACATTGATACCGTATTTTGCAGCCATTTCAGCACAGTCATAAATTGCAGTAACCTGAGGAACACCGATACCTGCAACAACACGGGTTGTACAGATAGATCCGGGGCCGATACCGACCTTTACACAGTCAGCACCTGCTTCAATAAGGGCCTGAGTTGCGGCTGCAGTTGCAACATTACCTGCAATAAGTGAAATATGGGGGAATGCTGTCTTAACCTTTTCAACAGCCTTGAGAATATTTTTGCTGTGGCCGTGAGCAGAGTCAAGAACAAAAGCATCAACACCTGCTGCTGCAAGGGGAGTGGCTCTGTCAAGTACGTCTGCAGTGGCACCTAAAGCGGCAGCACAGAGAAGTCTGCCCTGAGTATCTCTTGCTGAGTTGGGGTACTGAACAGCCTTTTCAATATCCTTGATGGTGATAAGACCTGTAAGGTTGCCCTCGCTGTCTACAAGGGGAAGTTTTTCAATTTTGTGTTTCATAAGAATAAGCTTTGCTTCCTCAAGGGTGGTGCCTTCTGCACCTACAACAAGGTTTTCCTTGGTCATAACCTCACTGATTTTTATATTATAATCTGAAAGGAAACGAAGGTCGCGGTTGGTGAGGATACCGACGAGCTTACCGTTTTCGCAGATGGGAACACCTGAAATGCGGTAGTTATGCATAAGGTTTTCTGCTTCGTAAACATAGTTATCGGGAGCTAAGAACATGGGGTTTGTGATGATGCCGTTTTCGCTTCTCTTAACTTTGTCTACTTCCTGCACCTGAGCATCGATTGACATATTCTTGTGAATAACACCAAGGCCGCCTTCACGGGCAATTGCAATTGCCATTCTGGATTCCGTAACGGTATCCATTGCGGCTGTCATAACGGGAATGTTGAGTCTGATACCCTTTGTAAGTTGAGTTTCAAGGCAAACATCAGCAGGGAGAACATCTGACTCGGCAGGAATAAGCAGAACATCGTCGAAGGTGAGACCTTCTTTTACAAACTTTGAATTGTACTCCATAATCATTTTCCTTTCTGTCTTTTTTGTCGTTTTTGTGCATTTAAAAATATAATTGAGTCATTATAACATAAGAAAAACAAAGTATCAAGTGGAAAAATAAAAAAATTTCTTTCCGTTTTTTCGGCATATAAAAAAATCAACAAAAAAATGCACAAAAAATCTAAAGCGCTACCTATTGACAAAAAAATTACATTAACTTTTCAACAGGGGTAAAAACAGGTTTTTCAACACTCCGCAACCTGAAAAACGTAGATTTTAAGAGAGTTTTCCACTTTTTCCACAGACTTTTGCACACAAAACTGCGGAAAAAGGTGTTGAAAATGTGGAAAACAGTTGCTATACAATTGATACAAAATTTTCATTTCAATTTCTACAAATTTCGTTATTGACAGTTGTTTTCGGAATAAAATCTGCAGTGGAAACCAACCAAAAAAACGAAAAAAATTTTTGTTCCGACAAAATTTAATGGACAGAAATATGTTGGCAGTTTTTTTGCAGCTGTATTTTAACCTCGCTTTTATGAACTCGGTATTTTATCTCATACTTTAATCTGTTTATCTGCCTTTCTCCCGCTCGAGCCGCGGGGGGCTCTTACTTTTGCCGATTGTGGCAAAAGTAAGCAAAAACACGCTTTTACTAAACTTGCCGAAAGAGGCTCATTTGCCGAGAAAGGTTTTATGATGTTTCAAGATATATTCCTTTCCCTATGTTTAATCTCTCTTCGGAATTATTTTATCGGCAAAACCGCAATTTCTCCCGTCAGTCACACCTCTGTCAAAGAGTTTCACGGTGTGCCTTATTAGCAGGTTTAATATATAAATCCGCTGAGTTTACATTTCTCTCAGGTTAATCTTGTCTGCTTTACTTGATATTCCTTTATTCACCGTATATTGCGACAGTCGCTGACCGCTACAAATATATTTCAGAAAGAGACTTCCGCCA
>JAZOAX010000070.1:0-3814 GCA_045595685.1 Acutalibacteraceae bacterium
AGGTTTTCACCCATTTCATCGTCTTCAATATGCATTACTGCGTTGTGGAAATCCGGGTCAAATTCCTCACCGGCTTCACCGAAGGATTCAACACCGAGGTTTTTAAGATTCTCACAGAAGTTCGTGTAAATCATATCCACACCTTTTTTGTAAGATTCAAGGTCTGAAGAATCAGCCTTGAGTGCTCTTTCAAAATTATCAAGAACACCTAAAATTTCTTTTATGCAACAAGCCTTTGCATCACCGTAAATGCCTTCTTTTTCCTTTGCAGTACGCTTTCTGTAGTTATCGTACTCTGCAAGAGTTCTGATGTGTGCTTCCTTTGCTGCTGCAAGTTCTTTTTCAAGTTCTGCAACTTTTGAAGCAGTTTCGTCAACGGTTGCTTCGTCCTTTATTGCTTCATCCTTGATTTCGTCTTTTTTTGCGTTCTTATCTTTAGCCATTACACAGCCTCCTTATTCTTCAAATGTATCTGTAAGTAATTTTCCTACAAGGTCTGTAAGATATTCTATACTTGGAATGAGTTTTGCATAATCGAGTCTTGTGGGACCTATGATACCGATTGCGCCGCCATCGTGTCCTCCGATGGAATAACGGGAAATTATCATACTTGAATTTTCAAGCTGACGGTACATATTCTCTTTACCTATTATTACCTGCAAACCGTTCTTTCCTCCGGTTATGGCTCTTTCAAGTTTATCTTTTTCATCGAAGAACTGCATCATTTCATAAATATTGCTGCCGAACTCTCTGTGATGAAGAAGATTCTGCTCACCTTCAAGGCGTATTTCAGCCTGCAGTGCCTGATTGGCTATATCTGCAAGAACAACAAAAAGCGGAGACATTGCAAGAGCGTTTGCACCGAGAGATGCAACCAGAGTCTGAATCATAACAGTTCCCACATCGGATACGGGGTGACCGATAAAGCACTCATTTACTATATCGTAGAAACTCTGCACCATATCGGGAGTTAGTTCTGTTTCTGTTCTGCAAATGCCGTTTTTGATAATTCCCGAAGAAGTCATCATAACCACCATTGCAATTCTTGTGCCTACAGGCATAATTTCAATGTGCTTGATTATTGCACCCTCGTCGGTCGGGGTTGTTGCCACTGCGGCGCATCCCGTTATTTTCGCAAGCATCTCCCCTGCTTTTTCAAGAAGTTTATCAGGGTTTCCCACAGAACGCTCCAGTTCCGTTCTTATCATTTTCCTTTCCTCTTCGGAAAGTTCACCTTTATTCATCAGTTTATCTACATAATATCTGTAGCCTGCCTGAGAGGGAATTCTGCCTGCAGAAGTGTGAGGCTGTTCCAGAAGGCCCATTTCATGAAGGTCGCTCATCTCATTTCTGATGGTTGCCGAAGACACCGAGATCGGAAGTGACTGCATAATGAGCTTTGAGCCGATGGGCTCACCGGATTTGATATACTGCTCAACAATTGCAGCAAGTATCATTTCTTTTCTTTTTCCGAGTTCCATATCTTCACCGCCTTTTCACATCTGATTGCCTTTTGCTATGTTTTAGCACTCTTAACTTACGAGTGCTAACCTCTGACACAAATATACTATTGTTGCTAAAAAAAGTCAAGAGAAAAAAGCAACTTTTTTCAAAAAATTTTACAAAACTTTGAAAAAGCTGCTTCTTTTATAAATATTGGTATTTATTTTTTATGATATACAAACACATTATCTTCAAGTGTTCCGTATATTCTTCCCTGCTCAACAAGGCTTTGCAGAAGATTTCTGAGCATAAGTGCATACATCGGATACTTTTCAGTTCTTATTTCAAGTTTCTGGACCTGCATAACCGCTTTGAAAAGTTCATCAAAACTTCTGCCCTCAACAAGTTCTGCAACAAGTTCTCTTTTCTCTTTCAGTTTTTCAGCATTATACAAGGCAAGAGATGAAATATCATCGGTAATGACATTGTGGGAAGGTACGAAATAATCCGCCTTCATTTCTGCCACTTTTTCCATAGTTTCGATTGACTCATTTACATTATAGAAAAATGGCATTTTGTAATTATCCCAGGTTGCCTTTGACAGAATCGCATCAGCAAGGAAAAGTACATTATCCGGAGTTCTTACGCCTATCATTTCAAAACTGTGCCCCGGCAAAGATATTATCTCAAAGCCTTCAGGAGTGTTTTCTTCTGTTATGATTTCACTTTCGGAACTTTCAACCATAAAAAAGGGATTTCTTGTTTTGTCCGTATCAATACCGCTATAGTAAAACTTCGGCTCCATATCGGGATATGATATAAACCTCTGCTCTGCTTTTGTTGAAAGAATCCGGCAGCCGTGGGCTTCATAAAAAAGACTGTTTCCGCAGATATGGTCAACATGGCAGTGGGTGTTAATTATGGTTTTAACCCTGAGTCCCATTTCGGCAAGTTGTTTGTTCAGTCCTTTTGCCATACGCTTATGGTCGCAGGAGTCAATCAATATTGCTTCCTTATCATTGAGTTTATATACACCGACATTGGTGAATGCTTCATAATAATAGGTATTGCCTTTGATGTGTTTAATTTCAAACACTGATGTCACTTCCTCAAAAACTTTATTGATAAAAATATTTTGTGAAAAAACCGATAAAAAATTATTGAATATTCAAAAGGTCTGTGATATTATTTTCCCTTGAAAGAGGTGAAAACAATGAAAGTTGCCATTGTCGGCTCAAGGAGTATAACCTGCCCTATTCCCGAAGGTATTATTCCCGAATCCACCACCGAAATTTTCTCGGGCGGTGCAATAGGCATTGACACAAGTGCCCGCGAATATGCCTTAAAGCACAAAATAAGAATCACGGAAGTTCTTCCGGAATATGACCTTTACGGAAAAAGTGCACCTCTTAAAAGAAATGACTGGCTCATACAACTTGCAGATGCCGTTTATGTTTTTTGGGACGAAAAGAGCCGCGGCACAAAGTATGTGATAAACAAAGCAAAAGACGAGGGAAAGCCTGTTTTTGTTTATGTTTTAAAAAAAGACCGATTTGAAAAAGTTGATTAAAAAGGACTGTTGCCTGAGATATTCTGCAACAGTCCTTGATTTTTTATTTTTCTTCTTTTGCTTCTTTGGGCTTTTTGAAGAGAATCTTATCAACGGGGAAATAGAGGAAGAACTGAACAGCGGAGCAAATCATTGTTGCAATGTTCTTTGCTGCTGCTTCGTTGAGGTTCAGACCTACAAATACATCCTTAAGAGTAGGGTTGAGCCATGCTGAGAAAATAATAAGACCGATTGTGAATGCGATATAGATGGGAAGAGCCACAGCAATGTTTGCGCCTGAATTGAAGGTCTTTTCTTTATTAACAAAGAATGCAACAATCTGTGCAACAACGTTTGCAACATTGCTTACTATAAAATAACCGAGACCGCCGACTGCAACGGGATAAGAGAAGAAGAGCCAGTTGAATTCAGTTGTTTCAAGTGCTTCAATAGCAGGGATAAGCTGAAGAGTGTTAAGAAGAACGAACTGAACGATCATTGCCAGAAGGCTTACAACGATAAACTTTACGAACTGCCAGATTGTTACAAGAAGACTGCCTTTGCTTTCTGCGGCCTTATCGATTTGATTAAGTTTGGACATAATATTTACTCCTTTAAATTGTACTTCGTGTATTCACGACTTTTTGATTATACAATAATAAAAATAAAAAATCAATGATTACGTAAAGATTTTAACACTTCATTTATAAAAAAACAGCCGGTAATCAGCAGCAGACTGTCAGGCAAATAAAACCTGACCGGCTGCTGCCGACTACTGACTGAATATGTGAGTGAGTCTGTAAGCCGAGTTCTGTCATTTAA
>JAZOAX010000071.1:0-5028 GCA_045595685.1 Acutalibacteraceae bacterium
ATCTGTTGATACAGTTTCAGCTAAAAGTACCCGTTTTCTGCTAAGCAGTCTTGTGCCGGTTGTAGGCTCATCAATAAGCGATGCATATTCATCATTAATAGGAAGTCTTAATCTTATAAAAGGTTCTGTTGCTGCGGTAGCAATTCTTGTTATATTGATTATTTCATTGCCTGCAGTACTCGAAGGACTTATCTGCTGCGTTTCTTTTTATTCGCTTTCATATCTTGCAGAGTTGTTTTCTGCAGAACAGATATCATCAGTTTTCAGAATTTTTTATTCGGGACTCAGGATGCTGATACTTTTCAGTATTTTTCAGATATTTCTACTTGTTATTTCTGTGGGTATTATGTTAACAATGAAAGGCGGAATATAATATGAACTCAGTAGATCAGTGCTGCAAGACTGTATGCATAGTAACCGTTCTGAGTTCTGTATGTTTGACTCTTATACCAAAAAACCGTTTAAGCAACGCAGTTAAAAGTTTTAATGCACTGATAATCACATATTCCTTGATATTTTCATTTTCGGGAATAAAAGCAGATGAAATATTTTTTGAATCAGAACAAATAACACTTGCACAAGATAGCGAAACTTATATTGAGACACATCTTCTGAATTCTGCTGAGGAACTCATAAAAAGTGAAGTTGAGAAACTACTGAAAGATAAAAATATACAGACAACTTGTGAAATCAATATTGATTATAAAGAAAGCAATTTAGAAAACCTTATTATCGTTATTCAAGGAAAATATGATGAAAAAGCTAAAGAGAAGATAATGACTGTTCTTAAGGAAAAATACGGAACTGATACTGAAATAATATTTTCAGGGTGATAATATGCATACTGATTCAATTAAAATATTAAACGATAAAATCCAACCGATAATAAATAAAATTAAAAATGATAAAAAAGCGTTATTAATAATTATTTGCGGTGTATTGGGAATGTTGCTTATTATGTTTTCCGGTGGTGAAGACAGTAAGACAACCGATGCAGAAAAAACGGATAATTCTGCACAACTGAACAACTTTGCAATTAAAGAGGAAGTAAAACATCTCATAGAGAAAATAGACGGTGCGGGTGAAACAGAAATTGTAATTACATATAAAAGTGCCGAAGAAACAATCTATGCTCAGAATGTAAAAGAAGAAACAGGAGACGGAAAAATTAAAAAAGATTCTGAATTTATTATAGTAGAGCAAAATGATTCCGAAACGGGACTTCATATAAAAACAGTATATCCCGAAGTTCAGGGGGTTGCAGTTGTTTGTGAAGGTGGAAATAACCCTGTTGTTAAAGAAAAAATATACTCAGTGCTTACGGCACTGTTTAACATAAATTCAAACAATATAAGCATTGCCGCAAAGGCATAAAACCGGAGGAAACAGTATGATAATTAAAAAAAGACAATTTCTCACAGCAACACTTGTAATTGCCCTCGGTGCTGCAGTTGCAGTAAACTGGTACTATACTGATAACGGAGAAATTAATAATAACTTTGACAATTACAGTTCTACACAGTCAGATGACAGTAATCTCGGAGATTCTGTGTTAGTTGCAGGAACAACATCAACAGACGGCGAAGAAACTACCGATGTAAACAATATATCAGCAGAAGCCTTTTTTGCAGAAGCAAAGTTAACAAGAGAAAAAGCCAACGATAAAATAACAGACACAGTCAATGATATTCTTTCATCAGGGTCTCTGGATCAGGAAGATAAAGATAAAATCAATAAACTTATATCTGAATATAAAGATACTGTCAAAACCCAGGCTGACACTGAAACTCTGATAAAAGCAAAAACCGGAAGTGAGTGTGTTGTTATTATAAACGAAGACAATTGTCAGGTAATAATGCAAAAAAATACACTAAATAACACTGTAATACTGCAAATTACGGAAATTATTGAAAAAAATACGAATATTTCTGCAGAAAATTTAACAATAATTGAGTCAAAATAGTTGTAGGATTTAAAATTTGTGCTATAATATACATAAATATATAATCACATAATCGGTTATTATACGAAATTTCAGTTAAAGGTGCAGGAAGGAAAAATAATATGACCAGACATGAATCAAGAGAATTAGCGTTTGTTCTGATATTTGAAAAAAGTTTTCAGAATGATGTTACAGTTGTTGAACTTATCGAAAGCGCACTCGAACTTGAACTGTTTCCGCAAAACAACTTCGCAGAAACTCTGGCAAGAAAAGTATTTGAAAATATTGATAAGATTGACGAAACAATCGACAGCAATCTTGTTGGTTGGTCTGCAAAGAGAATATCAAGAGTTTCCCGTTCCATACTGAGACTTGCCGTATGCGAACTTATTTTCAGTGAAGATTTGCCCGTTGGTGTAATCATCAACGAAGCAATTGAAATCGCAAAGAAATACGGAACAACTGAAGATGCCTCATACATCAACGGCGTTCTTGGCTCAGTGGCAAGAAAAATCAGAAAATAAATTTCAGGAGCACCTGCGAAGTCAGTCTGCTCCTTTGTGTCGTTATATAAATTATGTTTAAACCCGTAAGGAGCAAAGACTCTGATGTCATCAGTATTAACAGTTTCACAAATTAATACATATCTAAAATCTGTTATAGATGAAGATTACAATCTGAAAAATATCTATGTAAGCGGTGAAATCTCAAATTTTACCAACCATTACAGAACAGGACATTTCTATTTTACGCTTAAAGACGAAAACGGAGCAATAAAAGCTGTTATGTTCAGAAGTGCCGCTTCTCGCCTGCGTTTTGAGCCTTATAACGGTATGAAGGTTCTTGTAAGATGTTCTGTATCAGTTTATGAAAGAGACGGTATATATCAACTTTACTGTGAAGATATGCAACCGGACGGAATAGGTGAACTGACGGTTGCTTTCGAGCAACTGAAAGAAAAGCTGTCAGAAGAAGGGCTTTTCAGCAGTGAACATAAAAAGTCACTTCCGCAATACCCCGAAAGAATCGGTATCGTAACTTCACCGACAGGCGCCGCTTTGCAGGATATTATCAATGTAATTTCAAGAAGATATCCTTCCGCACAGTTGATTCTTGCTCCCGTTCAGGTGCAAGGAGAGAGCGCTGCAAAACAAATTGCCGATGCAGTTAATCTTTTCAGTAAGAAAAAAAACGTCGATGTTCTGATTGTCGGCCGTGGCGGTGGTTCTATCGAGGATTTGTGGGCATTCAACGAAGAAGTTGTTGCAAGAGCAATATACAATTGTGATATTCCCGTAATCTCTGCCGTCGGTCACGAAACTGATTTTACTATTGCCGATTTTGTATCAGACCTCAGAGCACCTACACCCTCCGCAGCGGCAGAACTTGCAGCACCTGACTATAGAGAAGTTCTGTATGCCGCAGATAAAACTCTTGACTCAATGTACGATTGTGTGATGAGAATCATTGACGCATACACAATTAAATTGGTTTCGTGCGAAAAAAAAATTGCAGATCACAGTCCGCATAAAACAGTTCTTCTGTATTCCCAGTGCGTTGATGCTTGTGAATCAAAAATTAAAAATACTATGGAAAAACGCATTGACTTCTATCATAACGCATTGAAACACTATACATCAAGCATAGATTCCACAAGTCCTTTAAAGGTTCTTTTAAGAGGGTATGCCATAGTAGAGAACGATATTAATATGCCGATTAAAAGTGTTGACGATGTAAACACTGACGATAACATAAAAATCCGTATGCACAACGGAGAACTTCGCTGCACGGTTAACGAAAAAACAAGAAATAATCAAGATAAATAAACACAGAGAGGCAAAAATTATGGAAATGTACACACTTGACACCGCAATGATCAGACTTAAAGAAATCTCAGAAGCCCTCGAAAGCGGTGAATACGACCTTGAAATGTCGATGAAACTTTATGAGGAAGGAGTTCATATCGTGGCTTTCTGCAACAAAACTCTTTCTGCAGCAAAAGAAAAAATAGCGGAACTTTCTGAACTTTCAGCAGGGGATGATATCAATGAATGAAAAGTACACTCTCACTAAGTACCGTGAGTTAATTGATGAAGCAATTGAGAAAAGCATAACAGAATGCAGATTCGGAGAACCGATTGTTCACGAAGCAATGAAATACAGTCTGTCCATTGGCGGCAAAAGAATAAGACCTGTTCTGGTTCTTGAATTTTGCAGAATTTGCTCAGGTGATATCAAAACAGCAATTCCTTTTGCCGTTGCAATTGAGATGATTCACACATATTCCCTTATTCACGATGACCTTCCCTGTATGGATGACGATGATATGAGAAGGGGAATGCCTTCCTGTCACATTAAATACGGCGAAGAATATGCTCTTTTAGCAGGTGATGCACTTCTTACTGCTGCGTTTGGTGCAATTGCAAAGTCAGAAATTGCCGAAAAGAAACCTGAAATAGCAATTAAAGCAATAAAAGCACTGTCTGAATTTGCAGGTGCAGACGGAATGATAGGCGGTCAGGTTGTTGATTTAATGAACGAAAACCGCAAAGCATCAATCGAAACCCTTGAAACAATGGATTCCCTTAAAACAGGTGCACTTATAAGATGCGCTGCTTATATGGGTGCACTTTGCGGCGGAGCCGATGAAGAAAAATTACTTAGTGCTGACATATATGCCGATAAAATCGGACATGCATTCCAGATTGTTGACGATATACTCGATGTAATAGGTGACGAAAAAAGTCTCGGTAAACCTATCGGCAGTGATAAGGAAACCGGAAAATCAACCTATGTGTCAATACTTGGTTTGGAAAAATCGAAGGAATATGCCGAACAACTTACTCATCAGGCTGTAAATGCCCTTGAAGTTTTCGGTGATGAAGGAGACTTTCTGAAGGAACTTGCCTTCAGTCTTATAAGAAGACAGAATTGAAAGAGAAGATATTATGAAATACAAAATTCTTTCTACAATACACAGTCCTAAAGATATAAAGAATCTTGATTCTGAAACGCTGGATAAACTTTCTGATGAAATCAGAATGAAAATGATTGATACCGTTTCAAAAAATGGCGGTCATTTAGCC
>JAZOAX010000072.1:0-5568 GCA_045595685.1 Acutalibacteraceae bacterium
AAAGAAAAAAAGTATCAGAATATATCGGTTACAGCGGATATGAACCCTGTTAACCTTGTATAACGGAGGATAATATGGCAATCAGAAAAATTGTTACATCGGAAGATCCGATTTTAAGAAAAACCAGCAGAAAAGTTGAAAATTTCAACCAGAAATTGTGGGATTTACTCGACGATATGAAAGAGACTATGTATAAAGCAGAAGGTGTCGGTCTTGCAGCAGTGCAGGTTGGCATACTCAGAAGAGTAATTGTTATTGATGTCGGCGATGGTCTTATGGAACTGATTAACCCTGAAATTATTGAAACTTCAGGTGAAAATAAAGACAGAGAAGGCTGCTTATCTGTACCGGGTGAATACGGTTTAACAGTAAGACCTGATTATGTTAAAATCAAGGCACAGAACCGCAACGGTGTGTGGAGAAGATATGAAGGTACGGGTCTTAAAGCGCGTTGCTTCTGCCACGAAATTGACCATCTCGACGGTATTCTTTACACAGATAAGGTTATTAAAGAAGTAACCCCCGAAGAAATAAAAAAATCAAGAGAAGAAAAATAATCCGAAAGGAGTATTGTTATGAGAATAGTTTTTATGGGCACACCCGACTTTTCAGTTGAATGCCTAAAGGCTCTTGTTGCCTCTGAACACGAAGTAGTCGGTGTATTTTGTCAGCCCGATAAACCCGTAGGAAGAAAGCAGATTCTCACTCCGCCCGATGTTAAAGTTGAAGCACTCAGGCATAATCTTGAGGTTTTTCAGCCCGTAAGTCTCAGAAACGGTGCAGGCGTTGAAATCCTCAAGAAAATTAACCCCGACCTCATTATTGTTGTTGCCTACGGTAAAATCCTTCCTAAAGATTTTCTCGAATATCCGAAATACGGCTGCATAAATATCCACGCTTCAATTCTTCCCAAATACAGAGGTGCATCACCTATACATTTTGCTGTGCTTAACGGTGATAGAATTACAGGTGTAACTGCAATGCAGATGGATGAAGGCCTTGATACAGGGAATATTCTCAATGTAGGCACAATTGAAATCGGTGAAAACGACACAACGGAATATATGTATGAAGTTATGGCTCCGCTCGGTGCCAAGGTATTGATGGATACAATCAAAAAACTTGAAAACGGAGAACTAACACCGATTAAACAGGATGAATCCAAAGCAAGTAAGGTCGGATTACTCAGCAAAGATATGAGTGCTATTGATTGGACTGCGACTGCATTTGAAATTCATAACAAAATCCGCGGTCTTTATTCCTGGCCGGGTGCTTCCACAATACTTAATGGAAAAACTTTAAAAATTCATTCATCGGTTATAGCAAATAAAAAAGGTAATAATATTCCCGGAGAGATAGTTGATGCAACAGATAAAATAATTATTTGCTGCGGTGATAATAACTGCATTGAACTCAAAGTTGTTCAGCTTGAAGGAAAAAAAAGAATGGATGTTGCATCATTTCTTAACGGATACTCACTCACAAAGGGTACAATCTTAGGAAAATAAAGGAGAATTTATATGTTTTGGTTTTATGACTATTACTATTTGATTCTTGTTGTTCCCGCAATAATTATTTCGCTTATTGCTCAGGCTAATGTAAAAAGCACTTACAGAAAAATGTCCTCTGTTCAGAACAGAAAGAATATCACCGGTGCACAGGCTGCATACAGTGTGTTAAGTTTCTGTGGCCTTGCCAACACAGTACGCATTGAAAATGTGACAGGAAATCTTACTGACCATTATGACCCCAGAACAAATGTTATAAGACTCTCAAACGGTGTATACAGCGGTACATCAATCGCAAGCATCGGTATTGCCTGCCACGAAGCAGGACATGCTATTCAGCACGCAGAAGGATATGCGGCAATAAAAATCAGAAATGCCATTCTTCCTGTTGCAAACTTCGGTTCCAGTGCAGGTGTTCTCATTGCAATTTTAGGCTATTTTCTCGGATATCAGGCTATTGTAAATATCGGTATTATCCTTTTTGCCGCTGTTGTTGTTTTTCAGCTTGTAACACTGCCCGTAGAATTCAACGCAAGCAGCAGGGCAATGAAACTTATTGCGGAAAAAGGCCTTCTTTATGAAGATGAATTACCAAAAGCCAGAAAAGTTCTTACTGCCGCCGCTATGACATATGTTGCTTCACTTTTAGTTTCAATTATGTCACTTCTCAGGCTTATATTAAGAACAAACAGAAGAAGATAAAGGGTTAACGATGACTGACGCAAGACAAATCGCATTTGAAGCGCTTAACAGAATTGAAAAACAAGGCGCTTATTCTAATATCACTTTAGATGGTTTTCTTTCAAAAAACAAACTTGACACAAGAGACAAATCTTTTGTGTCTGCTTTGTTTTACGGAGTTATTGAAAGGAAGCTTTCAATAGACTATCAACTGCAGATATATCTTTCAAAACCTTTAAAAAAACTTAAACCCGAAGTTCTCACTATTTTAAGACTCGGTACATATCAGATTCTTTTTATGGATAAAATACCGACTTCAGCCGCCGTTAACGAAAGCGTGAAACTATCAAAGAAAAACGGGTGCAATTTTGCATCGGGCCTGGTTAATGCGGTGTTAAGAAAAGTCGATGCCGGCGGGTTGGTTCTTCCTGAAGATGTTGAATCTACAGAGTATCTCAGCATTAAGTATTCCTGCCCTCAATGGCTTGTTGAAAAATGGATTTTAGAATACGGAAAAGAAAATACTGAGGAAATTCTGAAACATTCTGTCGGCACTCCTGAACTTTATATCAGAGTAAACTCAACCAAAATTACAAGTGATGAACTTATAAATCTTCTGTCAGAAGAAGGAGTAGATGCAGCAAAGACTTTTCTCACAAATGCATTATCCCTTAAACTGAACGGCAAAGATATTGAAACACTTACAAGTTTCAGAAAAGGGCTTTTTCATGTGCAGGATTTATCCTGTCAACTTTGCTCAAAAGCATTGAATGCTCAAAAAGGGCAACGAATATTTGACCTTTGTTCAGCACCGGGCGGTAAGGCATATACGGTTGCCGAGATTATCGGAGACAGCGGCAACGTTCTGTGTTTTGATATTCATCAGAGCAGAGTTGAACTTATAAATAAAGGCGCAGAAAGACTATCACTGTCATCAATAACGGGTAAAGTTTCAGATGCAACAATTTTCAACAGTGAAATCGGACTTGCTGAAAGAGTTCTTTGTGATGTGCCTTGTTCAGGACTCGGTATTATTGCGAGAAAGCCGGAAATAAAATTCAAAAAGGAAGAAGAATTGTCTCAACTTCCCGGAATTCAGTTAAAAATATTAAAAAACGGCTCAAAATACGTTAAATCAGGCGGTTTGCTTGTTTATTCTACTTGCAGTTTGTCTAAAGCTGAAAATGACGATATATGTGCAGAATTCTTAAAATCCGACATTACATTCGAAGCGGTACCTCCGCTGCCTGATTTATCTGATGATAAATTTTTAACTCTTTTTCCGCACAAATTCGGTGGTGACGGCTTCTTCATAGCTGCATTCAGAAAAAAGGATGAATAAAATGAAAAAAGATATCAAATCTCTGACACTTCAGGAACTCAAGGATGAGATTATAAATATCGGAGAGAAACCATTTAAAGCAGGACAGATTTATTCCTGGCTTCATAAAAGGGGAGTCACCGATTTTGATGAAATGACAGATATTTCAAAAGTTTTGCGCGATAACCTCAAAAAAAACTATGATATTTACAATTGTAGTATTGAAAAAAAACTTGTTTCAGTGTATGATGGTACAGTTAAGTATTTATTCAAACTTAATGACGGAGAATTGATTGAATCCGTTGTTATGAAGTATAAATACGGCTATACAATTTGTGTTTCAAGTCAGGTAGGCTGCAAAATGGGTTGCAGGTTCTGTGCTTCGGGAATTGCCGGTTTTATAAGAAATCTTACGCCCTCGGAAATTCTTTCACAGATATACACTGCGCAGCGTGACCTGGGTATCCGTATTTCCCATATCGTTATGATGGGGGTTGGCGAACCTCTTGATAATTACGATAATGTTATTAAGTTTTTGAAACTTGTTTCCGATGAAAACGGAATAAACATAGGTATGCGCAACATTTCTCTTTCAACCTGCGGTGTTGTTTCAGGCATATACAAACTTATGGAAGAAAAAATGCAGTTGACTTTATCAATATCACTTCACGCACCTAACAATGATATACGAAGCAGAACAATGCCTGTGAATGACAGATGGGGAATAGATGAGTTACTGAAAGCCTGCAAAGACTATACCAAAGTAACATCAAGACGAATATCCTTTGAATACGCAATGATAAGCGGAGTTAATGACAGCGACGAATGTGCCGCTGAGTTGGGAAAAAGACTCAAAGGTATGCTTTGCCATGTAAATCTCATTCCCGTTAACTCAGTAAAAGAAAGAGATTATAAGAAAAGTTCTGATTTAAGAATCAGAGATTTCATCAAAATATTAAACAAATACGGTATCAATGCAACAGTGAGAAGAACTCTCGGCAGTGATATCAATGCCTCTTGCGGTCAGTTAAGAAGAGGCGAAAAATAATTTTATTATTCATAAAAGGGAGATGATCCGTAAATGAATATTGTCGGTAATACAGATGTCGGCAGAATCCGTGCAAAAAACGAAGATGCTTTTGATTTCGGTTATTTTGAAGACGGTACTGCCTGGGCAGTTGTTTGTGACGGCATGGGTGGTGTGCACGGCGGTAAAATTGCAAGTTCTGTTGCAATAAATATGGTGAGCGAAAAAATTAAAAAGTGTTACAACAAATCAATGCCGGTAGCCTCCCTTGAAAATCTTCTGCTTTCTGCAATAACAACTGCAAATGTTACTGTTTTTGACAGAGGTTCAGTCCAGGATGATCTCAAAGGAATGGGAACAACAATTGTGGCTGCTGTTGTTAAGAACAACGAAGCCTGCATTGCACATGTCGGTGACAGCAGAGCGTACATAATAAGCGGAAATGATATAAAACAGATTACCAAAGACCACTCTCTTGTTCAGGAAATGCTTGATAAAGGACAGATTACTGAATCTGAATTTGAAAATACTCCGATTAAGAATATAATCACAAGGGCAATGGGAATTGGTGAGGAAATTGATATAGACTTCGATTTTGTATGTGTTAACGAGGGAGATGCAATTCTTCTGTGTTCCGACGGACTCAGCGGTCTTGTTGATAAGAAAACACTTCTCAGTATGTATAAGGAAACTGAATTCAGTGCTCTTGCAGATAAATATATTGAAAAAGCAAACGAGCTTGGCGGTAGAGATAATATAACCGTAGTTGTTATGAAAGGCTAAGGTGTAAAAATAATGGAAAATTTTGTTGGAAAGCGTCTTGACGGACGATATGAAATAATGGAAATCATCGGTGTCGGGGGCATGGCAGTTGTATACAAAGCCTTCGATAATATGGACCACAGAATCGTTGCAGTTAAAATTCTCAAAAAAGAATTTCTTGAAAATGAAGAATTTATAAGAAGATTCAAGAATGAATCTAAAGCAATATCAGTGCTTTCTCATAAAAACATTGTACGTGTTTACGATGT
>JAZOAX010000073.1:0-5122 GCA_045595685.1 Acutalibacteraceae bacterium
ACAACACCGAAAAGGTCTTCTTTTCCGTGCACAATAACTTCAGCACCGGTGAGAACTCTCAGGTCCATTCCTCCGACTTTATCTATAAGTATAAAACCTTTATCATCAATACCTCTTACAACAAGACCAATCTGGTCAAGATGAGCATCTAAAAGTATATGGACGTCACCGTTGTCGACAGTACCGCATACGTTACCTAATCTGTCTGTTTGGCAAGGCATATATTCGCTGAGTAACTCTGCAGCAACTTTGGCGGCCTCGGATTCACATCCGCTTGTGCCTGTCGCATTGGCAAGTTTAAAGCATATTTTTTCAAGATTCATAAACAATCCTCCAATGTACTTATACATCACATTATTATATCGCAACTGATTCAAAAAATCAATACTGACGAAGAGAAACAAAAGAAAAATCGGCACTCGTATTATCAAACGATAAGTGCCGATTTATTAAGTTAAAATGATACCGATACTTTGCCATCGCTTTTAAGAATATAAAATTCTTTAAATCCGAATGATTTACAATACTCGTATACTGAATCGTATGCAAAATCTATTGCTTCGCAGCAGTGAGAATCAGATGTAACCGTTATTTTGGCGCCTTTTTTATAAAGGTGTTTCATTATAAAAGGTGCG
Organism: Acutalibacteraceae bacterium; assembly: GCA_045595685.1. Taxonomy (GTDB): domain Bacteria; phylum Bacillota; class Clostridia; order Oscillospirales; family Acutalibacteraceae; genus UBA6857. The sequence goes on from JAZOAX010000073.1 coordinate 636, forward strand.
GGGTACGGTTTCTTATTACCTTTTCTGAACATAGCGCCCGTGTTCACTTCAAAAAGAATGTCTTTGTTGTGTTCGAGAATTTTGTCTATTGCAGCAAGAGCACTTTTCTGATAAACAGAATTGTCTTCATCGATCATTGGAGTTTGCTCGTTAAATTTTGTGATAAGGTCAAAATGTCCTACAACATCAAAATTGTATCCGCATATAAAATCAGCTAACATACAGAAATAACAATCAGCCATTTTGTTGAAATCACCATCAAACAAATCATTTATTGCTTCTGAAAGTCTTTCGGCAGTATAATCAATTTCATATATTTTTTTGTTGTATATGAACTGATGAACTGAACCGATTGTATATTCAAAGTCATCTAAATTAACATCACAGTAATCACTGTCAACTTCTATGCCGCAAAGAATATCAATTTTATCTTTATATTTTTCTTTCAGACTATTTATTTCATTGATATAATATGAGATTTTTTCTTTTTTTATTGCCCAATCATTTTCATATATCATCGGACTGTGGCAAGAAAAACCGAGACTTACAAAGTTTTTATCAATTGCTGCTAGAATCATTTCTTCCGCAGTGTTTTTCCCGTCGCAATAAATTGTATGTGTGTGGCAATTTGATTTTATCATTGCTTTTCCTCCGTAAAAAGTCCCTGCAAAAACGCAGGGACAATTTTTATGACTTGTTGGGAGTTTTCTTTTCCATAATCTTGTGTCTTCTGTATGCTCTTTTTTCTTTTGCAGACATCTTATAGTCGAACTTGCGCTCTTTGATTCTGTCATAAAGTGCTGAGTTTAACTTGATATAAGATCCGTCCTTTGTTTGTGAAGCTGCGATGATTATAAGACCGTTATCTTCAGGAAGAGTCACGGTATTTGCACCACTGATATTGAGTTCATACATAAAGAAGTACAGCTGACTGGCAGCATTATCTTTGTCTGCTGAATGGGTATGAGTACATTCCCATGCAAGTTTATCAGTTTTAATGTTTGCGGTTTCAGCAAGATCATAAAGGTCCCATTTACCGATTCTTTCATTGATAGACTGTACGGGTACAGTAACACTGTTATCCCCTACTTTGAAAACATACTCTTTATCGCCGTATAAACTTGCACCGACAAAATAGAGTTTTTCGCCGTCTACTGAGATTGTCTGTTCGTTACAGATTATAGCGTTGTTGCCATCACCCCAGATGTCGCCGGTTTTGAAATTCACGCCGTTGCAACGGATTTCCTTCGGGAACAATTCGCCGGGTACGGAAACGTTGATTGTAGGAATTGCAGCCGCGTTTCTGTTGTGATTGAATGTAACAATGTCTGCATTGAAGGGAAGTTCAATGGGAGTAGTAAGTTTTTCGTTGTTGATTTTAGCATCAGCAAGTCTTAGAGCAAAACTCTTGACTTCGTAAGGTGCAATATCGAAAACGAGTTTACCGTCACTTACCTGTGCTGAACCGATTACATCTTCCATTGCGTTGACTTCACGGGCGCTTACAATACCGCTGCCGAGTGAAAATTCAACATTTTTAGTGTCAATATAACTGCCTTCGTTGAATCTGACAATAACTTCATCAGAGTTTTCAGCCTTCTTAACAGCACGAATAATAACATTGCTTTGGTTTACAGTGCCGAATGAATACTCTGTGCCGAGACTTCCTTCATGTTTATCAGAAACAAACGCTGTTAAAGGCTGGTTGAAGAAACGGGCGTTTAACTGTGTTTCAGTACCGACAGAGCCCTTGTGGGAATAGATAGCATATCCATATCTGTTGAGACCGAACTCAAGCATACCCTGCACACTGTCGTCTCTGTACCAGTTTTTAGGTGAATGGATAACTGTAAGGCGGAGAGTCTTTTCGTCTTTCATTATCCAACCGTATTTTGAGTCACTGAATACAGATACGCCATAACTTCCATCCTGATTTGAAATATCGGCCCATCTCTGTGCAGGTACACTGTAAAGTTTCTTATTTGCAACTCCGCGTTTGATGGTACCAAGACCAAGGTCGTACGTTGCACTTGAGTTTCTGCAGGTGAAAGAGAAACCGTTGTGAAGTGTTCTGCAGAATTCACGCCATTCAATTTCGTTGTAAACACTCACCCATGGGCAACCTGCAGCGAGGCTTACATAATAAGTGAATGTTGATTTGTTGCAGGTCTGTTTAACTTTAAGAGTAACTCTGACGGGACCTGATTCTTCAATTGTGCAAATACCTTTTTCTGCAAATTCCCAGGGATACTTCATAACTTCTTTATATCTGAGTTCCCAGGCAGCATACTCCTTTGCGCCTTTATATTTGTTAAGTTCAAAACAAATGGGCTTATTAAGAAGTTCAATTTCTCCAAGGGATTTATCGATTATTGAAGAGATGTTGCCGTTTTTGTCTATTGAAACTACATATTTATAGTTTTCAATAACATTAGAACCTATTCTGAGACCGGTGTTCATCTGACAAGGTTCATTGCTGTACATAACATCAACAACTTTAAAGCCGAGCGCAGGTACAAAAGCAGCAACAGTGATTTTCATAATGAATTTATCAACATAGTTAACCTGAGACGGTAATTCTCTGCCGTTTGCATCAAACACTCTTATAAAGCCATATCCGTTGGAAGGGATTTCAACATCTACAAATGACATTCTGGGTTGTTCTACAGTATTATTAATTATAACAGGAATACCTTTTACCCATGAAGTATCAAGACATTTGATAATTTCAGCAGATGAACCTTCGTAAGCATTTGTGAGTTGGTTTGCACTGAGAATATAGTCGTTCCAGGAACGCTGATATACACGCTGAACAGATGTGCCTGTGATATCATCGTGGAAGGTGTGCGCAATTGTTCTTTTCCAACCCTTATCAATTTCTGTTTTCGGATATTCAGCACCGCAAAGTGTCATTGCAGCAACAGAGTTTCTTTCTGCCATATCTGCAATTTCTTCGTTTCTTCTGTTGCAACGCTTACTGAATGCTCTTGAAATATATGAACCGACACCGTGGTCTGTCATAACAAGTTCATTATTCCATGTGGGAAGTTTTGAAATTTCTTCGGGAGTGAGTTTTGCAAGGTCTTCAAAGAATTCTGTAGGAGAAGATGAAAGAACTTTGATATCGGAAACATCATTTGTTGCGATTTCATTACATACAGTTTTTACAGATTCTTCTTTAGGTGCACCGCCCACATCACCTACACCGTGATAAGCGTAGGTCCAGGGAAGATTATAATTTTTGATGTTGTGATTGAGTTTTTCTGTAAGATCTTTCTTGTCTCTTACTTTTCTGAAGGTTGTGCAGTATGATTTTGCATCAAGTGAAGCAAAAATTGCTTTACCGTTTGAACCGTACCAGACACCAATGTCAAAAGGAATTCCGTAGGCACTGCCCCAGGAAAGTTTCTGTGTTGAAAAGCCTTTAAGACCTGCGTGTTCAGCAATAGCCGGAAGACTCCAACCAAAACCGAAGCAGTCGGGAAGAAAAATATCATTACTTCTTTTGCCGAATTTCTTTTCAAAATAAAGGTTACCGTAAAGCATATTTCTGAACAGGCTTTCAGGTGAAGGAACATTAACGTCACCGTTTTCATATCCGCTGCCGGTAATATTCCATCTGCCTTCTTCTATGTACTTACGTAATTGCTCAAACTTTTCAGGGTAATATTCTTCAAAAAGTTCATATCTGTATGCACCTTCAAAGTTAAAGCGGTAGTCGGGATATTTTTCAAAAAGAGCAAAGTTCTGATCAAGTGTATCTTTAAGACAAACATTGATAACGTGCTCAAAATCCCAGTTCCACACTGTATCCAGGTGTGCTGTTGCTATTGTGTAAATTTTTTTGTCCTTAAAATTCATAAATTATACCTCTGATTTAAGAGTTTTTATTTTGTGTTTTTTGTAAGTTTACCTTTCATCGCAAAAACGAAAAGTACAAGTGAAACAAATTCAATGACAGTGACAAAAAGCATACACACACTGTAGGTTTCCCACTTGGTGTCATTGATAGGTGCGGTAAAACCGAGTTTATACTGTGAAATTACAAAAGAAATTGAAAAACAAACAGACACTGCAATTAAAAATGTGAATATAACTGCCGCTATTACGAAAATTTTCTTATTAATTAAATTTTCAAGGTAATTTTTGTTAAGCACACAAAATGCAACAAATACTCCTAAAGACAACACTGCAAGAACAGGTGATGCAGTTAAAACATAAACTGCATCCATTCCTGAATGTTCAATGCTGTTTGCAAGGTCTGATGAAGGAATAAGGGTATAAATAAGATATGATGCAAAATAAAGAATAAAACTTATAAGATAAAGAATGAACGCTTTATTATTAATTTTATTGTTACCCATAACTGTTATCCTTTCTATGATAAATCACTCAACAATAAACTTTACAAAAACTTTCTTTCCTTTTTTTACAATTACGTGACCTTTTTCAAATGAACTGAGTGCTATCGTATCGGTGAAACTCTT
>JAZOAX010000074.1:0-4321 GCA_045595685.1 Acutalibacteraceae bacterium
TATTTGGTTCAACTGCTGTCACCTTAGGTGAAAAATCTTTTTGTAAACCACTTTTTAAGGGTTTTGCTTGAGTTGCAGTATATCATAAATATAACAATGGACAGACAACACGCAAAAATGATAAGTCCCACGGCAGAGGCAAAGGATATGCCAAGTTCAACAGAGAAAATAAGTCCGCTGATTAAACCTACAATGCCTATATCAAGGAAAATATGCAGTGTTTTCATAAACCAGTGTCTTTTCTTTTTCTTCACCCACATCATATAAATCACAACAAGCAGTGAAACAATGACGATTATGGGAAGCGCCACTTTCAGATACCAGTTTGTAGTGTCATTACCCATTGCAAAGAAGAAAAAGACATACAGCGCAACAGAAACGGTATCAAATGCCCACATAAGATAGGGATAAAACTTTTTTGTGAGAAAGGGAAATACAAAAATTATCCACACAAGAAAAGATGTTGCACTGACATACAGTGACCAGAATGACGATGTGAAAAAAATTGCGTTGATTAAAAGGCAAACGATATTCGGAATGAGCATAAACATTGATATTATCAGTGCAGTGATTCTTGTTTTAACCTGCTCGGGAATATGCTCGTTATCTGAAAAAGGTGCCGTTATGTTTTCAGTGACAGGTTTGTTCGGATTTATTACAGGTGTTGAACACAGCGCACATTTTTTGGCACTGTCATCAAGTTCAACGCCACAGTTAACACAGTAAGACATAAATTATTCTCCTTTATAAAATCAGTCTCTGTTGCTTTCGATTTTGATATGAACGCCCATTTTAACAAGACGGGTGAAAAATTCTCTTTCAACATCACTTTCTTCATAGCAGTTGGAAAATGTGAAAGCAAGTGTATCACCCACAGAAGCAACACCGCAACGGGCTCCGTTGAGTTTGCCTGCCCCTGTGAAAAGCATAACCTTTTCAATATGCTGAGCCATATCCTCGGGCAGAACAAGAGGTCCTAGGTTTGAAATAAGTGTTGATGTTGTCTGTTCTCCTGTTATGAGGAAAGTTATGCCGACACCAAGGTCTTTTATGGGTAAGGGCAGAAGTTTTGCAATGGGATTACGCTCAATTTTAAGGTTCTGTGTCATCATCGAATTCAGGAACTTATCGTTGTTCACAAGTCTCAGTTGTAAAGACACACTGCGCAGTATTTCTTCGAAAGTATATTCACCCATATTGGGGTCAATTTTTGCTCTGAGGCACAAAACAAAATTACGCAGAGTCTCTGAAGGAAAGGCTTTTCTGAGATTAACGGGCACCTGAACGCTGATTTCCCTTTGCTTTTTGTTTTCACGAAGTTGCTTATTGTAGAGAATATCAATAAGAATTGCGGCAAAAAATTCAGTTACGGTTGCACCGTATTTTTTTGAAATTGCGTGAACCTCTTTGAAAGACATAATGCCTGCAACATAGTTGTTGCGATGCATCGGTCTTTTTGTTCCAACATTGTGATATACCCACTTGTCTTTTCTGTCGTACTTCACTTTTGAAGAAGCGTATCGGCTGTAGGAATCTTCAAGTTCTTCCTTTCTCGGCTCTTCATTGACATCCAGAACAAACTGATTGTGAGATATTTCGTGGCCCTGAAGCTTGAGATATTCACCCACAAGAGTTGAAATGAATACCGCTCCGCCGTATCCGTCGGCAAGGGCGTGGTACACATCCACAGATATTCTGCAGCCGTGATAATAAAGACGGAAAAGATATCCGTTATTTTCTTTGAAATTAATTCTGTAGCAAGGATTTTTTATATCGGGCATAACATAGCAGGGCTTGGGATTTTTTTCAAAATAATGCCAGAAAAAACCGTTTCGCATTCTCACAGCAAAGGTGGGAATTCTCACAAGAGTAGCCTCAAGAGCCTTTTGCAGAATTTCGGGGTCAACCTCACTTTTAAGGTGAAAACTTAAACGGAAAATATTTGACCAGGAACGGGAGTTCTGTCCGGGAAAAATTTTTGCGGCATTGTCAAGCCTGAACCAATCAAATGAATTATTCCTCATAAATCTTATTCCTCATAAAAAACAATAATTATAATTATTATACAATATATAAGAGAAAATGACAATTATATTTCGCAAAAAAATGCTTTTAAACAAAAAAATCCTCTTCTTAATTGTGTTAAAAAGAGGATTTTGATTTTTTAATATGTCGCGTATACTGTAAAGGCTCTGCTGTACTGAGTTCCGGCCTTTGTCTGAATAAAACCTTCGGGGAAAGCTATGCTGACATTTGCACCTGAAGAAAGTGAAAGACCTGAAACATCAACAGTAATCAAATAGTTACCTGCAGCGTCGGGAGAACTGTTTACTGTACACTTTACGGTTTTTCCTGTGGGGTTACCGTCAATATCAACAGGAAGGTATTGTGTGTTTGAAACAAACTGACTTGACCAGTTTGACCCGTCAATATCAACAATCAAACGGTTACTGCCATCGAAAGCATTGCTGCCTGTGGAAACTGATACAGGCTTTTTCTCAACAGGTTTGGTTGTTGTGGGCTTTGTGGTGGTAGGTTTGGTTGTTGTGGGTACCGTTGTTGGAACGGTTGTGGGTGCCGTTGGGGGCGCCTGAGAATAACTGGGCTGAACGGGATTTGTGCTGCCTTCTGAAGGAATCTGAATAACAATGCCTGTGGGTGCAGTTGTTGTGGGTGCAGTTGTTATATCATACCTTGTTGTCTCGCCCCAGGGCACTGTTTTGTCCGGGCTTGTTGTGAGAATATATGTTGCATTGACATTTGAGTCCGTTGTAGGCTCAGTTACAGGAATCTGTGAGGTTGTGGGTGCAGTTGTTGTTGCACCTGTAAGCGGTGGAAGGGTTGTTTCTTCTTCATCTTTACCGCAGGATACAAAAACTGTTGTAAGCAAAGCGAGAAGCAGAATTACTGCCGCCGTTTTACGCAAAGATACCGCCTCCTTTAAAAAATTATACCTAATTATTATACATTCGTTTTTGCAATATGTCAAATAAAATATAAGTTAATTTACAAATTCACAATAATTATTTTTAATATATTTTGCGGCATTTAACTTAATTTCAGTTAAAATGTCGTTTTCGGAAATATATTTATCAAATTCTGCAATTTCTTTTTCACTGTAAGACACTGTTTCATTGTCTTTATCATACATAAGTGCGATGCGGGAAATTCTTTTGGCAAAGTCTGTCATACCGATTTTTTCAAAGGCTGAAACAATTCTTTTTCTGAGAATATCGCCGTTTTGTGAAAAGAATTCTTTAGACGATGCATCCTGAACAAAAACATCAAGGGCATATACATCTTTTCGAAAGTCGTTCATTTTTTCAAATTCGCCTTCAATATTTTCCTTTTTCTGCAGCATAAGTTGATATGACAGCGCTACACCTTCAAGAAGTTCAGCATCATCTGCAGAAAGAATTGCATCTGCAGTGAGGTCTTTATACTTTTCTTTGAGTGCGAGAAGATGCTTTATCTGTTTTTCCTGCTCTTTATATTCTCTGTTGTGACGCATAAGCACCTTGCCTGCAAAATAAAAAATCACGCCTGCAATAATTATAACCACAACAAGAATTATAAGAAGATACCAATACTGACTGAGCCATTCTTTCATTGTTATACCTCCGGAATATTTATATAAATCCTTTATAATAATCAGGAAATTTCCCTGTAAATATCACCTTTTTTGTATCCTGTTTCTTTGGCGGCCTTTTTTGCTGCCATACTGGTGCTGAGCCCTTCACTGACATATACCTTTGCAAGTTCTACAGCCTCACTGAGAGTGATTTCGTCAGACTCTTCATCGGGAGCACCTTCAATAACCAGCACTATTTCTCCCCTGAGTCCTTCTTCAGCATACTTTGAAGCGGCCCGGGCAAGAGTTGTACGGATTGTTTCTTCGTGGATTTTTGTAATTTCACGGACTATGGCAAGTTTTCTGTCACCGAGGGTATTGTATAAATCCTGAAGTGTTGCCGAAAGTTTATGGGGCGCTTCATAAAAAACCATTGTTCTTTTTTCGTGTTTTATATCTTCAAGGTGTTCCCTTCTTGCACTTTTGTTCATACTGAGAAAACCTTCAAAAGTAAATCTTCCCACAGGAAGCCCCGATAATGCAATTGCCGCAACAAATGCAGAGGGACCGGGCACAACATTAACTTCGATGCCTTTTTCGTGGCAAAGTGCAACAAGGTCTTCCCCCGGGTCTGAAACTGCAGGCATACCCGCGTCTGTAACAATGGCACAGTTTTCTCCCAGAAGGATACGGTCTGTTATGATTTCACCTTTTTCACGGCGGTTATGCTCAAAATAACTGATAAGAGGC
>JAZOAX010000075.1:0-2952 GCA_045595685.1 Acutalibacteraceae bacterium
AGAGATTCGCTTACTACAAATACCCGAAGACTACATATTTTTGTTTTATAATGCTTTCCCCCTACTGAACAGTAACGGCAGCAGTAAGGATGCCGCTGACTCCTTATGACGTTGTGCGGACATAAATCATAAGCACGGGAAAGCCCGACTGATAACGGGGATTAAAATATTTCTTTTTGCGGTGATGCTCGTGGCATTCGGTAGAATACCGAATAAACAAGCATCATCCGAGAACTGAACGGTTTTGGTTACTTTTGCCAAGACAAAAGTAACGCACAGCGCAGCGTACCCGACTGGTTATTTTATGAAACATAGAGGTAAAAGTAAGAGCCAAAGCGGCTCGATCGGGTGGAGTTAGATAAAAAAATTAAAGTTAGAGATAAAAATCCCGAACCCATAAAAACGGGTTTAAAAATAAACCATCGGCTGCAAATAAACTGCTTCGTTTCAAAAGTGTAAAATATATTCAAGGAAAGGTTTGCTAAAAGTATAATAATATGGTATAATATAATTTAATGAGTTTTTTATACAAATTTCTTATATAGGAAGTGATAATATGATAAGTACAAACAATGTTACTCTGCAGTATGGCGGCAGAGAACTTTTCAAAAGCGTTTCAATCAACTTCACAAAAGGTAACTGCTACGGCCTTATCGGCGCAAACGGTGCCGGTAAAAGTACCTTTCTAAAAATTCTTTCCGGCGAAATTGAGCCTAATAAGGGTTATGTTACAATTACCCCCGGTGAAAGACTTTCCGTTTTAAAGCAGGACCACTATGCCTATGACGAATACGATGTAATCCGCACCGTTCTGATGGGTAATCCGAAACTTATTGAAATTATGGATGCAAAAGAAGAACTCTATTCAAAAGAGGACTTCACCGAAGAAGACGGTATCAGAATAAGTGAACTTGAAGAAGAGTTTGCTGAAATGGACGGCTGGAGCGCAGAAAGCGATGCAGAAATACTGCTCAATGCCCTAGGTATTCACAATGAATTCCACTACAGCCTTATGAAAGAACTGACAGGTGAACAGAAGGTTAAGGTGCTTCTCGCACAGGCTCTTTTCGGCAATCCCGATATCCTTCTTCTTGACGAGCCTACCAACCACCTTGATGTTGCGGCTATCAACTGGCTTGAAGAATTCCTTATGAATTTTGAAAATACCGTTATCGTTGTCAGCCATGACAGACATTTCCTCAACAAAGTCTGCACCCATATCGCAGACTGCGACTTCGGCAAAATAACAATGTATGTGGGTAACTACGACTTCTGGTACGAATACACCCAGATGGCACAGCGTCAACTTCGTGAACAGAACAAGAAAACCGAAGCCAAGATGAAAGAACTTCAGGAATTCATTGCAAGATTCAGTGCCAACGCATCAAAATCAAAGCAGGCAACAAGCAGAAAGAAACTTCTTGATAATCTTGTTCTTGAAGATATGCCCGTTTCTTCAAGACGCTTCCCCTTTGTTGAGTTCAAGCCCGACAGAGAAATCGGTAACGATATGCTTATTGTTGAAGGCCTTTCCAAAACCGTTGGCGACAGAAAGGTACTGGACAATGTATCTTTCACCATAAGACCCAACGAAAAGGTTGCCTTTGTGGGTACCGATGCCGTTGCAAAAACAACATTTTTCAAAATTCTTATGGGCGAACTCGAACCCGACGAAGGAAGTTTCAAATGGGGTATTACAACTTCACAGGCATACTTCCCTGCAGACAACTCCGCATTTTTCGACGGTGTTGAGGAAAGCCTCATCGATTGGGTAAGAAGATATTCCGACCTGCAGTTTGAAACCGATGTAAGAGGCTGGCTTGGCAGACTTATGTTCTCAGGTGAGGAAGCCACAAAAAAAGCAATGGTACTTTCCGGTGGCGAAAGAGTACGCTGTATGCTTTGCAAAATGATGCTCAGCGGTGCAAACGTGCTTATTCTCGACGAGCCCACCAACCACCTTGACCTTGAATCAATCACAGCCCTCAATAATGCACTTATAAGATTCAAAGGCTCACTTCTTTTCACATCTCACGACCATCAGTTCGTACAGTCAATTGCAGACAGAATTATTGAATTCAGACCGGACGGTGTTTACGATAAGAAAGAAACCTATGATGAATTCCTTGAGAATAATGAACTGTTGATTACGAAGTAATTAGAGAATTCGGAATACAGAATTCGGAATGCGGAATATAAGCAAAGCAGTAAGGTTATAACATAAAAACCCGGCGGAATATATTATCTGATTTGCACTTTGTTCGGCGCATTTAGGAATTCCGAACTCCGAAATTATGCATACATTTTATGGAGAAAGGATATCTGAAACCATGACATATGTAATCGGTGATATACACGGCAACAAAGAAAAATACGAACAGATGCTTGAAAAACTCAGCCCGAAAGACACAGATGCAGTTTTTGTGCTCGGTGATGTTATTGATGTAGGTGACGACAGCATTGCGATTCTGCAGGATATGATGTACAGAGCCAATGTTTATCCTGTTCTGGGTGAACACGAATATATGGCTAAGAAATTTCTTCCCCTGATTGCAGAAAAAGGGTCTGCCGAAAAAGCACTTAGCAGCCTTGACGGTGAAGAAAAAGAACTTCTTTCAAAGTGGCTCGCAATGAAAAGCGAAAAAACCATTGCTGATTTTCTTTCCCTTGACGAAGAAGGCAAAGAGGCAGTTCTTGACTATCTGACTGAGTTCGCCGCATACGAAGAACTCGAAGAAGGCGGAAAAACCTTTGTTCTCGCCCACGCAGGTATCAGAAACTTTGATGAAGATAAAGACCTCGAAGAATACAGTGAAGAAGATTTTGTTTTTGCAAAAACCGACTACACCGTACCTTATTTCAGCAATAAGTATCTTATCACGGCTCACACTCCCACAGTTGCGATAGGCAAAGAATTTGCAGGCAAGGTTTACAGCAAAAAAAGACACGTTG
>JAZOAX010000076.1:0-9493 GCA_045595685.1 Acutalibacteraceae bacterium
ACTGTGGGTAGTGATGTTGACAGACAGATAAAAAGACTGTCTCTTATGTCCGGCGGTGAGGGAATGATACTCAGCTGCATTGCATCTTCGGGAATTGAATGCTGGTGCGATATTATAAACGAAGAAATGGCAAAAAAACACAAACTGCGCCCACGATTCAGTCCGGGCTACGGTGATGTGCCCTTGTCGGTGCAGCCGGAAATACTTCAGTTTCTTGATGCAGGCAGAAAAATCGGACTTACACTCACCGATGCACTAATGATGGTGCCCTTAAAGTCCGTTACGGCTATTGTGGGCATAACAGAATAATATCTGAGGAGAATTACTGTGAAAATAACAGATTTGCTTAATAAAAAAAGGATATATTTTGACGGCGGAATGGGAACTCTTTTGCAGAAAAAGGGACTTGTGGCAGGTGAAAATCCTGAGCAATGGAATATCACAAGACCTGATGTGCTTGTGGATATCCACCTTGCATATCTTAAGGCGGGCAGTAATGTTATAACGGCAAACACCTTCGGAGCGTCCTGCCTCAAATTTGATAATCTTGAACAGATAATTGCCTGTGGAATAAAAAACGCAAAAAAAGCAATAGAACTTTTTGAGGGGGATAAGAGTGAATGTTTTGTCGCATTCGATATGGGCCCTACGGGAAAAATGCTTGAGCCTATGGGTGATCTGCCTTTTGAAGATGCTGTTGAAATATTCAAAAAGAATGTTGTTCTTGCGGAAAAATACGGTGCAGACCTTATCATAATCGAAACTATGAACGATTCCTACGAAACAAAGGCTGCCGTTCTTGCGGCAAAAGAGAATTCGTCTTTGCCGGTTTTTGTAACGAATGTATTCGATGAAACGGGAAAACTTATGACAGGCGCCGATGCAAAAGCAATGATTGCAATGCTGGAATCCCTTGGCGTTGATGCCATTGGTATGAACTGCTCTTTAGGTCCCCGTCAGATGCTGCCGAGAGTGAAAGAATATATCAGATATTCCTCTCTTCCCGTAATTGTCAACCCTAATGCAGGTATTCCACGAAGTGTTGACGGCGAAACGGTTTTCGATGTTGATGCCGAGGAGTTTTCCGATGTGATGAAAGAAATCGCCTTATGCGGTGCATCGGTACTCGGCGGTTGTTGCGGTACCACACCTGAGTATATTGAAAAAACAGTTTCGAAAACGCAAAACCTTCCTTTCACGCCGATTGAGAAAAAGGACTACACTTTTGTTTCATCTTATACCCATGCAGTTGAAATTTCCGATGAGCCGGTGCTTATCGGTGAAAGAATTAACCCGACGGGTAAGAAGCGCTTTAAAGAGGCCCTGAGACAAAAAGACCTTGACTATATCGTAACTGAGGGTATAAGTCAGCAGGAAAAAGGCGTACATATTCTTGATGTAAATGTGGGACTTCCCGAAATAGATGAAGATGAAATGCTTGTATCTTCCGTAAAGCGTCTTCAGGAGGTAATCGACCTGCCGTTGCAGATTGACACAGTGAAAATATCCTCAATGGAAAAAGCAATGCGCATTTATAACGGCAAACCTCTTATAAATTCCGTTAACGGCAAAAAAGAGAGTATGGACAGTGTATTGCCTCTCGTTAAGAAATACGGCGGTACTGTTATCGCACTGACTATTGATGAGGACGGCATTCCCGAAACCGCTGAAGGCAGATGTAAAATCGCCGAAAAGATAATAAATGAATGTAAAAAATACGGTATAGACAAAAAAGATATAATTGTTGATCCTCTTGCAATGGCGGTATCTTCCGATGAAAAAAGCGGCAGAGTCACCCTTGATTCAGTTTCACTTATAAAAGAAAAACTCGGTGTTAAAACAAGCCTGGGTGTTTCAAACATATCTTTCGGACTTCCCGAAAGGCAGTCTGTCAATGCAATTTTTCTTTCAATGGCTTTTGAAAAGGGGCTCAACTGTGCAATTATGAATCCTAACTCGGCACAGATGATGCAGAGTTATTACACCTACAGAGCACTGAAAGGCTACGATAAAGGCTGCAGTGACTATATCGGTTTTGTTTCTCAGATTACCGTTAGGGCAGATGCCGCATCAGAAGTTAAAACGGAAACTCAGGAAAAAGAAGACCTGAAATATTACATAATAAAAGGGCTCAAAGAAAAAGCCTATGACAGTGCAAAAAAACTTCTTTCACAAGAACAGCCGCTTGGCATAATTGACGGATATATTATACCTGCCCTTGATGCCGTGGGCAGATGCTTTGAAGAAAAGACAATGTATCTGCCTCAGCTTCTTATGAGTGCCGAGGCGGCAAGCAGGGCTTTTGATGCGGTGAAAACTGCAATTTCTTCGGAAAAAACCGAGTCAAAAGGAAAAATTCTTATCGCTACCGTAAAAGGTGATATCCACGATATCGGCAAAAATATAGTAAAGGTTCTTCTTGAAAATTACGGATATGAAGTGACGGACCTCGGTAAAGATGTTGAACCTGAAACCGTTGCCGAATGTGCAAAAAAAGACGGAGTCAGTCTTGTGGGGCTTTCGGCACTGATGACAACCACCGTTGAAAATATGGCAGAAACGGTAAAGCTTCTCAAGAAGGAATGTCCGTGGGTAAAAACTATGGTGGGCGGTGCAGTTCTTACAGAAGAATATGCCAATATGATTGGCGCAGATTACTACGGAAAAGATGCAATGAGTGCCGTAAGAATTGCAGGCGAAGTGATGAAAAAATAAAAAAGTGATTTTCATAAAGAAATAATTTTTAAGAAATTATAAATTTTAACTTACATATTGATTATTTACAAAAAAAGGTATAGAATTAAAATGTTAAAATACTGTTAAAGGAGAGTTTAACAAATGAAGAACTTTAAAAAAGCATTAAGCCTTGTTCTTTGCTTCATCATGGTTTTCTCCATGACCGTTGTATTCTCATCGGCAGCAAGCGAGGGCAATACCTATGTGCCTGATTATGACACAGAAACACCCGTAATCGTGCTTCACGGTATCGGTCAGAACGATACTTATGTTGTTGACGACGAAGGCAACAAAACCTATGACGATACAGGCGATGAAATCACAGGTTGGCCCCTTGAACTCAACCTTAACGCATTACTTGCAGAGGCTATTCCCAATCTTCTTCTTTCAATCATCACAAGAAAAGATAACGGCCTTTCAGATGCAATGAAAGAGGGCGCAAGCAAACTCTTTTATGCAATTGAAAAAGACAATGAAGGTAACTATGTAAATAACATTGAAGTACCTTGCTATTTTGCTCCCGTATCTGAAATTCCCGAAGAAAAAAGAGAAATGTATTTCAACCGTATTCCCATTCAGGAATGTGCTGAAATCATCGGTGAAGACAGACTCTTCTTCTTTGGTTATGACTCACTCGGTGACATTTCCGAAACCACAAAGAGACTTCACAAATATGTTGAATTTGTACGCGAATACACAGGCTCAGACAAAGTTAACATCTGCCCCATCAGCCTTGGCGGCTCCGTCGCAGTGTCATATCTTGATATGTTCAAGGAAGACCATAAGTATATAAACAAGATTGTTTATATCGTTCCCGCCATTGACGGCTCAGAACTTGTCGGCGACCTTATCACCGGCAATGTAAGTGTGTTCACTTCAGACGATGCACTTTATGAAGACCTTATGGTTAACCTTATGGGTGATACCTGGTCAACATATCTTATCAATATGCTTCTTCGTATTCTTCCTTCTGATGTACTTAAATCTGCACTCAACGGTCTTCTTGAAGGCGTTGTTGAAAATGTAGTTGTCAAGTCAACTCAGCTTTGGGCAACATGCCCCACTGAGTATTATGCCGAAGCAAGAGAAAAGTGGCTTATGGATGATAAGTATGCTTCAATCCGCGAAAAAGTTGACACATTTATGCAGGCAAGAGCAAACTTTGAGGCAAACCAGAATAATATCCGTTCACTCGGCGGTCAGCTTTATGACATCGTTTGCTATGACCTTCCTATGATGATTCCTCTCACAGAAGAATACAAAACCTCAAACACAGACTGTATCCTTCATGTTGAATCCACATCAATGGGCGCAACCATCGCAGATCTCGGCGAAACTCTCGGTGAAGGCTACGTAGCAGCAGGAACATACTGCTCAGATCCCACCCACAATCACCTTTCACCCGACGGTATGGTAGACCCCACAACAGGTCTTCTTCCCTGCACAACATGGTATTTCAAAGGCCAGTCCCACGAAATGCTTCAGTATAACGATATCTGTCTCAAACTCGGCACACAGCTTATGACAGACAGAAATATGGTTGACGTTTACTCAAATCCCGTTGCATATCCCCAGTTCAACGGTGCAAGAATCACCCGTTACACAAACTGGAAAATTGAAGACTGGGAAGCTGCTGATAAGTCAAATATGACTGAAGAACAGATTGCTGAAGTTGAAGCAGCAATTGCTGAAATCAGAGAAATGGAAACCCAGACCGTAATCGACACAGAAAAATGGAACGCTGCAGAAGCAAGACTTGAACAGGCTCTTATTGATGCAGGTGTTTATACATCAAGCGAACCCTCATTCATTGAAAAGGCAGCAACAGGTATTCTTAAGGCTGCAAACAAAGCAATAAACAAGGTTTGTGAAAAATTCGATTATTGATATATTATTCCGATTAATAAGGGCGATTGCATATCGCCCTTATTTTTATAAGGTGCCGTAAATCAGACATTTAAGACTTATCGGCTTCGGATTCAAGGTGAAAGAATGAAATACGAAAATATTGTAAAAGCAAACTTTATAAAACGTCTTAACCGTTTTGTTGCAGAGATTGAATTTGACGGTAAAAAAGAACTTTGCCACGTGAAAAATACAGGAAGATGCAAAGAACTTCTTGTGGAAGGCGTAAATGTTTTTCTTCAGAAAAGCAGTAACGAAAAAAGAAAATACCAATACTCTCTTATAACAGTGCAAAAGGGTGACAGACTGGTCAACATGGATTCTCAGGCACCAAACAAAGCGGTTTATGAGTGGCTTAAAAGCGGTGAAAGCCCTTTTGAAAACATAACACTGATAAAGCCCGAAAGCACCTACGGAAAATCCCGTTTTGATTTTTACTTGGAATATGACGGAAAAAAGGCATATATGGAGGTCAAGGGTGTAACCTTGGAAAATGACGGTGTTGTGTCTTTTCCCGATGCACCCACCGAAAGAGGTGCAAAACATATAACGGAACTTTGTGAATGTGTAAAAGAAGGCTTTGAGGGTTATATTATGTTTGTGGTGCAGATGAAAGATGTGCTTTATTTCACTGCAAACGCAACTAATGACCCTAAGTTTTCACAGTGTCTTAAAAATGCAGTTAAAAACGGAGTTACTGCCCTTTGCTATGACTGCGAAATTACCGAAAGCGAAATGAATATAAAAGAAGAAGTTGTAATAAAACTTTAATTTATGAAATTTCTTTGCGGGAATAAAAAATATTGCCAAACCGTGAATTTTGTGTTATTATTAAAAAGACTAAAAACCGAAAGGCATTTCCTGATGAAATTTAATAAGAAACTCACATATATATTAACTTTTTTAATTCTTATTTTAACCGTTTGTGTTCCTTGTTCGGCAACATCGTCGGTGCAACCCGTAACTGAAGTTATTGCAGAGCCTGAGGGCAGAATTATCTGCATTTCCCACAGAGGCGATACAGAAAATTTTCCTGCGAACTCCCTTGAAGGTGTTCTTTCCGCTCTTGGCAAAGGCGCCGATATGGTAAGTGTAAATGTTGAAAAAACAAAAGACGGAGTTTTTGTTCTTTGCGAAGACGAAAGTCTCGGAAATATCTGCGATGCCCCTTATGAAAATGTTGAAGAAGTCACTTTTGACGAACTGAAAAATTATAGCCTTTACGACAATAAAGGCAACCTTACAGAGTATAAAATATCCACTCTCGAAGAACTCCTTGAGGGTACAGAAGATATATTCCCTCTTATCCTCGATATAAACAGTGAAGATAAAGATGCTGTTTATGATTTGCTCAAAGAAAAAGGTGAACTTTCAAGGGTATATCTCAGAACTTATGACAGTGCAAAGAAAATCACCCGGTGGGTTTCCGATAAAACAGAGAAACCGAATGTAATAGGTATTTATGACGGCAATATCATTTTCAATTCCGTTTCTCATATAAATACTTTGTCTGAAGCAGGTATGAGCCTTGTTCAGTATCAGTCTAAGAATTATTTCAATGTTATGTACGGCTCACTCACAACAAATAATTTTTCTGCTCTTGGTAAAGCAAGGGCAATCGCCCCCACATATAATCCCGATTTGTGCGGTCAGAGAAGTGACAGTGAAAACGGCTGGAACGAACTTATCAGAAAAGGTTTCACCGTAATCGAAACCAATAATACCGAATCTCTTGTTTCTTATATAAAAGAAAACACTGAAATGAGGGTAAGACTTTCTGTTCTTCTTGAAGGTGCAGATAAAGTCGTAACCGAAGGGTATTCCCAGACAAGCAAAGATAATCTGACAAAAGCCATTAGTCAGGCTCAGTCAGTGCTTTCAGGCAGAGTAAAATCTCTTGATGAAGCCGAAAATGCATATTCAGTTCTTCTGTTCAGTATGAATGAAATGAAGATTGCGGACGGTGAAGAAACGGCAAAAGGTGCACTGAACATCACTGCGGGAAAGGTTGTTGCAACGGTATTTGTGGGTGCAGCAATTCTTGCAGGGCAGATATTTGTTCAGAAACTGCACAGAAAGAAGAAAATAAAATAATCTGAATATATAAGGAGGAAATATTATGGAACTTAAAGAAAAAAACTGGCTTCCCGTGGCGGAAAAACCTGAAGATGTGGGGGTTAACTCCAAAGTGGTAAGGGATTTCCTTGACCGCTGCGAAGAACTCGGCAAGCAGGTGCACTCACTTATGCTCATCCGCAACGATAAAATTGCTTGTGAGGTTTACAAAGCCCCCTTCGGCAAAGAGCACAATCATATGATGTATTCAGTAAGTAAATCTTTCACATCCGCTGCAATTGGTTTTGCAGTACACGAAGGTTATTTCACTGTAGACACAAGATTTGTGGATATTTTTCCTGAAGCAAGGGGGGATAAGCCCGACGAATACCTTGAGGAAATGACCGTTGAAGACCTTCTCACAATGAGAAGCGGTAAATCCGTAAGTGTTTTCCTTGACAGAACAAAGGACCGTTGGTTCAAGGATATCCTTAATTCACCCTGGGTTTCCGAGCCGGGCACAGAATTCCTTTACATCAGTGAAAATATGTATCTTCTTTGCTGCATTATTCACAAAGTTACCGGAATGTCCGTTATGGAATATCTCAGACCCCGTCTTTTTGAGCCCCTTGAATTTGCACATCCTTTCTGGGAAACCTGCCCCCGAGGAATTGAAGCAGGCGGTTGGGGACTTATGATCACAACGGAAGACCTTGCAAAGTTTACATATTGCTACAGTCAGGGCGGTAAGTTCGGCGGTAAGCAGGTTATTCCTGAAGAATGGGTAAAAGAATCCGTAAAATATCACGCAGATAACAGCGTTTCCAACCAGGACCGTGACTGCAAGCGCGGCTACGGATATTGCTTCTGGAGAAATGACGGTTATGAAAAATCATACCGTGCAGACGGTATGTTCAGCCAGTTCGGTATTGTTTTTGAAGATCTTGACGCTTGCCTTATCCTCACTGCAGGTGAAGTTCACGAGCAGGGTATGCGTGATGTTGTGTGGGAATACTTCCCCAAGGCATTTATTGAAGAAAATAACGGAGAAAGTGTTGAACTCAGCCTTCCCGATTTTGAAAAACTTCCCGAAAAGAACCGTTCAGGTCTTGAACAGAGACTTCACGGCAGAAGAATGAAACTTTCAAAACCCATTGCAGTTAACATTGCAGGCTATCCCACAAGTGTTGTGCCTCTTACTGCACTGTTTATGGAAAGTGACAAGGCGGGTAACATCAACGATGTAAGTTTCAAATTCTACGACAATGAAGCAGTTATGACATGGACCGAAGGTGACGAGGTCAACTCCGTGAAAATCGGTCTGGACGGCGAATACCGTTGGGATAAGATTATAGTAGGTCAGATTCCTTACACCACCTGTTCCACAGGTTGCTGGAATACCGACAGTGAACTTGAAGTGCACATCCGCTGCATTGAAGCCGTTGCCGAAAGAATTCTTAAATTCAAATTCAACGGAGACAATGTTGTTATGCGTCCTTCTTGTAACCCTGCAACAGCTGTTATGGCTGAAACACTTAAAGAAACTGTTAAGGATGTTATAAAGCAGCCCGTAGTTCAGGCAGCAGTAACCAAAGTTCTTCCCAAACTTGTACCTTTGATTGATGCGGTACAAAGAGGTAAAATCAAAGACTGATACCGGGGGAATAAAGAATGACGTTTTATAATATCTTATATATATTGACTATTGTGCTTGAGTGTGTCACAGTGCCTATGTTTCTTAAGTATTATTGGCCTCAGAAATGCAAACAGTCAATGCTTTTCAAAATGATTTCAGCAACACTGTTTGTTCTATGCGGTGTTGCCGCAATGAAAATTGCAGATAACAACACACCTTATGCAACAATGATTATATGGGGACTTGTTTTCGGTTGGCTCGGCGATCTTTTCCTTCATTGGCTTTCAAACAAAATTGCAATTTACGCCGTTGGTGTCGTTGCCTTCCTCACAGGCCATATTTTCTATCTTATTGCTTTGCAGAAGGCTATTATAACAAGATACCCCGGCTCAAATACATTCGAATGGTATGAAATTGTGTTTGTTGCCGTTGTAATCATCGCAGTTACAATTCTTGCTGTTTTCAAAGGCTTCTATAAAGACAGAGCGGGAATGACCGCAGGACTTACCGCATACGGAGTGCTTCTTCTTGCAATGTTTGCAAAATGTGCAAGATACGCAATCGGTGAATGGGCATACGGTACTAACGATAATATGGTTGCAGTGTTCATAACCGTTCTTGGCGGCGGCTTCCTCTTTGCAGTGTCAGATATTCTTCTCGGATACATACTGTTCTTCAAAGACAAAAAGAGAATATGGAGAATCATCAATATCGTAACCTACTTCATTGCACAGATTCTTCTTGCAAGCAGTATTCTTGTTGTAAGATCTTCATATCCGCTTTATAACTAAAGACCAGAATACAGTCGGAAAATCCGGCTGTATTTTTTTAGAAAAAAGTTGAAAAAGTTTCAAAAAACTATTGACATCCGCCATTAGGATGTGTATAATATCTCTTGTTCGTTGCGGAATTGTGTAAGGGTAGCACAGCAGACTCTGACTCTGTTTGTCTGGGTTCGAATCCTAGTTCCGCAGCCAAAAAATCCGACAAGTTTCGACTTGTCGGATTTTTTTATCCAAGCCGACAGGCTTGGTATATCATCACGCGTGAGCGTGTATATCATCGCCGTAGGCGTATATCATCACACGAAGTGTGCATAACTGTCGGCTTGATGATATACAATCTCTTCGAGGTTGATGATATGCAATTCCTGCAGAATTG